>NZ_MVFZ01000002.1:0-424579 GCF_002042945.1 Citrobacter sp. A316
GTGCTACCGTTCGACTTGCATGTGTTAGGCCTGCCGCCAGCGTTCAATCTGAGCCATGATCAAACTCTTCAATTTAAGTTTGATGCTCGTGAATTAAACTTCGTAATGAATTACGTATGTTCACTCAGAGACTTGGTATTCATTTTTCGTCTTGCGACGTTAAGAATCCGTATCTTCGAGTGCCCACACAGATTGTCTGATAAATTGTTAAAGAGCAGTTGCGACGCGCTTTAGCGCTCTGTCGCGAGGTGGCGTATATTACGCTTTCCTCTTTCAGAGTCAACCCTCATTTTCAGGTTTTTCTCTTCAACCGAACCGGCTGTTTGTGTGAAGTGATTCACATCCGCCGTGTCGATGGAGGCGCATTATAGGGAGTCGACTCAGGAAGACAAGCGGAAAAATGCAATTTTGTTTCAACCGCTCACCTTTTATCCACAACGCTTACTTTTGCTGCTTTTTTATCGCCATTGGCAGGTCTGCCAGACTATTTATGACCAAATCTGCCGCATTTTCTGCTTCTGGCGTGACGGGTTTGCCCGTGCGCACCAATACCTTCGTGCCAACATTCGCTGCTGCCGCCGCCTGCATATCTTCAATTTTGTCGCCTACCATATAAGAAGCGGCCATATCGATGTGCAAGAAGTCCCGGGCGGAGATAAACATGCCTGGATGCGGTTTACGACAGTCGCAGACCTGACGATACTCTTCTACAGTACCCTGCGGGTGATGCGGGCAGTAGTAGATACCATCCAGCTCAACGTCGCGATCGGCCAGCGACCAGTCCATCCATTCGGTCAACGTTTCAAACTGTGCCTCAGTAAATTTACCACGCGCGATACCAGACTGGTTCGTCACGATAATGAGCGCGTAACCCATCTTTTTAAGTTCACGCATGGCATCAATAACGCCGTCGATAAACTCAAACTCGTCGATCTCATGTACATAACCGTGGTCCACATTAATGGTACCGTCACGGTCGAGAAAAATTGCGGGTACAGACTTTGCCACCTTTTATAGCTCCTGAATAAGGCATGTGGCTCTAGTATCGCATGTTTCAGCGGGCAAGAAAGTGCTCATCGTGCAAAGCCCGATTGATTTAGACGTCTGGATGCCTTAACATCCATCTTGTTGACGGCTTCGACCGTACCTGACAGACGAAAATGCCACGGCTAACTTAATTACGATAATAAATAACCAATGATTAAACTTTCGAATATCACCAAAGTGTTCCAGCAGGGGACTCGCACCATTCAGGCGCTAAATAATGTCAGCCTGCATGTTCCTGCCGGGCAGATTTATGGCGTTATTGGCGCCTCCGGTGCCGGTAAAAGTACGCTCATCCGCTGCGTTAACTTACTTGAACGCCCTACTGAAGGCAGCGTTCAGGTCGGCGGTCAGGAGCTGACGACGCTTTCTGAGTCAGAACTGACTAAAGCTCGCCGTCAAATCGGCATGATTTTTCAGCACTTTAACCTGCTCTCTTCCCGTACGGTGTTCGGCAACGTCGCGCTACCGCTGGAACTGGATAACACGCCAAAAGAAGAGATCAAACGCCGCGTAACAGAACTGTTGGATTTGGTTGGTCTTGGCGACAAGCACGATAGCTACCCAGCCAACCTTTCTGGTGGACAAAAACAGCGTGTGGCGATCGCCCGAGCGCTGGCAAGTAATCCCAAAGTGTTGCTGTGCGATGAAGCCACCAGCGCACTCGATCCGGCAACGACCCGCTCGATTCTGGAATTATTGAAAGACATTAACCGTCGTCTGGGACTCACCATTCTGCTGATTACTCACGAGATGGACGTTGTAAAACGTATTTGTGACTGCGTGGCGGTCATCAGTAATGGTGAACTGATTGAGCAAGACACCGTCAGCGAAGTTTTCTCTCATCCGAAAACGCCGCTGGCACAGAAATTTATCCAGTCCACGCTGCACCTGGATATTCCGGAAGATTATCTGGAACGTTTAAAAACGGAGCCGGAAGCCGACAGCGTACCGATGCTGCGTATGGAATTCACCGGTCATTCGGTCGATGCGCCATTGCTCTCTGAGACGGCCCGTCGCTTCAATGTGAATAACAACATTATTAGCGCGCAGATGGATTACGCCGGCGGCGTGAAGTTCGGCATCATGCTGACTGAAATGCACGGCACACAGGAAGATACACAAGCAGCCATCAGCTGGTTGCAGGAACACCATGTAAAAGTAGAGGTACTGGGTTATGTCTGAGCCGATGATGTGGCTGCTGGTTCGCGGCGTATGGGAAACGCTGGCAATGACCTTTGTGTCCGGTTTTTTTGGCTTTGTGATTGGTCTGCCGGTTGGCGTGTTGCTGTACGTAACGCGTCCGGGGCAAATCATTGAGAACGCGAAGCTCTACCGTACGCTCTCTGCGCTGGTGAACATTTTCCGTTCCATCCCGTTCATTATCTTACTGGTGTGGATGATTCCGTTCACCCGCATGATCGTAGGCACCTCTATCGGACTGCAGGCAGCTATCGTTCCGCTGACCGTCGGAGCCGCGCCGTTTATCGCCCGTATGGTGGAAAACGCGCTGCTCGAAATCCCGACCGGACTGATAGAAGCCTCTCGTGCGATGGGCGCCACGCCGCTGCAGATTGTACGTAAGGTATTACTGCCAGAAGCGCTGCCAGGACTGGTTAATGCGGCCACCATCACCCTTATCACGCTGGTTGGTTACTCCGCGATGGGCGGTGCCGTCGGTGCCGGTGGTCTTGGGCAGATTGGTTATCAGTACGGCTATATTGGTTACAACGCTACAGTAATGAATACAGTACTGGTATTGCTCGTCGTTCTGGTTTATTTAATTCAGTTATCCGGCGATCGCATCGTCCGGGCTGTCACGCACAAATAACGTTGCACACAACACTAAAAACTCATTAAGAAAAGGAAATAAGCATGGCGTTCAAATTCAAAACCTTTGCGGCAGTTGGAGCCCTGATCGGTTCTCTGGCACTTGTGGGTTGCGGTCAGGATGAAAAAGATCCTAATCACATCAAAGTGGGCGTTATTGTTGGCGCAGAGCAGCAGGTTGCAGAAGTCGCGCAGAAAGTGGCAAAAGAAAAATACGGTCTGGACGTTGAGCTGGTCACTTTCAACGATTACGTCCTGCCTAACGAAGCGCTGAGCAAAGGCGACATCGATGCTAACGCCTTCCAGCACAAACCATACCTGGACCAGCAGATCAAAGATCGCGGTTACAAGCTGGTTGCCGCAGGTAATACTTTTGTTTACCCGATTGCGGGCTATTCCAAAAAAATCAAATCACTGGATGAGCTGCAGGACGGTTCACAGGTCGCGATTCCAAACGACCCGACTAACCTTGGCCGTTCCTTGCTGCTGCTGCAAAAAGTGGGCTTAATCAAACTGAAAGACGGTGTTGGCCTGCTGCCGACCGCGCTGGACGTAATTGAAAACCCGAAAAACCTGAAGCTGGTTGAGCTGGAAGCGCCGCAGCTGCCGCGTTCCCTGGACGATGCACAAATCGCGCTGGCGGTCATCAACACCACCTACGCCAGCCAGATCGGCCTGACTCCGGCAAAAGACGGTATCTTTGTTGAAGATAAAGATTCCCCGTACGTAAACCTGATTGTGACTCGTGAAGACAATAAAGATGCTGAGAACGTGAAGAAATTCGTTGAAGCATACCAGTCTGACGAAGTGTACGAAGCAGCAAACAAAGTCTTCAACGGCGGTGCTGTTAAGGGCTGGTAATTTTAGGCTGTTTACAGAATCTGTAATATCATCAGGACGGGCGCTTGCCCGTCTTGTCATTTATGCAAGCACCTGATTCAATATCTGACGTTTAGATCATTCATTGAGGAAATATTATGCGTGCTTTACCGATCTGTTTAGTAGCACTCTTGCTGAGCGGCTGTTCTATGTTAAGCAGATCCCCTGTTGAACCCGTTCAAAGCACCGCAACCCCGCCGAAAGCGGAGCCGGAAAAACCGAAAGCACCGCGCGCGACGCCGGTAAGAATCATTACTAACGCTGAAGATTTAGTAGGCAAACCGTTCCGCGATCTCGGTGAAGTCAGCGGTGAATCCTGCCAGGCTTCAAACCAGGATTCCCCTCCGAGCATTCCAACCGCGCGCAAACGCATGCAGATTAACGCATCAAAAATGAAAGCTAATGCGGTATTGCTGCACAGTTGCGAAGTGACCAGCGGAACGCCGGGTTGCTATCGTCAGGCAGTTTGCATCGGTTCTGCACTGAACATTTCGGCGAAATGAGCCATTTTCAGTTCGAGCAAATAGGCGTTATCCGCTCACCTTATAAAGAAAAGTTCGCCGTTCCACGCCAGCCAGGTCTGGTTAAAAGCGCCAGCGGTGAACTGCATTTGCTCGCACCTTATAACCAGGCCGATGCCGTTCGCGGCCTGGAAGCCTTCAGTCATTTGTGGGTGATTTTTGTTTTTCACCAGACAATGGAAGGTGGATGGCGTCCGACCGTGCGCCCTCCCCGTCTTGGCGGCAACGCCAGAATGGGTGTCTTCGCCACGCGTTCAACGTTTCGACCTAACCCTGTTGGCATGTCGTTGGTTGAGCTGCGGGGCATCCGCTGCCATAAAGAGCACGTAATCCTCGAACTCGGCGGACTGGACCTTGTTGACGGAACGCCAGTAGTGGATATTAAGCCGTATCTGCCGTTTGCCGAATCGCTGCCTGACGCTCGCGCCAGCTATGCCCAGGACGCGCCGCAGGCCAGCGTCGAGGTGACGTTCAGTGAAGATCTCGCGGAGCAGCTACCGAAGCTCGAACAACGTTACCCGCATCTTCGTCAGTTTATTGCCGAAGTGCTGGCGCAGGATCCGCGTCCTGCCTATCGTAAAAATGAGGAAGAAGGCAAAACCTACGCCGTCTGGCTGCTGGACTTTAACGTCCGCTGGCGCGTCACGCCGTCAGGATTTGAGGTCTTTGCTCTGGAAGCCCGCTAAATTGCATCGCGTACTCTTTTGACATCCCTTTCTCGCTGGTAAACTAAACCACTTTTGTTTTGTGCCAGGCTCGTTTTGAGCCTGTTCGATCGTTCAACTGGAACCGTAACAACATGCGTACTAGCCAATATCTGCTCTCCACTCTGAAGGAGACACCTGCCGACGCCGAAGTCATCAGCCACCAGCTGATGCTGCGCGCCGGGATGATCCGCAAGCTGGCCTCCGGGTTATATACCTGGCTGCCGACCGGCGTGCGCGTCCTGAAAAAAGTCGAAAACATCGTGCGTGAAGAGATGAACAACGCCGGTGCGATCGAGGTGTTGATGCCGGTCGTTCAGCCTTCTGAACTGTGGGAAGAGAGCGGCCGTTGGGAACAATACGGCCCTGAACTACTGCGTATTGCTGACCGTGGCGATCGTTCGTTCGTCCTCGGCCCAACGCATGAAGAAGTGATCACCGACCTGATCCGTAACGAGCTGAGCTCTTACAAACAGCTGCCGCTGAACTTCTATCAGATCCAGACCAAATTCCGTGACGAAGTCCGTCCGCGCTTCGGCGTAATGCGCTCCCGCGAATTCCTGATGAAAGATGCCTACTCTTTCCACACCTCTCAGGAATCCCTGCAGGAAACCTACGACGCGATGTACGCTGCGTACAGCAAAATCTTCAGCCGTATGGGGCTGGATTTCCGTGCAGTACAAGCGGATACCGGTTCTATCGGCGGTAGCGCCTCTCACGAATTCCAGGTGCTGGCGCAGAGCGGCGAAGACGATGTGATCTTCTCCGACTCCTCTGACTATGCGGCGAACATCGAATTTGCCGAAGCCGTTGCGCCGAAAGAGCCGCGCGCGGCAGCAACCCAGGAAATGACGCTGGTAGATACGCCGAACGCTAAAACCATCGCCGAACTGGTTGAGCAGTTCAACCTGCCTATCGAGAAAACCGTGAAAACCCTGCTGGTGAAAGCGGTTGAAGGCAGCAGCTACCCGCTGGTTGCACTGCTGGTTCGCGGCGATCACGAGCTGAACGAAGTCAAAGCGGAAAAACTGCCACAGGTTGCCAGCCCGCTGACCTTTGCCACCGAAGAAGAAATTCGTGCGCTGGTGAAAGCAGGTCCTGGCTCGCTTGGTCCGGTCAATATGCCAATTCCGGTGGTTATCGACCGTACCGTTGCAGTAATGAGCGATTTCGCTGCTGGTGCCAACATCGACGGTAAACACTATTTCGGTATCAACTGGGATCGCGACGTGGCCACCCCGGAAGTTGCTGACATCCGTAACGTGGTCGCCGGCGACCCTAGCCCGGACGGCAAAGGTACGCTGATGATCAAACGTGGTATCGAAGTGGGTCACATCTTCCAGTTGGGTACCAAGTACTCTGAAGCGATGAAAGCCGCCGTTCAGGGCGAAGATGGCCGTAACCAAACGCTGACTATGGGCTGCTACGGTATCGGGGTCACTCGCGTGGTTGCCGCCGCTATTGAACAGAACTACGACGATCGTGGCATCGTATGGCCAGATGCCATTGCCCCGTTCCAGGTTGCCATTCTGCCAATGAACATGCACAAATCCTACCGTGTGCAGGAGCTGGCTGAGAAGCTGTACGCTGAGCTGCGCGCGCAGGGCATTGAAGTACTGATGGACGACCGTAAAGAACGTCCGGGCGTGATGTTTGCCGATATGGAACTGATCGGTATTCCGCACACCATCGTGCTGGGCGACCGTAACCTCGATAACGACGATATCGAATACAAATACCGTCGTAACGGCGAGAAAGAGCTAATTAAAACCGGCGACATCGTCGACTTCCTGGTCAAAGCCATTAAAGGTTAATACCAACAAAAAGGCCCTGATTATCAGGGCCTTTTTTCTATCGATTAATTACATGCTTTACCGGGGATAAATTTCGCATCTTTATCCGCCATCAACGTTTTCACTTTCTCACCCGTATCCGGGTTTGACTCCAGCGTGAAATGCGCCTCAAGCGTAAGCAGTACGGACTGTCCGTTTTCGGCACGCGCGGCTAAATAGTCACGTTCAAGCTGAGCGTTATTCGCCACCGGCATCCGTTTACCCGTTGCGCAGTCGGTAAAGATTGCCGCGTCTGCCATATAGAAATACATGCCTCGCATCGGCATTGGCGTCACCGGTAAGCTGGCGGAAACCGGCTGGAGCGTGTAGTTAAACTGTGACTCAATCGGGTTACCTTCACGATCGAGCATTTCCAGCGCCTCGCCTTTAGCCCGGTAGTACGACTTTTCACCTTTGCTGTCGGTCAGCACCAGTTTGTCGGCTGTACGCGCCCATGTGCCATAAGAGGCAAACGAAGACGGTTCATCCCGCACGCCCTGATAGCGTTCGTTCATCACCCATGTACCGTCTTTTTCCAGAAACAGCGAGGTTTCAATCCCTTCGCAGTCCGCGCAAGGTAAGATGCCACGCCAGCTTTGCTGCATCGGTTTTAATTCTGCCGCCCGCGTCGGCTGTAGTACTTCAACTTCAGTACGGTTATTACAGCCGATCAAGGAAAAAAGCGTGCATGCAGCGACCACGGACAATATTGCTGTTTTCACTATCAATTCCTTATTAATTTTTATTCCCGCTCGTCAGTCTTGCGTTCGACGAACTCTCCCGCGCAGTGCTTTCACTGTGGATTTTTGCGCCTTCGATGACAACCTGCGCTCTTTCGAGGCGCGCGTAGGGCGAGTTGCCTGTCGGCTTTTTTGCACTGCGGTTAATTCTTTTATCACCGCCACCAGCCGGGAGATTGCCGCTTCCCGATTGAGTTCCTGGCTACGGTATTCCTGCGCCTTAATGATGATCACGCCATCACCGCTAATCAGATGATGGCTGGCAGCCAGCAGACGTTCCTTGTAATACTCTGGCAGGCCAGAGGCCCGAATGTCAAAGCGCAAATGGATAGCCGTCGAGGTCTTGTTAACGTGCTGACCGCCCGCGCCCTGTGCCCGGATCGCCGTGATTTCCAGCTCATTGTCAGGGATAGAGACGTTTCGGGAGATAACAATCATCAACGCGGCTGCCACGCGGTCAGATGAATTTCCAGATTGTTCTGAGAGTCGGACAGCCAGATAGCACCGTCCTGGATAGTTGCCTGCAGCGCCATTGTACGACCAGCAAAATCACTCAGTTGCGCCAGCTGTTCATCATCCAGATACCACACGGTGAGATTTTTAAACTGCGCACATTTGTTCTGGTTTTGCTGCCACCAGATCTGAGCCGCACGGCTGTTGTAGGCAAACAGAGCAACCTCGCCAGACTGGGTACAGGCTTTTTTAATACGGCGCTCATCCGGCAGACCCAGCTCAATCCAAAGATCGATGCCCAGATGATCGTTACGCAGCCATGCTTCAGGCTCGTCTTCCGCGCTCAAGCCACGCGTGAACTGCAGCCGCTCGTCGGCATATTTAATCCAGGCCAGCAGACGCAGCATCATGCGCTCCTGGGTTTCAGAGGGGTGACGCGCCAGCGTCAAGGCCGCGTCAAGAAACTGGTTGCGGTCAAGATCCGCTACGTTGACGACGGCTTTATAAATTGTCGCTTTAAGCGCCATGAGAGAACTCCTTTCGAATCAGGCGCACATTGTAGCGAAAACTGCGGCAAAAGGCTGCTAACTGCTCCTCTATCAAGGCGCTGATATTGCTTGAATGAGTATGGTATAGTCACCTTGCTAAACAGAGTTTATCTTCGTAGGCTTAGACTTGCATCCACGGTTAAGTCAGAGTGCTGACAGGAGGGCATGTGGAAAAATATTGTGAGTTAATACGCAAGCGGTACGCGGAAATCGCCAGCGGAGACTTAGGGTATATCCCGGATGCGCTGGGTTGCGTATTGAAGGTGCTTAATGAAGTGGCGGCAGACAGCGCCCTTCCAGAGTCGGTCAGGGAAAAAGCGGCGTATGCTGCCGCGAACTTACTGGTGAGCGATTATGTCAATGAATGAAACGTATCAACCCATCAACTGCGATGATTACGACAATCTTGAACTCGCCTGCCAGCACCATTTGTTACTGACGCTGGCGCTAAAAGATGGCGAAGTTTTGCAGGCGAAAGCGAACGACCTGGTTTCGCGTAAAAACGTGGAATATCTGGTCGCAGATGTCGCGGGTGAAACCCGGGAGCTTCGTCTCGACAAAATTGCCAGCTTCAGCCACCCGCAAATCGGCACCGTGGTGGTCAGCGAATCTTAATCTTTCTTGCACCTTATCCGGCCTACTTTCCATGTGATGCGTAGGCCTGATAAGCGCAGCGCCATCAGGCACGCCATACCAGACTCACACCAGCCCCATCTTCCGCTATACCCTCACGCGTGACGAAAACACCCGCAGCAGCAATCAACGTTTCGCCATAAAACAGCAGCGGTGTGGTATCTCGTCGCCAGGGCGGGATCCCCTGCTCCTGCCAGATTTTCTTTAGTTTCCGTCCACCGTTACGCCCGACAATATGCAATACTCCGGGCGCTTTAAAACGGATGCTGACGGCTTCATCCGCTTGCGGCATACGCAATTCACCCGCAGAGATTAACTGAACTGAACCCAATCCGGCAGGCAGCGCCAACGGTGTTTTCCACTCTAACCACGGGATAACGGTTTCACTTTGCCCGTCGACCGACTTCACCCACCACAGCTGTGACTGATAACGACGGACCTCGCACTCCCCGAGGCGAAAACAGGGTGAGGCATCTTCCCGCGCCAGCGCCACTTCCTGCCAGATACGCTCCAGCCCATTACGGGAAGGCATCGGCGCATTTACCCCCGCCAGCCAGCGACGAAGCAGCGCGGCACGACGCACACCACTCATCATCATTAATGGCGCCACTAATAGTGTGCCGTGGGCTGTGATGCAATCGGCTAAGTCGCTGGCCAGCAGTTCATCCAGTAAACTCTCCTGCTCAGCGCACAGCGCGGCGCTGCGGGCTACGGCTTGCGCGAAGTGCGGCCAGCGCTGTTGGATCAACGGGTTAACACGCAATCTGAGGAAATTGCGATCGTAGGTATCATCCTGATTGCTTTCATCTTCAATCCAGCATAATTCATGTTGCCGCGCCCATGCTTCAAGCGCCTCTCGCGTTTGCGCCAGCAGCGGTCGAATCAGCCGGGTTCCGGCGAAAGGTGAGTTTTCGCCCATGGCGGAAAGTCCGGCAGGACCGCTGCCGCGCTTAAGCGCCAGCAGAAAGGTTTCGCACTGGTCATCGAGATGCTGGGCGGTCATCAGGACCTCGCCCGGTAGTAAGGTCTGCGCAAACGCCTGATAGCGCGCGCGTCGTGCCTGAGCTTCGATGCCCAGACCATCATCCTCAAGATGGACTCGTTCAACCACCAGCGGCACCTGCCACTGCGCACATACCGACTCACAGTGCTGCACCCAACTGTCTGCGTGTGGGCTTAATCCGTGATGAATGTGGATTGCGCGTAAAGCGACATCAGGATGCAGCGCTCGCCACAGCACCAACTGATGCAGCAATACGGTGGAATCCAGCCCGCCGCTAAAGGCGACCAGAATCGATTGAGAATTCAGCAGTGAAGTGTTCAGCGTGAGTGTTGTCATGATGGTTACTTACAATGGCATTGCCCGGCACGTTACCGGGCTAACGCCACAATGACAAGCCTTACAGCTCGTACAGTTCGAGGGGCAATCCGTCCGGATCGTTGAAAAACGTAAAGCGTTTACCGGTAAATGGATCGATACGTATGGATTCACACTTCACGTGGTGTGCTTCCAGATGCGCGATCGACTTTTCCACATCCTCCACGCTGAACGCCAGATGGCGCAAACCGCAGGCTTCTGGTCGGCTCGGGCGGCAAGGTGGAAACGGGAAAGAAAAAAGCTCAATCACATACTGGCCGTTCAATGCCAAATCACCTTTCCACGAGTCACGCTCTTCCCGATAGGCTTCGCTCATCAGCGTAAAGCCAAGCACATCGCAGTAAAATGCCTTACTCGCCGCGTAGTCCGTTGCAATAATGGCAATATGGTGAACCTGTTTTAATCCCAGCATAGCGTCATCGCCTCTTTCATTTTTTCTGTCAGAACGTTACTCGTACGTCTTAGGGTCAGGCAAGTCGTTATGCCATTTTTAAGACTCTCACGCGATACACGCCATCCTCGCCCAGTTTAGCGCCATGGATATCGGTTTCAAATCCCGGGTAGCGCTGTCCCACTGAACACAGCATCAGAAGAAAATCGAGGACAGCCCGGCTTTTGGCAGTGATCATTTCCCCGGGCATCAAGAGCGGCACGCCGGGAGGATAAGGCAAGATCATATTGGCGGACACGCGTCCTACCAGTTGATCAAGCGCTACTGTTTCCACCTCACCTTTGATCTGCCGTTGCCAGGCCTGGTGCGGTGTCATTTTCATTTCCGGCAAGGTATCAAACGCTCGCAGCATCAGTCCGGAGAGATCGTGCTGGAGGATCAGCTTATGGATCCCCTGCGCCAGATCCTGAATACGCATATTACGATAGAAATCAGGATCTTCGGCATACAGATCCGGCAGCATATTTTTCACCCGTAAATTCAGATCGTACGAGCGTTTAAATTCCGTCAGGCCACGCAGCAGCCCCATCGCCCGGGTTTTATCAATGCCAATGCTGAACAGGAACAACAGGTTATACGGTCCCGTTTTCTCGACTACGACGCCGCGTTCATCAAGGAATTTCGCCACCAGCGCCGCAGGGATCCCCTCTTCGCTCATATTTCCCTGTTCATCCATCCCCGGCGTCAGAATAGTGACCTTAACCGGGTCGAGGAACATGTGATCGGCATCAGCATCAACAAATCCGTGCCAGTCTTCACCTGGCGCTACCGGCCAACATTCTGCTTCATCGACTTTTTTCGGTTGCCAGATATCAAAGAACCAGCCATCCGACTCTTCACGCAGACGCTGCACTTCTTTCCGGAAATGCAGCGCCCGCTCCACCGAACGATTGATTAACCGCTTGCCGGAATTGCCTCGCAGCATTGCCGCCGCCGTTTCTATCGACGCCACAATCGGATAGCTCGGAGACGTGGAGGTGTGCATCATAAAGGCTTCGTTGAACGTGTCTTCGTCATAGTCGCCCTTAATGTGGATCAGCGAAGCCTGTGACAACGCCGCCAGCATCTTGTGGGTGGACTGGGTTTCAAAAATCACTTTTCCCGGTACCCGTTCGCCGCTCATCCCACTTTTCCCCTGATAGATCGGATGAAAATGGGTATACGGCACCCAGGCTGAATCAAAATGGATGGAGGGCACATCCAGGGTTTGCTTGATCCAGTTGGTGTTATACAGCAGCCCGTCATAGGTGGAGTTGGTGATCACCGCGTGTACCGGCCATTGTGCCTGAGTCGTCTCTTCTACCTTGCGTTCAATACTTGCGCGGGTAAATTCCCGACGGGGTATACCGCCGAGGATCCCCAGCGCGTTACGCGTAGGCTTCAGCCAGATTGGCACCACATCGCTCATCATCAGCAAATGCGCCAGTGACTTATGGCAGTTGCGGTCAATCAGTAGCGTACTGCCTGCAGGCGCAGCATACATACCGACAATCTTGTTCGACGTCGAGGTGCCGTTGGTCACCATATAGCTCTGCTCTGAACCAAAAGTACGCGCGATATACTCCTCCGCTTCCAGGTGCGGACCGGTATGATCAAGCAATGAGCCAAGCTCGGTCACGGAAATGGACACGTCGGCCTTCAGCGTATTGCCGCCAAAGAAATCATAAAACAGGCAGCCGACCGGACTTTTCTGGTACGCCGTTCCCGCCATATGTCCTGGCGTACAGAAGGTATACTTCCCTTCCTTCACATAGGTAAACAGCGCTTTGGTGAAAGGGGGCGTGATGTTATCGAGGTATTCGCTGGTGTACTGGCGAATGCGGGTGGCAATGTCTTCAGACTGACCCAGCGCATACTCAAAAAACCACAGCGCCATACGCAGGTCGTGTGCGCTGACATCCATCGTCGAATGGGTATTAATAAAGGCGTAGAGCGGGAGATACTCGTTGAGCTGGTTGATGTCACTGCACAGCTCCAGACTGTATTCATCCCAGTCAAAAATGACGCCGCAAATTCGCGGGTTGTGTTCGATAAACTTCAGCAGGTCGACGCTATTCTGCGGCCAGATAATCTGAAACCCCTGCTGTTGCAGCGCACGCTCAAGTTCCTTGATGGGCTCATCTTTATAAAAGACGCCATGCGGTCCCATGATGGCAATGATATTCATGCGTTCCTCCTGGAAAAACCTTAGTTAATCATAGCCTGGCCAAACCGCAGGTAAAAAAAAGGGCCACAGCATTGTGGCCCTTTTCAGAATTAATGCAGTTTACGCGTAACCGTAGCTCATCAGACGCTGGTAACGACGGTTTTTCAAATCTTCTTTGCTTAACACGTCGAGATCGGCGAGATCGGCCAGCAATTGTGCCTTCAGGGACGCAGCCATCACTTCCGGGTTGCGGTGCGCGCCGCCCAGCGGTTCCGGGATGATAGAGTCGATAAGCTTCAGCTCTTTCAGACGCGGGGCAACAATTCCCATCGCTTCTGCGGCCAGCGGCGCTTTGTCGGCGCTTTTCCACAGAATAGAGGCACAACCTTCCGGGGAGATAACGGAATAGGTGCTGTATTGCAGCATATTCACTTTATCGCCTACGCCGATCGCCAGCGCGCCGCCGGAACCACCTTCACCGATAACGGTGCAGATTACCGGTACGCTCAGACGCGACATTTCACGCAGGTTGCGCGCGATCGCTTCAGACTGACCACGCTCTTCCGCGCCCACGCCCGGGTAAGCCCCTGGGGTATCGATGAAGGTAATGATCGGCATGTTGAAACGCTCGGCCATTTCCATCAGGCGCAGCGCTTTGCGATAGCCTTCCGGCGCCGGCATGCCGAAATTACGGCGAATCTTTTCTTTAGTCTCACGGCCTTTCTGATGACCAATGATCATCACCGGACGGCCATCCAGACGCGCGATGCCGCCGACAATAGCTTTATCATCCGCATAGGCACGATCGCCCGCCAGCTCATCAAATTCATCAAACGCCAGGCGGACATAATCCAGGGTGTACGGACGCTGTGGATGGCGCGCCAGTTGGGCTACCTGCCATGCGCCAAGATCGGCGAAGATTTTACGCGTCAGTTCTACGCTTTTTTCACGCAGGCGATGCACTTCTTCATCGATGTTAATATCCAGTTTCTCATCCTGACGGCTAACCGCAGTCAAAGAATCGATTTTTGCTTCCAGCTCTGCAATCGGCTGTTCAAAATCAAGGAAATTCAGACTCATAGTATTCCTGTATTAGTCAAACTCCAGTTCCACCTGCTCCGAACCAATAAGGCCACGGAGATCGTTTAGCAAACGATCGCTCGGAGAGACACGCCACGTCGCGCCAAAACGCAACCGCGCACGTGCATCCGCCCTCTGATAGTAGAGATGTACTGGAATTGTCCCCGAGCGGTGGGGTTCCAGAGACTGACGGAGTCGGTTTAAAAGCTGGTCATCAATTTGCCTGTCCGTCAGCGAGATAGCAAGCCCGCGAGCATATTTTTCCCGGGCTTCGTCAATATCCATGACTTCACGGGCCATCATTTTAAGCCCACCACTGAAGTCATCAAAGCTGACCTGTCCGCTGACGATAAGTATGCGGTCTTTTTCCAGCAATTGCTGGTATTTATCCAGAGCATCGGTAAACAGCATAACTTCCAGACGTCCGGAACGGTCATCCAGTGTACAGATGCCGATACGATTGCCGCGCTTGGTGACCATTACCCGCGCAGCAATGACGAGCCCCGCAGCCGTGGTGACTTTACCACGTTCTGTCGGATGCATGTCTTTCAGCCTGTAGCCTCCGACATAGCGCTCAATTTCTTTTAAATACTGGTTGATGGGGTGTCCCGTCAGGTAAAGCCCCAACGTTTCACGCTCACCGTCTAATACCACCTGCTCCGGCCACGGTTGGCAGCTGGCATAGGATTGTTCAATTTGCTCCGGTTCTTCCGCCAGCACGCCAAACATATCGGCCTGACCAATAGCTTCGGCTTTTGCATGCTGATCGGCGGCTTTTAGCGCGTCGTTGAGCGAATTCATCAACGCCGCGCGATGCGGGCCAAGGCGATCAAACGCCCCGGACATGATTAGCTTTTCCAGCACCCGGCGGTTAAGTTTTTTGATATCCGTGCGTGCACAGAGATCAAATAGCTCGCGGAAGTAACCGCCTTCGTTACGCGCCTCAATAATAGCTTCAATTGGCCCTTCACCCACGCCTTTTATCGCGCCGATGCCATAAACAATCTCGCCATCATCATTCACGTGAAAATGATAAAGCCCGGAGTTGATATCCGGCGGCAGGATTTTGAGCCCCATACGCCAGCATTCATCGACTAGCCCAACCACTTTCTCAGTGTTATCCATATCGGCAGTCATTACCGCCGCCATAAACTCAGCAGGATAATGCGCCTTCAGCCACAGCGTCTGGTAAGAGACCAGCGCATAGGCAGCGGAGTGCGATTTGTTAAATCCATAACCGGCGAATTTCTCCACCAGGTCAAAGATTTTCATTGCCAGTTCGCCATCGACGCCGCGCTTTTTCGCCCCTTCTTCAAAGGTGCCGCGCTGCTTAGCCATCTCTTCCGGCTTTTTCTTACCCATCGCACGACGCAGCATATCCGCGCCGCCAAGGGTGTATCCGGACAGCTCCTGGGCAATCTGCATAACCTGTTCCTGATACAGGATAATGCCGTAGGTCGGCTCCAGTACCGGTTTCAGACACTCATGCTGCCATTGTACGTCCGGGTAGGAAATCTCTTCGCGACCATGCTTACGGTCGATAAAGTTATCTACCATCCCCGACTGTAGCGGGCCTGGGCGGAACAGAGCCACCAGTGCGATCATATCTTCGAAGCAGTCAGGCTGCAGACGTTTGATCAGGTCTTTCATGCCACGTGATTCAAGCTGGAAGACCGCCGTGGTCTCCGAGCGTTGCAGCATATCGAAGCTTTTCTTGTCATCCAGCGGGATAGCCGCAATATCCAGCGGTGGCTCACCGTTCTTTTCACGGCGCGCGTTGATCATTTCCAGCGCCCAGTTGATGATGGTGAGCGTACGCAGGCCGAGGAAGTCGAACTTCACAAGACCGGCATATTCCACGTCGTTCTTATCAAACTGAGTAACCGGGTGGAGCCCCTGTTCATCGCAGTACAGCGGGGCAAAATCAGTAATTTTTGTCGGTGCGATAACCACACCACCGGCGTGCTTACCGGCGTTACGCGTGACGCCTTCCAGCTTACGCGCCATATCGATCAGCGCTTTAACCTCTTCATCTGCCTCATAGATTTCCGGCAGTTGGGGTTCGGCTTCAAAGGCTTTGGCCAGCGTCATGCCCGGATCGGGCGGCACCAGTTTCGAAATACGGTCAACGAAACCATACGGATGCCCCAGCACACGGCCCACATCGCGGATAACCGCTTTTGCTGCCATCGTACCGAAGGTAATAATCTGCGAAACCGCATCACGACCGTACATTTCCGCCACGTGTTCGATGACCTGGTCGCGTTTCTCCATACAGAAGTCAACGTCGAAGTCGGGCATTGAGACACGTTCCGGGTTAAGGAAACGTTCGAACAGCAGGTCAAATTCCAGCGGGTCGAGATCGGTAATTTTCAGCGCATAGGCGACAAGTGAGCCTGCGCCGGAACCACGTCCCGGGCCTACCGGTACGCCGTTATCTTTCGACCACTGGATAAATTCCATAACGATCAGGAAGTAGCCAGGGAATCCCATCTGGTTGATAACTTTAAGTTCAACTTCCAGACGTTCATCGTAAGGCGGGCGCTTCTGCGCACGAACTTCAGGGTCAGGGAACAAAAATTCGAGACGTTCTTCCAGCCCTTCGCGTGATTTCGCCACGAGAAAATCCTCGGTGGTCATATCGCCGGTCGGGAACTGCGGCAGGAAGTATTCGCCCAGACGCACCGTTACGTTGCAGCGTTTGGCTATCTCGACGGTGTTTTGCAGTGCTTCCGGAATATCGGAGAACAGCTCGCACATCTCATCTTCGCTACGCATATACTGCTGCGGCGAATAGTTACGCGGGCGTTTCGGGTCATCAAGGGTGAACCCGTCGTGGATCGCTACGCGGATTTCATGCGCATCGAAATCTCCGGTTTCAAGGAAGCGGACATCGTTAGTCGCCACCACCGGTAGACCACGCGTTTCGGCCAGTGCTACGGCAGCGTGCAGATAATTTTCTTCATCTTGCCTGCCGGTGCGAATCAGTTCGAGGAAATAGCAATTGGGAAAATGTTCTTCGTAAAACGCCACGCACTCGTCAACCAGTGCGCTATTACCGCGCAGCAGGCTGCGTCCGACATCGCCCATGCGACCGCCGGAGAGCAAAATCAAACCGTCTTTTAGCTCGACCAACCAATCCCGGTCGATAACCGGTCCTTCTGCGCCATAACCGCGCTGATAGGCTTTCGAAATCAACAACGTCAGGTTCTGATAGCCGGTATTATTTGCGGCCAGCACGGTGAGCTGCGCGAGTTCATCGCCCAACAGCTCACTGCGGACATGAAAATCTGCGCCAACTATCGGCTTAATACCCGCACCGTGACCCGCTCCGTAAAACTTCACCAGACCACACAGGTTGGTAAAATCGGTGATCGCCAGCGCAGGCATGCCTAACGCGGCCGCCTTTTTCACCAGCGGTCCGGTTTTCGCCAGCCCATCGATCATAGAGTAGTCGCTGTGCACCCGTAGGTGGACGAAACGTGGTTCAGACATCTTCAGATTCCTTCGACACAAGAATCAGGACGAGAGTCCCAGTGCGCGTTTGACGGGGCCAAAGCTGCGGCGATGGTGCTCAGTCGCACCATGCAGTGCCAATTTTTCCAGATGAAATGCGGTTGGATAACCTTTGTGCTGTGCAAAACCATACTGTGGAAAAATCGTATCCAGCGCCGCCATTTCAGCGTCACGGGTCACTTTTGCCAGAATCGATGCGGCGCTAATCTCCGCCACGCGGCTATCACCTTTGACCACCGCCATTGATGGCATCGGTAATGCCGGGCAACGATTGCCGTCAATCAACACGTATTCGGGCACAATATGCAGACCCGCAACAGCACGCTGCATGGCCAGCATGGTGGCATGCAAAATGTTCAGCTCGTCGATTTCATGCGGTTCCGCCCGACCAAGGCTCCAGCTTAACGCTTTTTCTTTAATTTCATCAAACAGCGCCAGGCGACGTTTTTCTGACAGTTTTTTTGAGTCGTTAAGACCGATAATAGGGCGAGCCGGATCCAGAATGACGGCAGCAGTGACGACTGCGCCAACCAAAGGGCCGCGCCCGACTTCATCCACACCCGCCACTAAATGCGTATGCGGATACACAAATTCAATCATTGCGCTAACTCCAGGACCGCATCCGCCGCCTGCTCATCGGCATTGCAACGGATCTGCTGGTGCAGTTCACGGAATGTGTCGTGCATCGCATGGCTGGTTTTACCATTCGCCAGCAACGGCAACAGCGCTTGCGACAGCGCCTGCGGTTCACACTCTTCCTGCAACAGCTCTTTAACCAGTTCTCTTCCCGCCAGCAGGTTAGGTAGCGAAACGTAATCCGTTTTCACCAGGCGCTTCGCCAGCCAAAAGGTGAAGGGTTTCATACGGTAGCCAACCACCATCGGGCATTTTGCCAGCATACATTCCAGCGCGGCGGTACCTGAAGCCAGCAGTGCGGCATCGCTGGCCACCATTGCTTCACGTCCCATCCCATTGAGCAGATGAACAGAAAGCTCCGGTGCAACTTCAGCTTTGATTCGCTCAAACTGCTCGCGACGTTTGGCATTCACCAACGGCACCACCACTTCGAGATCCGGATAATGCTGGCGTAATAGCTGCGCCGTTTTCAGAAAATCGGCACTGAGCATCTCCACTTCGGCACCACGGCTTCCTGGCAGCAGCGCCAGGCAGTGAGCGTCATGGGGAATGCCCAGAACATCACGTGCCGCATTTTTATCCGGGTCCAACGGCATGGCATCTGCCATGGTATGACCGATAAAGCGGCACGGGACGTTAAATTTGTCATAAAACGCTTTTTCGAAAGGCAGAAAGGCCAGCACCATGTTGGTGGATCTGCCTATTTTGAAAACGCGTTTCTGTCGCCACGCCCAGACGGACGGACTGACATAATGAATGGTTTTAATGCCCTGTTTTTTCAAGTTCCCTTCGAGGGTAATGTTGAAATCAGGTGCATCAATGCCGACGAAAACATCCGGCTTTAAGTCGGTGAATCGGCGAGTGAGGTCGGCACGAATATGCAGTAAACGGCGCAGGCGTCCGAGCACTTCAACAATGCCCATGACCGCCAGCTCTTCCATTTCATACCAGGCTTCACAGCCTTCGGCCTGCATCAGCGGACCCGCCACGCCAACAAAACGCGCATTGGGAACGCGAGCCTTGAGTGCACGGATTAACCCTGCACCAAGAATATCGCCGGAGGTTTCTCCGGCGACGAGGGCAATCGTTAAAGGACGCTGTTCAGTCATTAACGAATCAGGCCACGCGTTGAGCGCTCAAAGAAGTCGCTGAAAGCCTGAACTTCGGGATACTGTTTCGCCAGCTCCGCGATTTCTGGTTTCACTTCTTCCAGCGTTTTACCACTACGGTACAACGCTTTGTAGGCGTTACGAATCGCGGTAATCGCTTCGCGGGTGAATCCACGACGCTTCAGACCTTCGATATTGACGCCAAACGGCGTCGCGTGGTTGCCCTGGGCGATAACATACGGAGGCACGTCCTGGGCTACACCAGAACAGCCGCCAACCATCACATGAGCACCGATGATGCAGAACTGATGCACCGCAGTCATGCCGCCGATGATAACAAAATCATCAAGCGAAACATGTCCGGCAAGCGTGGCGTTATTCGCCAGAATACAGCGGTTGCCTACCGTACAATCATGCGCGACGTGCGCATTAATCATCAGTAAGTTATCGCTGCCCACCTTCGTCACTCCACCGCCCTGCACTGTGCCACGATGAATGGTGACGCTTTCGCGGATGCGGTTGCGATCGCCAATTTCCACACGGGTCGGTTCGCCAGCATATTTAAGGTCCTGGTTAACTTCACCGATGGAGGCAAACTGATAGATCTCGTTATCGCGACCAATTTTTGTATGGCCATTCACGACAACATGAGACTTCAGTACGGTACCCTCACCAATTTCAACATGGGGTCCAACAATACAAAATGGGCCAATGTGGGCATTGGCACCAATGCTGGCGCCCTCTTCTACAATGGCGGTCGGGTGAATAAAGGCGGATTTATCAATCACGTATCAGGCCTCCCGGCTACGGGCACACATCATCGTTGCTTCGCACACAACTTTACCGTCGACCAGCGCAACCCCTTTAAAACGGGTCAGGCCACGGCGCGTTTTTTCGAAAGTCACTTCCATGATCATCTGATCGCCAGGCACGACAGGACGCTTAAAGCGTGCTTCGTCAATACCCGCGAAATAATACAGTTCGCCTGGTTCCAGTTTTCCTACGCTTTTAAACGCGAGGATACCGGTAGCCTGTGCCATCGCTTCCAGAATCAATACGCCAGGGAAAATAGGTTTACCCGGGAAATGGCCCTGAAAGAAAGGCTCGTTAACGGATACATTTTTCACTGCGCGTAGAAAACGACCTTCTTCAAAATCCAGCACGCGGTCAACCAGCAGAAACGGAAAACGGTGCGGCAGAAGTTCTAAAATCTCTTCAATATGCAGAGTATGAGTGTTAGTAGTCAAAATACTCTTCCTGTCAAAATATACTAAAAGGCAATAATAACACGGCCTGTCGCAATCGTATGAATGGGACAGGCCGAAAAGTCAGACATGCAAAAACGGTGCTTTAGTCTTGTTGATTAACCTTGCGCTCAATCGCTTTGAGGCGCTTGCTCATATCATCAATATTCATCACCAGTGCAGCTGTTTTACGCCATACCTTATTGGGTTGTAGCGGAATGCCTGAGGAATAGACGCCAGGTTCGGTGATAGGACGCATCACCATACCCATGCCAGTCACCGTGACTTTGTCGCATATTTCCATATGCCCATTGATCACGCTGGCGCCGCCAATCATGCAGTAACGGCCAATCTTCAGGCTACCCGCCATAATGACGCCACCGGCTACCGCCGTATTGTCGCCAATCACAACGTTATGCGCAATCTGGCACTGGTTATCAATGATAACACCATTACCGATCACAGTATCGTCCAGAGCACCACGGTCAATGGTGGTACAAGCGCCGATCTCGACGCGATCGCCGATAATCACGCGACCAAGCTGCGGGATCTTCACCCAGTTACCGCGATCGTTCGCGTAACCAAATCCATCAGATCCAACGACAGTGCTTGACTGGATCAGGCAATTTTCGCCGATCTGGATGTCGTGGTAAATCGTCACATTCGCCCACAAGCGTGAACCTGCACCGATTTTGGTATTTTTCCCGACGAAGCAGCCTGCGCCGATAACGACGTTATCACCCAGTTCTACGCCAGACTCAATGACCGCATTTGCGCCCACAGAGACATTACTACCCAGCTTCGCCGTTGCATCGATCACTGCACTCGGTGCAATGTTCTGTGCAGGCTGAGGCGTGGTATCTAAAATTTGCGCCATACGTGCATAAGTCAGGTAGGGATTCTTCACTACCAGCGCTGCACTCTTAGCAAAAGGAAGATCGTCCTGCGTCATTACTACGGCAGAAGCCTGGCATACGCCTAAATGTTCACGGTACTTAGGATTCACCATGAACGTGATATTGCCAGTTTGCGCAGATTGCATGGACGCTACGCCGGTGATGACGATATCGCCATCACCGTGTAATTCTGCATCCAACTGCTCTGCTAAATCAGCCAGTCGAATTGAAGGCATTACTTATTTAACCTGTTTCAGTACGTCAGCGGTGATGTCTTTTACATCGCTGCTGTTGTATGCAACGGTGTTTGCGTCAACGACCAGATCAATGCTCTGGCTGCTGGCGACAGATTTCACAGCTGTCTGGATACGAGTAACCAGTTTGCCACGTTCTTCGTTGGAACGACGTGCACGATCCTGCTCGAAAGCCTGAGCTTTCTGAGAGAAAGTCTGGCGCTGAGCCATAACGTCTTTTTCCAGCTTGGTACGATCGCTACCCGCTTTCATTGATTGCAGACGCTGCATTTTAGATTGCAGATCGGATTCCATACGCTGCAGTTCGCTGGCACGGCCTTTGAACTCGTTTTCCAGCGTAGCAGAAACACCCGTCTTCTGTGCAACCTGTTGGAACAGGCTACCCATATTGACGATTGCAATTTTGTCAGCAGCCTGTGCGGACGTTGCCATCGCTAAACCGAGACCTGCAGCTAATAACCACTTTTTCACAATTAACTCCTTACCATCCCATTTGCACCCGAAGGTGCAGTTCTTTGCGTGGCCAGGCGATCCCATGCAAGATCGCCTAAAGTCATCGCTACACTACCACTACATTCCTTTGCGAAGAACAGTTACCAGGTTTTACCAATGTTAAACTGGAACTGTTCCGCTTTGTCTCCATCGTACTTCTTGAACGGCTGGGCGTAGGAGAAAACCAACGGCCCCAATGGGGACATCCATTGTAACGCGATACCCGCTGACATACGGATATTGCTCGGATCACTATAGTCCGGCACATCCGACGGCGCAGATGACGGATCCCAGTTAGTATCCCAAACGGTACCCATATCCCAGAAGAAGGAAGTACGGACCGAGTTAGCATACTTATCGCTGATAAACGGCGTCGGGGTAATAAATTCCAGGCTGGCGACAGCCATGGCGTTACCACCTACCGCATCATCTGATTTACAGCCTGAATCCTGAGTACATTCTTCGTTATCGCCGTCATTCCAGTCTGTGCTAGCACCCTTTTTATAGACCGCTTTCGGACCAATGGTGTTGGACTGGAAGCCACGCACGGTACTGGAACCACCGGCGTAGAAGTTCTCGTAGAACGGCATCTCTTTGCTGCCAATGCCATCCCCATAACCTACCTTGGTACGACCCAGAACAACCCACTTGTGGTCGTCATCGATCGGCATATAGGTCGCGGTATCCATCGACAGTTTGTAGTATTCGTTGTCAGAACCCGGAATGGTGACTTTACCGTTCAGGTTGACACGCGAACCGTCTGTCGGGAAATAACCACGGTCTAACTTGTTGTATGTCCAACCGTAGTTAAAGGTGAAATCATCAGCGGCAAAACTGCTGGTATCAGCGGATTGTCCCATCGACTCAAGATAACGATCCATTGCGATCTGCGGCTGCATATTGGACAGTTTGTTATGTACATAACCCAGGCCCGCGCGCAACGTGTTGTATTCGTTGACCGGGAAGCCCAGCGTCACGTCTGTACCATAACTTTTGTTGGTATAGTCGGACAGGTCTGCATCATCCGCTTCAAAGTCGTTATAGAAGACGCGGCCACCAAGGCTCACACCATCAACGGTGAAGTACGGGTTAGTGACAGACAACTCAGTATAGGTCTGGTAATCGTTTTTGGTGCCGTTAATCCCGACAGAATAACCGGTACCTAACCAGTTATCTTGCTGAACGCCAGCCTGGAAGCTCACGCCGCTCTCGGTACCGTAACCGACGCCGAAGTTAAAGCTACCGGTGTTACGCTCTTTAACCTTGTAGACTACATCAACCTGATCCGGGCGGCCCGGAACACGCTGAGTATCAGTATCAACGGTTTCAAAGTAACCCAGACGGTTCAGACGCTCTTTACCCTGGTCGACAAGATCGCTGCCCAACCATGCGCCTTCCATCTGACGCATTTCGCGACGCAGAACGGAGTCTTTAGAAGTGTCGTTACCTTCAAAACGGATCTTACGCACATAGAAACGGTTACCCGCATCCACGTTTACACGCAATTTAACGGTTTTGTCAGCGTCGTTGATTTCAGGCTGCGACTGAACGCGCGGATAGGCATAGCCATAGCGACCCAGAAGCTTCTTGATGTCATCTTCCATTTTGGTCACTTTGGTGCCGTTATAGAGTTCACCTGGCTCGATCTTCGTCAGGGTCTCAATTTCGGCGGAGTGCCCGGCCAGGTTACCGCTCACCTGAACCCCAGAAAGCTTGTACTGCTCGCCTTCAGTGATGTTAACGGTGATGTAGATACCCTTTTTATCCGGCGTCAGGCTGACCTGAGTGGAATCAATATTGAAGCGAGCATAACCGCGATCCAGATAGTAGCTGCGCAGGGTTTCAAGGTCGCCCGCCAGTTTCTGTTTCTGGTATTTACGATCGCCCACCACGTTCCACCACGGTACTTCGTCACGCAACTGGAAGTGAGAGATAAGTTCGTCAGTCGAGAAGGCATGGTTGCCGACGATATTGATCTGTTGGATCTTCGCCGAAACACCTTCCTGGAAGACCAGCTTGAGGTCAACGCGGTTACGCGGCAACGGCGTCACCACCGCTTTCACACTGGCGCTGTACTTACCGACGCTATAGTAGAAATCTTCCAGGCCCTTTTCGATATCGGCAAGCGTTGTGCGATCCAGAGACTCGCCAACACGTACGCCAGACGCCTCGAGGTTTTGCTTAAGCATGTCATCTTTCACCGATTTATTACCGGAGAAAGTGATGCTGGCAATCGTCGGACGTTCTTTTACCTGAACCAGAAGGGTATCACCATCGCGCAGGACGCGGACATCCTCAAAGTTACCGGTGGCGAACAGAGCACGAATGGTATTACTGATGTCTTCATCATTAACCGTGTCGCCTGTGCGCACCGGCATACTGAGGAGAGCCGCACCAACGGCGACTCGCTGTAGGCCTTCGAAATGAATGTCCTTCACTACGAACCCTTCAGCACCGTATACGGTGGCGCTGCTAAACAGCAGCGACGCTATGAGCAACTTTTTCATCGCCATCGTTATTATGCGTTCTTCCTAACACTCTCTTACAACCGAGAGAAATCATTGAAAAGTGCAAGCCCCATTAACAACACCAGCAAGATAGAGCCAATGCGATAACTAAAGTCTTGAACCCGCTCGGATACCGGACCGCCCTTCAGCTTTTCAATCGCCAGGAACAGCAGATGCCCCCCGTCAAGAACGGGCAACGGAAACAGGTTGATTATCCCTAAGTTCACGCTGATAAGCGCAAGGAACATCAGGTAATAAATAATCCCGAACTCCGCTGACATCCCAGCCCCCTGGGCGATAGAAATCGGCCCACTGAGGTTGTTCAGTTTTACATCACCGGTAATCAATTTTCCCAGCATACTGACCGTCAGCTTCATCAACTGCCACGTTTTATCCGAGGCTTCGAGGATGGCGCTGAATGGCCCATACTGGCGTACAGTCTTATACTCATCAGGCAGAGGAATAACTTTAGGCACCACGCCCGCAAAACCTTCTGCCTTCCCGTTAACCTGTTTTGAATCTGGGGTTAACGTTAAAGACAAGGAACTTCCTTGCCTTTCAATATCTAGCGCTAACGGCTTATCCGGATTATCGCGCACCAGCGTCACGAACGTCATCCATTGCGTCAGCGACTGACCATTGACTTTAACGATCCTGTCGCCAGCTTGCAAACCTGCCTTACTTGCAGCGGAGTTAACCTGCACTTCTGACAGCACCGGTTCAATCTGCGGACCGCGCGGACGCATGCCCAAACTAGAGACAGGATCCTCTTTGTCTGGTTCAAATGCCCAATGGCGTAAATCCAGCGTTTTGTCCTGCCGCTGATTGCTACCAAACTGCGCCACGCTGAGGATCGTATGCTCATCGCCAATTTTGGATACCAGCTGCAATCGCACGGCATCCCAATCAGGGGTTTCGATGCCATCAACCGCTTTTAGTTCCGTACCCGGCTGAATTTGCGCCTGTGCGGCAATCGAGTTGGGTGTTATTTCACCAACAACCGGACGAACGCCAGGGACACCGATGATAAACACCAACCAGTAAGCGAAAATAGCAAAAAGGAAGTTTGCAATCGGACCTGCGGCAATGATGGCTGCGCGTTGTCCAACCGTTTTATTGTTGAAGGCGTAATGGCGCAATTCCGGTGCGACCGGTTCAGCTCGCTCATCCAGCATTTTGACGTAACCGCCGAGGGGAATCAGGGCGATGACGTATTCCGTACCCGATTTATCGGTACGCCGCCAAAGCGCTTTTCCAAAGCCAATGGAAAAGCGTTCGACGCGGACTCCGCAGCGCCGTGCAACCCAGAAATGACCAAATTCATGCACGGTGATAAGCACACCAAGTGCGATGATGAATGCAGCCAAATTCCAGAGAATACTCAGCATAAGACCATCCGTTAGAGCGTCCTGAATACCAGTAACAACAGGCAGGCAAAGACCGGTACCGCAGCCGTCAGGCTATCAATACGATCCAGAATACCGCCGTGTCCTGGAATTAAGTGACCACTGTCCTTAATACCTGCTTCACGCTTAAACATACTCTCGGTCAGGTCACCCAGCACGGAGGCCAGGGCTGCAACGATGGAGCAAATGAGCAAGGTGACAGGCGCAACTTCAAGATTCGCCCACATGCCATAACCCCATGAGATCACGGCCGCAGTGGCGAGTCCGCCAATAAAACCCTGCCAGGTTTTACCAGGAGAAACCTTCGGTGCCAGCTTATGTTTGCCAAACAGCTTACCAAACATATACGCACCAGAATCCGCTCCCCAAACGAGGATCATGACATACAGCAGCCATAGCGCGCCACTATAATGATTCTCATCATAATGCCATGCACGTAGCGCCAGCATTCCCCAAAAGAACGGGACAATGGTTAACACGCCGAAAATTATGCGTAATGTTTTGGAATTACGCCAGACCGACGCAGAACCTGGATAAAACAATACCAGTAACAGCGCCACGATCCACCAGCCCAGCGACGCCCACAGCGATACTTCAACCAGCGGTTGATGGATATTGCGATGGTATTCTGGCAGCAAAAATAGCATCAGTGCCAGCAATAGCCCGCACAAAACCGCCAGCCAGACTCGCTGCGTACGCGTGGTAAAACCGCTTAACTGTCCCCATTCCCAGGCGGCCAACATACAGACGACCAACGTAACAATGGCGAACCCCACCGGCGGCAGCAAAAACAGCGCCGCGATGACAACGGGTATTAAAACAAAAGCAGAAATCAGGCGATACTTCAGCAAAAGCGACCCCCATCAGGCTTTTTCATCACCGGGCTCGGTGCCGCCGAAACGACGCTCACGATTAGCAAAGGCATGCAGCGCACCTTCAAAGTCTTGTTCATCGAAATCGGGCCAGAGAACATCGGTAAAGTAAAGTTCGGCATAGGCAATTTGCCACAACAGAAAATTACTAATTCGGTGCTCTCCCCCAGTCCTTATCACTAAATCCACAGGAGCCAGTTCATGCATACAAATTTGCTGTCCGAGCATCTCTTCATCGATTTGCTCAGGATGCAGCACACCGTCCCGCACCTGTTGTGCCAGTTGCCTGACTCCCTGGACAATATCCCACCGTCCACCGTAATTCGCTGCAATATTCAGCGTCAACCCGGTATTCTGGGCGGTAATCGCTTCTGATTTGCGAATCCGTTCTTGCAAACGTGAGTTAAATCGACTGATATCCCCGATAATACGCAGACGTACGTTATGGCGATGTAGGTTTTTCACTTCGCTATCAAGTGCCCACACAAACAGTTCCATTAACGCACTTACTTCCTGCGCAGGTCGGTTCCAGTTCTCACTGCTAAAGGCATACAGCGTTAACGCATCAATACCGTTATTGGCAGCAAAGGAGACAGCCCGGCGGACGGATTTTGCTCCGGCCTTATGCCCAAAGGCGCGAATCTTCCCTTGCTTTTTCGCCCAGCGGCCATTGCCATCCATGATAATTGCGACATGGCGACAACCATGTGCTGGCAAATTTTCGCTTAATGGTTTAGTTGCAGACAACATAACGCGTTATTAGTCCCTGAAAGGATTTACGGTACTCAGGAATACTGAAGCCCATCCACAAAAAAGCCGTGTCAAACCACGGCTTACCCGACCGAAAAAAAGCAAATACCCGCGATCGAGTGGCGCAGACTATATCACCGAAGCCCAACGCTAACAAATAGCACGATTCTCCGTAGAGGGATTATCATCAGCTTGAGAGTCGCATCACTTCTTTTCTGGCGACCTCCCGCGCGAGAGCATCAACCTTCAGCACGTCATCAACGCTCTGCGGCTCCTGTAAATCCATCTTATCCAGCACGGATAAATTCAGGTCAGCAATATCGGTAAATCGGATCTGCTGCGCCAGGAATGCGGCAACGGTAATTTCATTCGCGGCATTGAGTGCGGTCGTTGCCGCCTGCCCTTGCTCAAACGCGTCCATCGCCAGTTTCAGGCATGGATAACGCTGGTAATCAGGTGCGGAAAACGTCAACGCACTGAGTTTGCAAAAGTCGACAGGCTTAACACCGGACGTCACTCGTTCTGGCCATGCCATGGTATGGGCAATAGGTGTACGCATGTCAGGTTCACCCAACTGTGCCAGAACACTACCATCCTGATAACGAACCATCGAATGAATAACCGACTGCGGGTGAATCAGCACTTCCATCTGGCTTGCACTGGCATTAAATAACCAACGCGCTTCAATGTATTCCAGACCTTTGTTCATCATGGTGGCGGAATCGACAGAGATTTTTCGTCCCATCGACCAATTAGGATGACGACATGCCTGATCGGGGGTCATAGAGACCAGATCGCGCAATGGCGTCTCACGGAATGGGCCACCAGACCCGGTAAGCAGAACTGACATGACGCCGTTTTGCTCAAGGTCAGCGTATCCCAGATTGTGTTGGATAGGTTGCGGTAAACTCTGAAAAATCGCGTTATGCTCGCTATCTACCGGCAAAAGCTGCGCTTTGTGGCGTTTCACGTCGTCCATAAACAGACGACCGCAGGTCACCAGAGATTCTTTATTTGCCAGCAAAATGCTTTTGCTGGCACGAATTGCCGCCAGCGTCGGCAGCAAGCCCGCTGCGCCGACAATCGCCGCCATGACCTGATCAACATCATCCAGCGCAGCCATATCACAGGCCGCCTGCTGCCCGCTCATAACCTCGGTACGGCTACCCTGTGCCAAAAGAGCAGCTTTTACCTGTGCCGCGCTTTTTTCATCGTCCATTACCGCATAGCGAGGCGCAAACTCCAGGCATTGCTCTACCATACGGGCAACATTTTTACCCGCCACCAACGCAGCAACACGAAATTTTTCCGGGTTATGGCGTACTACATCCAGCGTACTGCAACCAATGGAACCGGTTGATCCCAGGATGGTTAATTGCTTCATCGGACATCCAGAAGAATTTTACTCGTCATACTTCAAGTTGCATGTACGTTGGCTTTACTCGGCCTTTGGCGTCGCCGCCTTCCTGCAACTTGAATTATTTAGAGTATGTAGACAGAAAAAAGCAAAACGCCGCCATCCAGCCTTCTCAGGCCTTCTAAGCGGCGTTTTTAGCGTACAGGCGAATCAGAACTGCATCAGTTCCGCTTCTTTCTCTGCAAGCGCCGCATCAACTTTCTTGATTGCAGCATCAGTCAGTTTCTGTACGTCGTCCTGAGAACGGCGATCGTCATCTTCGCTGATCTCTTTTTCTTTCAACAACGCTTTCACTTTGTCGTTTGCATCGCGGCGTACGTTACGTACGGCAACACGCGCGCCTTCAGCTTCGCCACGCACGATCTTGGTCAGATCTTTACGACGTTCTTCAGTCAGCGGCGGCAGCGGAACGCGGATGTCAGAGCCCGCAGAGCTTGGATTCAGACCGAGGTCGGAAGCCATGATTGCTTTCTCAACGGCTGGACCCATAGAACGGTCAAACACGTTGATTTTCAGGGTACGGGAATCTTCAACCGTTACGCTTGCCAGCTGGCGCAGCGGAGTCGGTGTGCCGTAATATTCCACGACAATACCATCCAGCAGGCTAGGAGAAGCACGGCCCGTGCGAATTTTGCTGATTTGGTTTTTGAACGCTTCGACGCATTTGTCCATGCGTACTTCAGCATCTTTTCTGATATCGTTGATCACGTTACGAATCCTTGAAAGCTTGTTTCAGTCAGACCATACCCGCCACGCAAGATGTGACAAGTATAGTCTTGATTAATTTTGAGGGACGTATCCCGCGACATTAAAGCGGAATATTACCTGCATTTAGCCGCAACGGGAATTATTCCGTGATTAACGTGCCTTCTTTTTCACCCATAACAACACGGCGCAGTGCACCTGGTTTGTTCATGTTAAAGACACGAATCGGTAATTTGTGGTCACGAGCCAGCGTGAACGCGGCAAGATCCATGACTTTCAGCTCTTTATCCAGCACTTCAGTGTAGGTCAACTGTTCGTACATGGTCGCCGTTGGATCTTTAGCCGGGTCGGCAGTAAATACGCCATCGACTTTGGTGGCTTTCAGAACCACATCCGCTTCAATTTCAATACCGCGCAGGCAGGCTGCAGAGTCGGTGGTGAAGAACGGATTGCCGGTACCCGCAGACAAAATAACAACGCGGTTGTTACGCAGCAGGCTGATAGCTTCAGCCCAGCTGTAGTTATCACACACGCCGTTCAGAGGAATTGCGGACATCAAGCGAGCGTTCACATAGGCGCGGTGAAGCGCATCGCGCATCGCCAGACCGTTCATTACGGTGGCTAACATGCCCATGTGGTCGCCCACAACGCGGTTCATCCCTGCTTTCGCCAGACCAGCGCCACGGAACAGGTTACCACCACCAATCACTACGCCAACCTGAATACCCAGCTCAACCAGCTCTTTAATTTCCTGAGCCATGCGGTCAAGGATGCTTGCATCAATACCGAAGCCTTCTGAACCTTGCAGAGCTTCGCCACTTAACTTAAGCAGAATACGTTTGTAGACGGGTTTTGCATTGGTAGCCATGTTTCTTTCCTGAGACTGTCAACGAATGAGATGAGTTAATTCCGGCGACATTGTATGTCGCTTTTCAGCATGACCACTATAGCGGTTCGCTGAATTTACAAGCCAGACACAAAAAGAAGCCGCCCTCAGGCGGCTCCTTTAAAAATTAAGACTGCTTGGACATCGCAGCAACTTCTGCTGCAAAGTCAGTCTCAACTTTCTCGATGCCTTCACCCACTTCAAAGCGGATGAAGCCTGTTACGTCAGCGTTATGCTCTTTCAGCAGCTGACCAACAGATTTGCTCGGTTCCATGACGAAAGGCTGACCGGTCAGAGAAACTTCGCCGGTGAATTTCTTCATGCGGCCTTCAACCATTTTCTCTGCGATTTCTTTCGGCTTGCCAGACTGCATAGCGATGTCCAGCTGAACCTGGTATTCTTTTTCTACCACTTCAGCGGAAACGTCTTCCGGCTTAACGAATTCTGGTTTGCTTGCAGCAACGTGCATTGCCAGCTGTTTAACCAGTTCTTCGTCAGCACCAGTTGCAGCAACCAGAACACCGATACGAGCACCGTGCTGGTAGTTACCCAGAACTTCGCCTTCCAGGGAAGCAACGCGACGGATGTTGATGTTCTCACCGATTTTAGCAACCAGAGCAACACGTTCTTCTTCGAACTGTGCTTTCAGAACTTCAACGTCAGTGATTTTGCCAGCAACGGCAGCGTCCAGTACTTTGTCAGCAAATGCCTGGAAACCAGCATCTTTAGCAACGAAGTCAGTCTGGCAGTTAACTTCCAGAATGAAAGCGATGTTGCCGTCGATTTTGGTTTTGATTACGCCGTCAGCAGCAACGTTGCCTGCTTTTTTCGCTGCTTTGATTGCACCGGACTTACGCATGTTTTCGATTGCCAGCTCGATGTCGCCATTAGCTTCAGTCAGTGCTTTTTTGCAATCCATCATGCCTGCGCCAGTACGCTCACGCAGCTCTTTTACCAGGGATGCGGTAATTTCAGCCATTCTAAAATCCTCGGAAGATTTGATCTGCCCGGCATGAAACCGCACAGATTTAAAAGTGAAAAAGGGGGCCATATACAGGCCCCCTAACCAAACGTGATACTACCTGGTCTATAAGGGCTCTAACGAGCGTGCCTTATTATTCAGCTTCTACGAAGCTTTCTTCCGCCTGGGAAGCCAGATCCTGAGAACGGCCTTCACGAACGGTAGTAGCTACAGCGCCCAGGTACAGGGTCACAGCACGGATTGCGTCGTCGTTACCCGGGATAACGAAATCAACACCGTCCGGATCAGAGTTGGTATCAACGATAGCAAATACTGGGATACCCAGGTTGTTTGCTTCTTTGATAGCAATGTGCTCGTGGTCAGCATCGATTACGAACAGAGCGTCCGGCAGACCGCCCATGTCTTTGATACCGCCCAGGCTGTTTTCCAGTTTCTCAAGCTCACGAGTACGCATCAGCGCTTCTTTCTTGGTCAGCTTTTCGAAAGTACCGTCCTGAGACTGAGTTTCCAGATCTTTCAGACGTTTGATGGACTGACGAACGGTTTTCCAGTTAGTCAGCATACCGCCCAACCAGCGATGGTTCACGAAGAACTGGTCGCAGTTGTTAGCAGCTTCTTTCACCGCTTCGCTTGCAGCGCGTTTAGTACCAACGAAAAGGATTTTACCTTTACGAGCAGAGATCTTGTTCAGTTCAGCCAGAGCTTCGTTGAACATCGGTACAGTTTTCTCAAGGTTGATGATGTGAACTTTGTTACGCGCACCGAAGATGAACGGCTTCATTTTCGGGTTCCAGTAACGGGTCTGGTGACCAAAGTGAACACCAGCCTTGAGCATGTCGCGCATGGAAACAGTTGCCATGATTAAAACCTCTATATATAAAAGTTGGGGTTAAGCCTCCACGCATCCCATATTACCGACCCCAAAGGGCACCCCGGAATATGTGCCGATACGTGTGTGTTGTTACACAAAGTGAGATTTGTCGCTCCCGTCCATCGTGTGTAGTCTTCGAATGGATCGGAAGTCCGGCGCGCTTTATACCACAAATACGCCACCGACACCAATAATTGTTGGCGGTCTGTGCTGTATTGAACAATGAATTTCGTGTTACAGACAGGCGGCAAATTTTTGAATCCCCGGGAGCTTACGGCCAGTAAGTGACTGGGGTGAAAAAATGTAGCCAACGCATCTGTGGCACGAAAGGCGAAGTTCAGAATGATTCTCAATTTGGCAGGGTACACCCCAGACTGATACCATTGGCAACACTTAAACAATTATTGCCGATATCATCGGCACTGATGGACAGAATTCATGGCTATCTCAATCAAGACCCCTGAAGAAATCGAAAAAATGCGCGTCGCTGGCCGCCTGGCCGCTGATGTACTGGAAATGATCGAACCGTTTGTTAAACCGGGCGTCAGCACCGGCGAGCTGGATCGCATCTGTAATGACTATATCGTGAATGAGCAGCAGGCCATTTCCGCTTGCCTGGGTTACCACGGCTATCCGAAATCCGTGTGTATCTCTATTAATGAAGTGGTGTGCCACGGGATCCCGGACGACGCCAAACTTCTGAAAGACGGCGATATCGTCAACATCGACGTAACCGTGATTAAAGACGAGTACCACGGTGACACCTCGAAAATGTTTATCGTCGGCAAACCTACTATTCTGGGCGAGCGTCTGTGCCGCGTCACGCAGGAAAGCCTGTATCTGGCGCTGCGGATGGTGAAACCGGGCATTCGCCTGCGCACGCTGGGCGCTGCAATTCAGAAATACGCGGAAGGTGAAGGTTTCTCTGTCGTTCGTGAATACTGCGGTCACGGTATCGGTCGCGGCTTCCATGAAGAGCCGCAGGTTCTGCACTACGATGCAGACGACGGCGGTGTGGTACTGCAGCCGGGTATGACGTTCACCGTAGAACCGATGCTGAATGCCGGTGATTACCGCATCCGCACCATGAAAGACGGTTGGACGGTGAAGACCAAAGACCGGAGCTTGTCTGCACAGTACGAGCATACTATTGTAGTGACGGAAAACGGCTGTGAAATTCTGACGTTACGCAAGGATGACACCATCCCGGCGATCATCACACACGGCGAATAATGTTTTGCCTGATGGCGCTGTCGCTTATCAGGCCTACAAATTGTACTACTTAGTAGGCCGGGTAAGGCGTTCACGCCATCATCCGGCTTTTTAATGGGTGGCGCATAATGAATACTCTTCCTGAACAGCACGCAAATACTGCCCTCCCCACCCTGCCTGGCCAACCGCAAAACCCTGGGACATGGCCACAGCAAGATCTCAACTGCTCCGGCATTAAAGCGCATATCGACACCTTCCAGAGCTGGCTAGGCGAAGCGTTTGACAGTGGAATTTCTGCAGAGCAGCTCATTGAGGCCCGCACTGAATTTATTGACCAACTGCTACAGCGTTTGTGGATAGAAGCTGGGTTCGGGCAAATAGCCGATCTGGCGCTGGTTGCCGTTGGCGGCTACGGGCGCGGCGAACTGCATCCGCTTTCCGATATTGACCTGCTGATCCTGAGTCGAAAAAAGCTACCTGACGCGCAGGCCGAAAAAGTTGGTGAGCTGTTAACGCTGCTATGGGACGTGAGGCTGGAGGTTGGGCACAGCGTGCGTACGCTGGAAGAGTGTCTGCTGGAAGGATTATCAGATTTAACCGTCGCCACTAACCTGATTGAAACACGCCTGCTGATCGGCGATGTGGCGCTGTTTCTTGAGCTGCAAAAGCATATTTTTAGCGAAGGTTTCTGGCCATCCGATAAGTTTTACGCTGCCAAAGTGGAAGAGCAGAATCAGCGCCACCAGCGTTATCACGGCACCAGCTACAACCTGGAGCCGGATATCAAAAGCAGTCCCGGCGGCCTGCGCGATATCCATACTCTGCAATGGGTCGCCCGCCGTCATTTTGGCGCCACGTCTCTGGATGAAATGGTCGGCTTCGGCTTTTTGACGCTGGCTGAACGCGCCGAACTGAATGAATGTTTGCATATCCTGTGGCGGATTCGCTTCGCCCTGCATCTGGTCGTTAGTCGTTACGACAACCGCCTGCTGTTTGATCGCCAGCTCAGCGTGGCGCAACGGCTAAACTACGGCGGTGAAGGCAACGAGCCTATCGAGCGGATGATGAAAGACTATTTCCGCGTCACCCGACGGGTCAGCGAACTGAATCACATGCTGTTGCAGCTATTCGACGAGGCGATCCTCGCCATGCCCGCCGATGAAAAACCGCGCCCGATTGATGACGACTTTCAACTGCGCGGCACGTTGATCGATCTGCGCGATGACGATCTGTTTATCCGCAAACCCGAAGCGATACTGCGGATGTTTTACATCATGGTGCGTAACAGCGCGATCAGCGGGATTTACTCCACCACGCTGCGCCATCTGCGTCATGCCCGCCGTCATTTAACGCAGCCGTTGTGCTACATCCCGGAAGCGCGATCCCTTTTTCTCAGTATGTTGCGCCATCCGGGCGCGGTGAGCCGCGGTCTGCTGCCGATGCATCGCCACAGCGTGTTGTGGGCCTATATGCCGCAATGGTCGCATATTGTCGGCCAAATGCAGTTTGACCTGTTTCATGCCTACACAGTGGATGAACACACCATCCGCGTAATGCTCAAGCTGGAAAGTTTTGCCAACGAAGAGACCCGCCAGCGCCATCCGCTGTGTGTGGATCTATGGCCGCGTCTGCGACAGCCGGAGCTGATTCTAATTGCCGCGCTGTTCCACGATATCGCCAAAGGCCGCGGCGGTGATCACTCGGTGCTCGGCGCTCAGGACGTGCTCAAGTTCGCCGAACTGCACGGCCTGAATTCCCGCGAAACGCAGCTGATCGTGTGGCTGGTGCGCCAGCATTTGTTGATGTCGGTAACCGCTCAGCGCCGCGATATTCAGGATCCCGAAGTGATCAAGCAATTCGCCGAAGAGGTACAAACGGAACACCGTCTGCGCTTTTTGGTGTGTCTGACCGTCGCGGATATTTGCGCCACCAACGAAACGCTGTGGAATAGCTGGAAGCAAAGCCTGCTGCGCGAGCTGTACTTCGCGACGGAAAAACAACTGCGTCGTGGCATGCAAAATACGCCGGATATGCGCGAGCGCGTACGCCATCATCAGCTTCAGGCGCTGGCGCTACTACGCATGGACAACATTGATGAAGAAGCGCTGCACCACATCTGGTCGCGCTGTCGCGCCAACTACTTCGTGCGTCACAGCCCAAATCAGCTGGCCTGGCATGCGCGTCATCTGCTGCAACACGATCTCAGCAAGCCGTTGATCCTGCTCAGCCCACAGGCCACGCGTGGCGGGACAGAAATTTTCATCTGGAGCCCTGACCGCCCTTACCTGTTTGCCGCCGTCTGCGCCGAACTGGACAGGCGTAATCTTAGCGTCCACGATGCGCAGATTTTCACTACCCGCGATGGAATGGCGATGGATACGTTCATCGTGCTGGAGCCGGACGGCAGCCCGCTGTCTTCTGACCGACACGAAGCGATCCGTTTTGGACTGGAACAGGCCATCACACAGCGCAGCTGGCAGCCACCGCAACCGCGTCGCCAACCGGCAAAATTACGCCACTTTACCGTCGATACTGAAGTTACCTTTTTGCCGACCCATACCGACCGAAAATCGTTCCTGGAGCTTATCGCTCTCGACCAGCCCGGCCTGCTGGCGCGGGTCGGGCAGATTTTTGCCGATCTGGGAATTTCGCTGCATGGCGCCCGAATTACAACCATTGGCGAGCGAGTAGAAGATTTATTCATAATCGCCACCGCCGACCGGCGCGCCCTTAATAATGAGCTGCAGCAGGAAGTGCATCAACGGTTGACAGAGGCCCTCAATCCAAACGATAAAGGGTAATGTTTTTATTTATTATGGAAAGAGTTTAACAATGCAGCAGTTACAGAACGTTATTGAGTCCGCTTTCGAGCGCCGTGCCGACATTACTCCGGCAAATGTGGATACCGTAACCCGCGAAGCGGTGAATCAGGTTATTTCTTTACTGGATTCCGGTGCACTGCGCGTCGCAGAGAAGATTGAGGGTCAGTGGGTCACGCATCAGTGGCTGAAAAAGGCGGTCCTGCTCTCTTTCCGTATTAACGATAATCAGGTCATCGAAGGTGCGGAAAGCCGTTACTTCGATAAAGTACCGATGAAATTCGCCAACTACGACGAAGCGCGCTTCCAGAAGGAAGGTTTCCGCGTAGTTCCGCCTGCGGCCGTGCGTCAGGGTGCGTTTATCGCCCGTAACACCGTGCTGATGCCATCTTACGTAAACATCGGCGCTTATGTTGATGAAGGTACGATGGTTGATACCTGGGCAACAGTCGGTTCCTGTGCGCAAATCGGTAAAAACGTACACCTGTCCGGCGGCGTTGGCATCGGCGGCGTACTGGAGCCGTTACAGGCTAACCCGACCATCATCGAAGACAACTGCTTCATCGGCGCGCGCTCTGAAGTGGTTGAAGGCGTGATCGTCGAAGAAGGTTCTGTTATCTCCATGGGCGTGTACATCGGTCAGAGCACCCGTATTTACGATCGCGAAACTGGCGAAGTGCATTATGGCCGCGTTCCGGCAGGCTCCGTAGTTGTCTCCGGCAACCTGCCGTCGAAAGATGGCAAATACAGCCTGTACTGCGCGGTGATTGTGAAGAAAGTCGATGCCAAAACGCGTGGCAAAGTGGGAATCAACGAACTGTTACGCACCATCGACTAACAGCGATTTGAAAAAGCGGGCTTAGCCCGCTTTTTTTACATCTGCGAGTGGCATAAACAAGGCTTTTCGTTAATTATTCAATGGTTATAGTGAGCTTAAGGGTACCGCTATGTATGACAATCTGAAAAGTCTGGGCATTACTAATCCTGAAGAGATCGATCGTTACAGCCTGCGGCAAGAAGCCAACAACGATATCCTGAAAATCTATTTCCAGAAGGATAAAGGCGAGTTTTTTGCCAAGAGCGTGAAGTTCAAATATCCCCGTCAGCGTAAAACGGTTGTCGCCGATGGCGTCGGCCAGGGTTACAAAGAAGTGCAGGAGATCAGTCCCAACCTGCGCTATGTGATCGACGAACTGGATCAGATCTGCCAGCGCGATCGCAGCGAAGTCGATCTTAAACGCAAGATCCTTGATGATTTACGTCATCTGGAAAGCGTCGTGACCAACAAGATCAGCGAAATTGAAGCCGATCTGGAAAAACTGACGCGTAAATAACCGCGAGTGAATGTATTCGTAGGCCGGGTAAGGCGAAGTTGCCACCCGGCATTTTTCCTGATAGCGCAACGCCCATCAGGCAATTAATCAATGCTGCTCATCCAGTTGTAACGCCACATACAGCAGCAGTCTGTCGTCGAAGTTCCCCAGATCCAGCCCGGTCAGTTCTGAAATACGATTCAGGCGATATTCCAGCGTATTACGATGAATAAACAGTGCCTTTGAGGTCGCCAGCGGCTGGACGTTATGACGAAACCATGCCGCCAATGTCCGACGCAGCAATCCGTTGTTATCCATCGCCTTCAGCCTCACCAACGGACGCGCCAGCTCATTGGCCTGCCAGCCGCCGCGCAGGCTGTCCAGCAGCACTGGCAACATCAAATCCTGATAGAAATAGCTACGGCTTTCCGGCATCCGCTGTTTACCGACCATCATGGTAGTGCGCGCCGTACGATACGAACGGGCAATGCTACCAGGCCCGGTAAAATAGTTGCCCAGCGACACGCGAAAACGCAGCTGTCCGTTCTCTTTCATACGGGCAATAAGCTGCTCAACGCGCTTGCGATGATCTTCAGCGTCCCAGCGTCCAAACTGATTAAGCGCCGGTTTCAGCACCACCATCTCGGTCAGAGAAACAATCGCAATCAGATTATTGCGTTCGGGCGTGGTCAACGCATTCTGCAATTGCTGTAGTTCCGCCATCGCACTGTCAACACCAAGCTGACCGCTGTCGACCTCCACTACCGCCACCACGCGCGGCTGGTTCAAATCAATGCCTAAACGCTGGGCCCATTCCATCAACGCTGGCGTATTCTCTTCCGCCTGAATCAGGTTCATCACCAGCTCTTCACGCAGACGGCTATCCTGCGCTAACAGATGCATCAAGCGCGACTGTTCCAGCATCATTTCGGCGGTCATACACACTAACTCGCCGTATTTGCGCAGATGTTCCGGTTCGCCGGTAAGGCCGATAACGCCAACGATTTCGCCTTCCAGACGCAGCGGCAGGTTTATCCCCTGACGCACACCGTGTAAATGCCGGGCCACCGCATCGTCAATATCGACCACCCGACCCTGCGAAAGTACCAGCAACGCCCCTTCGTGCAATTCACCAATACGTTCGCGATCGCCGCTGCCGATTATCCGCCCACGGGCATCCATTACGTTGATATTGGTATCAATGATGCGCATGGTGCGCGCCACGATATCCTGCGCCATTTTGGTATCAAGATGCCAGCCAGCCATAAACCCCTCCTGTGAGCAGAGCTCAAGCATAAGGAAGATAATAAGCGGCGACATTGTGCAGATGCACAAAGCGGAAGAGAGAAGTATGGAGTTGTGGGAAGTATCACAAAAAGAAACCCCTTCCTGTGCAGGAAGGGGTTGAGGGAGATTACTGCATCAACAGATAGATTGAGCTGTCACCGCGCTGAATGTTCAGCGCCAGTACAGCCGGTTTGCTGTCGAGAATTTTGCGCAGTTCAGCGATGTTTTTCACCGGCTGCTGGTTCGCACCGATAATCACATCCCCTTTCTTCAGGCCAATCTGTGCAGCCGGAGAACTCGGTTTCACGTCGCTTACCACGACCCCTTTGTCCTGGCCTTTGTTGCTCATATCGGCACCTTCAATGCCTTTAAAGATAGAGCTGGAGTCAACCTGAGTCTGGCTGCTCTGCTGCAATTCCAGGTTCACGGTGACCGGCTTACCGTCTCGCAGCAGACCCAGGGTGATCTTGCTGCCGACCGGCATCGTACCCACCTGCGCACGCAGGGCGGCGAAGCTGCTGATAGGTTTACCGTTCAGCGAGGTAATCACGTCCCCGGCTTTAATACCGGCTTTCGCTGCGGAAGAGTTCGGCATTACCTGGCTGACGAATGCGCCACGCTGGGCGTCAACTTTCATCGCTTTCGCCAGCTCAGAGCTCAGTTCGGTCCCCATAATACCCAGCTCACCGCGTTTAACCTGGCCGAACTCAACCATCTGCGAAGTCAGGTTTTTCACCATGTTGCTCGGGATTGCAAAACCGATACCGATGTTACCGCCGTCCGGCGCGAGGATCGCGGTGTTAATACCGATCAGTTCACCGTTCAGGTTGACCAGTGCACCACCGGAGTTACCCCGGTTGATCGCTGCATCCGTCTGGATAAAGTTCTCGTAGTTTTCCGCATTCAGGCCGCTACGACCCAGCGCAGAAACGATACCGGAAGTCACCGTTTCACCGAGGCCAAACGGGTTACCGATTGCCACGGTGTAATCACCCACGCGCAGCGCGTCGGAATCTGCCAGCTTAATCGCCGTCAGGTTTTTCGGATCCTGAATTTGGATCAGCGCGATATCGGAGCGCGGATCTTTACCCACGATCTTCGCATCAAATTTACGACCATCGCTCAACTGAACTTTAATCACCGTGGCGTTATCCACCACGTGGTTATTGGTCACGACATACCCTTTCGCAGCATCAATAATTACGCCGGAACCGAGCGCCATAAATTTCTGCTGCTGGCCGCCGCCATTACCAGCGCCCGGTGCGCCGCCCTGACAGAACGGTGAACTCTGGAACGGAGAACCGTCCTGACAGAACGGTGAATTATCACCGAAGAACTGCTGGAAATTACGCGGCATGCGCGGCGTATTTACCGTCGTGCTCCCCTCGACGTTAATACTTACCACCGATGGCATCACTTTTTCGAGCATCGGGGCCAGGCTTGGCATCTGTTGGGCGGTCATTGCTGAAGACGACGTCTCAGCCGCTGTGGCAGACAGGGGGGACAACGCCAAACCTAAACTCAGAGCCAGTGCACTCATTGCTAATGTGGTTTTTTTCATGTGTTTCGTTCTCGATTAACAGGTAACGCAAAATTGCTGTATACGTCAGAGTCGTTTTATAGCGCTAAGTTCCAGAATCAAGTTTAAGGAAAAAGTAAAATTTTATTGTCCGTCTTTACAAATGAGTGTTTATTGTTCTACGGCCATCAAGCGACGATATTCATCCCAGGCATACAAATCTGTCATCCCGCTGATATAATCCTGGATCAACCGGCAGCGATAATAATATTCCAGAACCGAATACTCTGCGCACCCCACCGATATTTTACTAACCGCCTCAACATACGCAAGACGATGGCGGGTAGACAACTTCTGAAATAAACGGGACTCGATAGGAAAACGTTTTACTCTTTCATTGTCGACCAGTTCAGAAAAATCTGACTGAGACATTTTCAATAACGGTTGATAGATCTCCAGCAACCCGCTGATCACCCGATAGCCCTGTAATTCCAGCTGTTCAACATCCGGATGACTAAATACATGTTTCACCGCCACATTTTTATAAACACCCAGTAGCTGGCTGAAGCTGCTGGCATCTTCTAACAGCGCATGATTAAAGCTGCCTTCATAAATCTGCGGCAAATTATCAATAAACCTCTGGGCCGCATACGGCACCAGTTTATTCAGCGTATTGACGCGTAAATACATAAAGAACTGATCTTCGGTACTCCGACTTAATGTATTTGAACGTGATTTCTCCCAGGCGTTCTCAACAACCTGGCTAAACAGGGAACCTTTTTCATGGTGCCCCCACGCCTCATACAGGTGGTGATAAAGTTGCTCGACGCTAAAGATTCTTTTCTCAACGGCATCTTCCAGATCCGCTACGCAATAAGAGATATCATCGGCAGCCTCCATAATCCAGGTTAATGGAAAACGACTGTAAGGCGCTAATGATAATTCTTTACGCAACCGCTCAATATACGGTTCTTCAGAAAGGTAATAACCCGGCTTCTTCATTAAATAGTTGTGCGTCTCGGGTGCACTACCGCGCCACCACGCCGGACGGGTATATTTTAAAATACCGCCAACCTGCGCCCAGGTAAGGTTCATACGCATCAACGTATGCACAAGGCGAATTCCCTGCGCATTGCCTTCAAAATGGCACAGGTCCTGGCGCACCTTGCGGCGAATATCATTCAGCGACTCCTCGCCTTCACGCAATCGTAATGCCGTCACCTGGCAGCGGTCATCACTCAAGGGCTGACTTTCCGCGTCTGCGGGATACAGCCGCTGGCGGAACCAGTCATTAATTGCCGCCTCCCCGAAATGGCCAAACGGCGGATTACCAATGTCATGCATCAGGCAGGACATTTCGACAATACTCTCAAAGGGTCCCGTCAGTTCATCCAGACCATACTGCTCCAGCAGCTTTAGTTCTTTCAGTCGGCTGAGGATCTCTTTCGCGATATAGCGCCCAACCTGCTGAACTTCCATCGAGTGCGTCAGGCGCGTACGGACCGCCGCATTGCGCTCCAGCGGAAAGACCTGCGTTTTTTGTTGCAGTCGGCGAATGGCCGGAGAATTGATAATACGTCCGCGATCGCTTTCGAAAATACGCAGGATCTCATGCTCAGTCTTCACGCCCTGCGGCGAACGGTAACGACGATGCCAGTTTATTTTTTTTCGGAAATCGATCTGTGCCATGTCCTCTCCCGCCTGAGAAATGCGCTACCCCTTAAGCGCATGATAGACTATGCCCTCAAATCTGGCTTATCGCGAGTAAATCTATGAAAATCGGCATCATTGGTGCAATGGAAGAAGAAGTTACGCTGCTGCGTGACAAAATCGAAAACCGTCAGACCATCGCGCTCGGCGGTTGTGAAATTTACACCGGCCAGCTGAACGGTACAGAGGTTGCGCTGCTGAAATCGGGTATCGGTAAAGTGGCTGCGGCACTGGGTGCTACGCTGCTGCTTGAACGTTGCAAGCCGGACGCCATCATTAATACCGGTTCTGCGGGTGGCCTGGCTTCTACGCTGAAAGTCGGGGATATCGTAGTTTCTGACGAAGCGCGCTATCACGACGCCGACGTCACTGCCTTTGGCTATGAATTTGGTCAGCTACCGGGCTGCCCGGCTGGTTTTAAAGCCGATCCTGCGTTGATTGCTGCCGCAGAATCTTGCATCGCCGAACTCAATCTGAACGCCGTTCGCGGACTTATCGTCAGCGGCGACGCATTCATTAACGGTTCCGTGGGGCTGGCGAAAATTCAGCACAACTTCCCGCAGGCGATTGCCGTTGAGATGGAAGCGACCGCAATTGCGCACGTTTGCCACAACTTTAACGTGCCATTCGTCGTGGTTCGCGCTATCTCTGACGTTGCCGATCAGCAGTCCCATCTCTGCTTTGACGAATTTCTGGTGGTTGCCGCGAAGCAGTCAAGTCTGATGGTTGAAACGCTGGTACAGAAACTGGCGCATGGCTAAATTACTCTCCAGGGCGCTGGTCGCCCTGCTTTTCACTCTCCCGGCGTTCCTTTACGCCGCACCTCGTGTTGTGACGCTTTCTCCTGCCAATACCGAACTCGCTTTTGCCGCAGGCATTACTCCCGTTGGCGTCAGCAGTTATTCAAACTACCCGCCAGAAGCCAAAAATATTGAGGAAGTCTCAACCTGGCAAGGGATGAATCTTGAACGTATTGTGGCGCTGAAACCTGATTTGGTCGTCGCCTGGCGCGGGGGAAATGCTGAGCGGCAGGTGAATCAACTGACCTCTCTGGGAATTAAGGTCATCTGGGTGGATGCCGTTACCATTGAGCAGGTTGCCGATGCGCTACGCCAGTTGGCGGCATGGAGCCCCAAGCCTGAACAAGCTAAACAGGCGGCGCAAACCATGCTTGATGACTATGCTTTACTTAAATCTCAGTATGCCAACAAACCGAAAAAACGCGTGTTTCTCCAGTTTGGTGCCAATCCTCTGTTTACCAGTGGAAAAGGTTCTATTCAGCACGAAGTTCTTGAGGTATGCGGCGGAGAAAACATCTTTGCCGGTAGTCGGGTTCCCTGGCCGCAGGTTAGCCGTGAGCAGGTCCTGGCACGAGCCCCCCAGGCTATCGTTGCAACCGGCGGTCCGGGCGAAACTCTGAAAATTGAGCAATACTGGGGAAACCAGCTAAAAATACCCGTTATTACACTTAATAGTGACTGGTTCGAACGCGCGAGCCCGCGTATTATCCTCGCCGCAAAACAACTCTGTAATGCGCTTTCACAGATAAATTAGCGCCTGCCCCCACCAGGTCTGTTGTGAGGATTTAAAAATGCTCGTCTATTGGCTTGATATTGTCGGCACCGCGGTATTTGCAATCTCTGGCGTATTACTGGCCGGAAAATTACGTATGGATCCGTTTGGCGTCCTGGTCCTCGGCGTGGTTACCGCCGTTGGTGGTGGCACGATCCGCGATATGGCGCTGGATAATGGACCGGTTTTTTGGGTTAAGGATCCAACCGATCTGGTGGTGGCGATGATCACCAGCATGCTGACGATCCTGTTGGTACGTCAACCAAGACGCATACCGAAATGGATCCTTCCGGTGCTGGATGCCGTTGGCCTGGCGGTGTTCGTGGGTATTGGCGTCAACAAGGCATTTCTCGCAGGAACAGGGCCGTTGGTGGCGATTTGTATGGGGGTGATTACCGGCGTTGGCGGTGGGATCATTCGCGATGTGTTAGCGCGTGAAGTCCCGATGATTTTGCGCACCGAGATCTACGCCACGGCGTGTATTATCGGCGGGATCGTGCATGCGACGGCGTTTTATACCTTTGATGTTTCACTGGAAAACGCCAGTATGATGGGGATGATTGTCACCCTGCTGATTCGGCTTGCCGCCATTCGCTGGCATCTGAAATTGCCGACGTTTGCACTGGATGATAACGGGCGTTGATATTGTTTTGCCCGATGGCGCTACGCTTATCGGGCCTGGAACATCTTTCCTGTAGGCCGGATAAGACACTAGCGTCACTATCCGGCATAACGAACAGCAATCAGATGCTGAAAGAAGAACCACACCCGCAGGTGCTTTTCGCATTCGGGTTAGTCACAACGAAGCGGGAACCTTCCAGACCTTCGGTATAGTCAACCGCGCCGCCCACCAGATATTGCAGACTCATCGGATCAACGACCAGACCAACACCTTGTTTCTCAATGGTCATATCACCTTCATTGACCTGATCATCAAAGGTGAAACCGTACTGGAAACCGCTGCAACCACCGCCAGTGATATATACGCGTAATTTCAGATTCGGGTTATCTTCGTCAGCGATCAGGCTTTTTACTTTATTGGCTGCTGCTTCAGTAAATTGCAGTGGCAGCGCTACGTCATCACTCATATTTTGCTCCAAACGACATCGGCAATTGGGTAAATTTCAACCCAATATTTTGGGCCATTATCTAATACCCTGGTATTTCGTTCAAGTATTCTCGCCAGCGGCAGTACCCTGGCTTTTTGCCGCCTGCTCCGCTTCCTGTTTTGCCAGCGTACGAGCCAGGATAGTCGAGTATAGCGGCTTTCCGCCCATAAATTGGGCTAATAGTGTTGCGCCAAGACAGGTAATAATCATTGGCAAAATGAGCTGATAGTTATCGGTCATCTCCAGCACCAGAACAATACCCGTTAGCGGCGCACGCACAGAAGCCGCCAACAAAGCCCCCATTCCGGCAATGGCAAAGGTTCCGGCCTCCAGGTGATACTGCGGAAATGAGGCCGCTGCAGCCATACCGAACGCCGTACCAAGTAACGTGCCCAACGCCAGCATCGGAGCAAAGATCCCACCGGGCGCGCCGGATGAGAAGCACAGCAGCGTGGTGATCACCCGGGTGATAAATATAAACAGCAGCAGACCGACGCTAAAATTGCCTGCTGCGGCAATCGGGATCAGGTTAAAACCACCGCCTGCCGCTTCAGGTTGAATTAATCCCAGGATCCCGCACAGGCCACCGATCGCGCCGCCCATCAGCACCCATTTTTTAATTTCACCGCCGTGAAAGCGCTGGAACATATCCTGGGTACGCAACACCATAGTGTTGAACAAGGGCCCGACACAGCCAAAAATAAGTCCGAGTACAAGATACAGCCACAGCGTATTTACCGGCGCATTAGACAGCTTTCCGACTTCAATAATCGGGGCTTCGCCGTTGAAAACACGAAACACGATGCTCGACATTATAACGCCGGTAAACACGGCTTTGATCGACACGAGGTTATAGCGAAACTGCGGGCGCATCTCTTCAATAATGAACAGGATCCCCGCCAGCGGAGCGTTAAACGCCGCCGAAAGGCCCGCTGCCGCACCGGTAGCCAATAAGGTATGCCGCGCTTCGGCGCTACGCATGCGGAAAATATCCAGCACCATGCGCCCGAGGTTACCGCCAATCTGCACGGTCGGTCCTTCTCGCCCAAGCACCATGCCAGCACCCAGCGTACCCATGCCGCCAATAAATTTCACCGGCAGGACACGCCACCAGCGCACAGGTCGCAGCTCTTCCAGCGCACCTTCAATCTCTGGGATCCCTGAACCACCAGCTTCCGGCGCAAACTTACGCACCAGGAAATAGCCGACCATCGCCAGCAACGCGGAAAGAATAAACGCCAGCGGCCACAGCAGAATGGCATGGTCCGCAACCTGAGCCAGCGCGCCAATGCGCTGATTCTGCACCCAGGTCACCGCTTTCTCAAATGCCACGCCAACAAGCCCTGTCACAGTACCTACTACGGCAGCCATCAACAGGATCGCCAACGGCGTTTTGTCTCGTTCCAGGAGACGACGAATTTGATCCCTGCGGCGTAAACGCACAATTTGCTGTGCTTCAAAAGAGGGAGTGTCTGTCTTCATCAGATGATCATTAATTGGTAATACAAATACGGAATCGGCATTCTACTCGCACATTTCGCGAAAATCCCCTGCAAATCGCATTGTTTCAAATGCGTAAAACTTTCATAACCTTCTCTGAATAACTAGAATAGCGGGCATTTACTTTTTCTACGAACCAGGACCCCATCCATGAGTAAGTCTGAAAATCTCTACAGCGCAGCACGCGAACTTATCCCAGGCGGCGTTAACTCCCCCGTTCGCGCCTTTACTGGCGTGGGTGGTACTCCGCTGTTTATCGAAAAAGCCGACGGCGCGTATCTGTACGATGTCGATGGTAAAGCCTATGTCGATTACGTCGGTTCCTGGGGACCGATGGTACTGGGTCACAACCACCCGGCAATCCGTAATGCGGTGATTGAAGCTGCGGAGCGCGGTTTAAGCTTCGGCGCACCGACCGAGATGGAAGTGAAAATGGCGGAGCTGGTCACTGAACTCGTGCCGACCATGGACATGGTGCGCATGGTGAACTCCGGTACGGAAGCGACAATGAGCGCAATCCGTCTGGCACGCGGTTTCACCGGTCGCGATAAAATCATCAAATTTGAAGGCTGCTACCACGGCCACGCCGATTGCCTGCTGGTTAAGGCCGGTTCGGGCGCATTAACGCTGGGCCAGCCGAACTCCCCAGGCGTTCCGGCCGATTTCGCGAAACACACCCTGACCTGCACCTATAACGATCTCGCTTCAGTACGTGCAGCATTTGAACAGTACCCGCAGGAGATCGCCTGCATCATCGTTGAGCCGGTCGCCGGTAACATGAACTGCATCCCGCCGCTGCCGGAATTCCTGCCGGGCCTGCGTGCGCTGTGCGATGAGTTTGGCGCACTGTTGATCATTGATGAAGTAATGACCGGTTTCCGCGTGGCGCTGGCCGGAGCGCAGGATTATTACGGCGTCGTGCCGGATCTGACCTGCCTCGGTAAAATCATCGGTGGTGGGATGCCCGTTGGCGCATTCGGTGGCCGCCGCGATGTGATGGACGCACTGGCGCCGACCGGTCCGGTTTACCAGGCGGGGACGCTTTCCGGTAACCCAATCGCGATGGCGGCAGGTTATGCCTGTCTGACCGAAGTAGCCCAACCGGGTATTCATGAAACGCTGAACGAACTGACGACGCGTCTGGCGGAAGGTCTGCTGGAAGCTGCTGAAGAAGCGAATATTCCGCTGGTGGTTAACCATGTGGGCGGGATGTTCGGGATTTTCTTCACCGATGCAGAAACCGTAACCTGCTATCAGGATGTGATGGCATGTGACGTTGAACGCTTCAAGCGTTTCTTCCACATGATGCTGGATGAAGGAATTTATCTGGCACCGTCCGCGTTCGAAGCTGGCTTTATGTCCGTGGCGCACAGTGAAGAAGATATCAATAACACCATCGACGCCGCGCGCCGGGTGTTTGCGAAATTGTAAAAAAGAGAACGTGCAGATATGTAGGCCGGGTAAGGCGAAGCCGCCACCCGGCTTTTTTATTGCCGGATGTCGACGCAAAGCGTCTTATCCGGCGTACATGAAAGGGGTCAGCCTCAGCGGCTCTGCTTTCTCAACAGATAGATAAAGTACGGCGCGCCAATAAACGTCGACAATAACCCCGCGGGGATCTGATACGGAAACAGCACCATCCTGCCGCACCAGTCAGCAAAGACCAGCAACACGCCACCCGCCAGCGCCGAAATCAGCATATGCGGCATCGCCCGACGAAAACCCATCATACGGGCAATATGCGGCGCCATCAGCCCGACAAAGCTCAACGGTCCAATGGTCATGGTGGCTGCCGCCGTCAGCCCTGCCGCCAGCAGCAGTAACCCCACGCGTGATGGCGTGATAGCCATGCCGACAGCTCGCGCCGTATCGCCACCGAGCGGTAAAATTGTCAGCCAACGGCGGCACAGCGGCGTCATCGCCAGCAGAATCACCATAACAATCCCGGTATGCAGTACCTGCTCTCCGCTCGCGTTATAGGTTGAGCCGGAGATCCAGGTCAGCACGCCCGCCATGCGCGGATCGCCGCTGGCCTGCAGCATCATCAGCAGCATAGTAAACGCCGTACTGAGCGCCATCCCCGCCAGCAGCATGCGGTGCGGCGAAAACCCACCGCGCCCGGCAGCAATCATAATGATAAGCAGAGTGACCGCAGCCCCAAGACTTCCAGCGGGCAGCAGCCAGCCAAAGGCGTTTCCAGGGACCAAAAATAACATGAGCACTACGCCAAATGCCGCACCGGAGCTAATGCCCAGCACTTCCGGACTGGCCATCGGGTTGCCAGTCAGACGCTGAATAATACAGCCCGCTACCGCCAGCATCACCCCGGCAATCAGGGCCGCCAGAATGCGAGGCCAGCGCCAGGGCATCAGCTCATCCAGCATCGCGCCGCTGGCCCAAGTCCAGCCATGTGCATCGCGGCCAAACGACAGCGCCACCACCAGAGTCAACAACAAGATTGCACCACCTGCCAGCGCAAACATCAGCACATTCTGACGCTCAGCGGCGATGCGATTACTGACATTCATATCCGGGGCTCTCATACTCCTTAAGCGCGGTAACAACCACAGCAGCAATGGCGCGCCAATCAGCGCCGTCACCGAACCGGTAGAGACTTCCATCCACACGCGGGTCAGCCACAGAATGATTTGGTCGGATAGCCAGAGGATCAACGCACCAATCAGCGGAGCCAGCACCAGACGAGCCAGCAAACGACGCGCACCGAGCATTTTCGCCAGCAGCGGTGCAAACAGGCCAATAAAGCCGATAATCCCAACTGCGTTAACCAGCAAGGCGCTGATAACAATGGCCAGCGATAACGCCGCCAGACGTGCCAGCGACAGCGCCAGACCGAGGTTACGCGCCACGCCGTCATCCAGTCCCATCAGCGTCATTGGGCGTAATAACAACAGAGTCAGCATCACGCCGCCCAGCAGCTGCGGCCACAGACGTTGTACGCCGCTCCAGTCGGTTTGCGTTAGCGTGCCGCTGCTCCATAAAAACATGCTTTGCAGCTGATCGTGATGGAAGATAACCATCAACTGATTAATCGCCCCGCAGTACAGGCTGACCACCAGCCCGGCAAGGATTAACGTCACTGGAGAAAGACGTTTGCCCCAGGCAACGCCAAACACCAGCGCCCCAACGACACATGCTCCCACCAGCGCCGCAAATTGCGTGGTCAGCGCACCTGGAATAGCCCACAGCATGGTAACCGTAATGCCCAACTGCGCCCCGGTCGCTACACCCAGCGTGGTTGGCTCCGCCAGCGGGTTACGCAACACCTGCTGAAACAAGACGCCAACCAGGCCCAGCCCGGCGCCGACCAGCAGCGAAATCGCCAGCCTCGGCAGCAGGCTATAGTGAAAAACCATCTGCTCAATGATGTCGATATCCGGTGACCAGATAGCCTGTTGCCACTGGCTGCGCGGTAGCGCAACGGAGAAGTTAACCCATGTCAGCCAGCAGGCAGCAACAAACAGAACAACCAGCAGAAGAGTTGGGAACAGCGCAATACGTTTATTCACGCTTTGCCTCCCAACGCATTATCCAGAATACGGGCAAAATGCATGGCCGATAGCGTTGCGCCATAGAACCAAACGGCAGGTGCACGTTGAAAACGTCCACCACGGACAAACGGCATCGCCTGCCATAATGGCGTAGACATCAGCGCAGCCATCTCTTTATCGTTGCCGTGATCAAAGCACAGCACATCGACATCCTTATAAGCGGCCAGACGGTCAATACTCACGGCAGTGCTGCCCCAAAAGTTGGTTTCGCCCTGCCAGGCATTGGGGATCCCATAATCGTCCAGCACGTCCTGGAACAGGCTGTTTGGACCAAACACCAGCATATGTCGCGAATCAAGCAGGGAAGTAAGAAGTACAGGGCGCGCGCCGCGTTGAATGAAGCGCGGTTTCAGGCTGGCGATAAAACGATCATACTCGGCAAGATGGCGTTCAGCAGAGGCTTGCAAATTGAACAATTGCGCCATTTCCTGCAGCGATTGTCGCGCAACCGCCAGCGGCTTTTTGCCGTCGCTGAAATTAAATCCCCGACCAGGCGCAATCCGCGCCAGTTTTTCAGGTGAAGGACCATAACCTGCCGACCAGAGCAGAAACGAGGGTTTCATTTCGGTCAGCAGTTCGAGATTAGGCTCAGTGCGTAGCCCGACGTCAATCACTGAGTCCGGCAGCGGGGGCTCACTGACCCACAGCTTGTAGTTAGGGATATCTGCGATGCCGTACGGCGTAATCCCCAGCGCCAGCAACAGCTCAACCGGCAGCCATTCCAGCGCCACAATACGCTGCGGATCAACCGCCGCGGCGTGCGCCGTATTCATCCGCCACAGCAGAGGCGACAGCGCCATCGCCGTAAGCAGCCGCCGACGGGTAATATGATGTAATCCGATCATTAATAGACAAAACTCACGGGTGCGGCACCGGCCGGATGCGGCAAAATGCCCATCGGGATACCGTAAATTTGTTCCAGAGTTTCACTGCGCATCAGTTCAGCTGGCGTTCCTTGAGAAATCATCTCACCGCCGCGCAGCGCAACGAGGTAATCGCAGTAGCGGGCCGCCATATTGATATCATGCAGCACCGCAACCACCGTCAGCCCGCGCTGCTGGCTTAAGCGGTGCACCAGCGCCAGCACGTCAACCTGATGGGCAATATCCAGCGCGGAAGTCGGTTCATCAAGCAGCAGACAGCGGCTGTCCTGTGCCACCAGCATGGCAATCCACGCGCGTTGGCGTTCACCACCGGACAGGCTATCGACCAGACGATGCGCCAGCGGTTTTAAACCGACCAACGAAATCGCTTCTTCCACTTTCTCTCTGTCGGCTACGCCAAAACGCCCCAGCGCCCCGTGCCACGGATAACGACCAATCGCCACCAGTTCACGCACCGTCATCCCTTCCGCCTGCGGCAACTGCTGCGGCAGATAGGCGACCTTGCGGGCAAACGCTTTGCTGCTCCAGCTCTCCAGCGGCTGTTCATCGAGCAGGATTTCACCTTCTGACGGCGGCTGATGACGTCCCAGCATTTTCAATAACGTCGATTTACCGGAACCGTTGTGGCCGATAAGACCAGTCACTTTCCCCACAGGAAAAGTTAATGAGAGAGGATGCAATAGCGTGCGGCCAGGCACACGAAAGGAGACATTACGCAACGCAAAAGTGGTGTCGGGATGGGATCTGTTTTCCTGCATAGCAGCCAACTTGTAAAACGGGCACGCAAAGCGTGCCCAAAGAGAATTTAGAAACGGAAGGTTGCAGTTGCAACGACCTGACGTTCTGCGCCCCAGAAGCAGCCATAGGTATTGAAGCAGCTGGCGACGTATTCACGGTCAAACAGGTTGTTCACATGCAGCGCCACGTTGGAGCCAGCCATACCAACACGCGCCAGATCGTAACGTACTAACGCATCGACCAGCGTGTAGCTTCCCACTTTGAAGGAGTTTGCCGGATCGCCATAGCTGGAACTAGTATAACGAACACCCGTACCCAACGTCAGCCCGGAAAGCGCGCCATCATAGAGGGTGTAATCTCCCCACAGTGATGCCATATGTTTTGGCACCTGAGCAGGCGTGTTGCCTTTGTAGTTGGTGTCGGTGGTGTATTCCGCATCAGTGTAGGTATAAGAACCCACCACGTTAACGCTGGCAGACAGCGCCGCTTTCGCTTCGATTTCCACACCGCGTGAACGAATTTCACCGCCTTCAACTGACCAGACCGATCCATTCGGATCGGCCATCAGGTTGTTGGTTTTGGTCAACTGGTAAACGGCACCGGTCAACACGATCGGACGATCGCTCGGCACGTATTTCACGCCCGCTTCGTACTGCTTACCTTTAGATGGCGCAAAGATATTGCCGCTTTCTCCCACCTGAGAAGTAGGTTCAAACGATTCGCTGTAGCTGAAATACGGGGTCACACCGTTGTCGAACAGGTAGTTAACACCGCCACGCCAGGTGAACTGTCGGTCATCACGGGAATCCAGCACGCCAGAAACGCGGTTCAATGAGTCCTGCTTAGCCCAGTCGTAACGGCCGCCCAGAGTGACCAGCACCTTATCCCACTGCATCTGATCCTGAGCGTACAGGCCAGTTTGTTCCTGTTTATTCAGAACACGATAAGGTGCGCCTGGTCCAGGGTGCGAGCCAAAGTCAAAATCGCTACGGTCAAGATTATAGATATCAGACGGCGCTACCGAACCAGCCCAACCGAACCAGGAGTTGATATCGTTACGCATACGCATATAGTCAACGCCGGTCAGCAATGTGTGATCCAGGGAACCGGTGGCGAATTTGCTCTGCAGCTGGGTATCAACAGAGAAATTCTGCAATTTTTCATTATCGTCAACGTACTGACGAGTCAGCGTGTGATCCCAATCTGACTGAGGGATGCTGGCGCAAGGACTGTTAGCCGGATCCTTGGTATACAGCGGATCGGAGCACATGCCGTAGCCGTACACGCTTTTCTGCGACACTTTGTTTTGCGCATAACGCAGGTTCTGACGCACGGTGAAGGTGTCGTTAAATTCGTGGTCGAAGCTGTAGCCCACCATCTTCTCGTTACGAGAGTAGGTATTGTTGTCCGCACCTTCGTTGAAATCAGTCGGCAGACGTGAACCATTTGGCAGCTTAGACACGGTCCCCTCTTTCGGCAACCAGCCGTAATAACCAGTTTCCGGCTCGTTCTGGAAGTAGGAGAGGAAGGTAAAATTCGTCTTATCATCTGGACGCCATGTGAAAGATGGCGCGATGGCATAACGTTGTTCTTCTGCACCCTGCTGCTGCGCATTCGCGGAACGCGCCAGGCCGGTCAGGCGGTATGAGTACACACCATCGTCATCCAGCGCATCGCTGAAGTCAAAACCGGTCTGGAACAGACTGTCTGTGCCCATTTTGAACTGAATTTCTTTCAGCGGCTCCGTTGTCGGGCGCTTGCTGACCATGTTCAACAACCCACCCGGGTTGCTCTTTCCGTACAGAACGGAAACCGGACCACGCATCACTTCAGCGCGTTCCAGCATATAAGGGTCAATGACCGCATCATTGTAGAAGTTGCCCTGCATCTTCAGGCCATTCAGATAGTTATTCTGGCTTTGGCCGTCGGCGGCAAATCCGCGAATAATCAGGTAGTCATAGGTATTAGAAGCACCACGCGTGCCCACGGCAACGCCCGGGGTGTAGCTGAGTGCTTCTTTAACCGATTTCGGCTGATGCAACGCCATCTCTTCGGCGGTGACCACTGAAATAGACTGCGGAACTTTCTGAATAGGAGTATCTGTTTTGGTCGCCGTAGCAGACTGTCGTGCAGCGATGGTTGCCGCTGGCCCCCATGCGCTTTCCTGCGGAGCAGGTGCAGCAGTTACGGTGATGGTTTCTTCTTTCGGGTCAACCGCCGCCTGTGCATAGACAGACATGCCGCTAACCGCTGTGGCTACCACTACTGCGATTTTACGCAGTGATGAACTTGGCTGAGCAGTTTTAAGACGCGCCATTGGTATTTCTCTAATGAAAGTGAATGATAACGTAAACGAGAATTATTATTATAACGGCAGCATAATATTCGAAACTCTGGCGAGATAGCAAGCAATACGCGTCCCTACTAAAACTGAGGGGTTAAGAAATAACCAGATGAAAAGAAAGGGTTAATAAATTAGGCTGAAATGTTGAAAAGAAAAGCCTGCAGGGAGACAGGCTTTTTTTTGGCTAGCGGTAAAAAACATCAAATGTTGCTACAGAGTCAACTTTTCCCGCCTTTACTGGGCCTGTTTGCACATACCGCGCTTTCAAAGGGATACTGACAGACTGACCATCGGTTGTTTGCGCCACCACGTTATATTCATTATCAAATTTCAACACGTTATTGTTACTGTCGAGTATTTGTAATCCAACCCCTTCTGCCGCACCATTGCCGCTGGCAATCGCCAGAATATCGCTATTGCCGCTTACGCCGGTTGAACCCGCGGTGGTGAATTTATAATCAACCTTGATGCCAGCGGCACATTGCATTAGCTGAATTTTGAAACGATCATCAGATACAACATTGGAATAGCCATCCACAATATCACTAACCATTATTTTCTTTAGTGGCACAGTGATATTTTTTTCGACTAAATTACAGGTATTAGCGGTAACATTGACGGTTATCGGGGAAAAACGTAGCTGCCCTATAGTTAGATCGTCATATATCCAGTCAGCCTGCAGGCGGGAAGTATCAACGACACCAGAACTCACTGGCCCCGTAACGACAATTTGCACGCGCGTTTTTATGGCTAGCGAATAGGTTGTGTTTGCCGTTCGCGATGATCCGAGATGCATTGGTGTAATGGCAAAACCTGCGCCCAGAGAGCTACTCGGTTGATTTGCCCACTCAGCTTCAATACCTATGCCGGGAACATTGGTCTGATATACATTTGCCACCGGATTATCTTTGCGTGCATCGCTACTGGTCAATACTGTGTACCCTTGCATGATGCTACCATCACCATGACAACGAATGACCATGCTCGATCCGATTACCGTTTGCGAATAAAGAATCGTTCCCGGCTGCGCATCTTCGTTTACCATTAATGTAGGAATGTTAAATGTTGTTGTAGATATATCTCCACTGTTAAACCCACACTCGGCAGAAGCATAGCAGCTAAAACTCGCAAACCAATACAGAGCCCCCAACACAATTAAGTAAACTAAGTCACCTTTCCTCTTCATATTACTTCCTTGTTATTATCGGCATTCAACCGTTGCCTGGTAGACGACAGATGTTGTCTCATCCGGGAGCTGGATACTGCCTTCGCAACGTTGACCAGCAGCACTTCCCCACTGCACCTTGAAGGGCACATTGCCTTTTAGCCCCGTCAGATAAACTTCACCATCATCTCCGACAATTCCTGAGCCATCGGCCATTGACAGCACTGCGCCAAACGGAACAACACCACTACCATGACGAAGCGTCAACAGAGCGCGAATACCCTGGCGGGCAGAGAAATTAGCTGCGACAACAGCCCCTTTTGTAGGTACAACGTCTTTAGCGGGTTTTTCAATATCCAGATCATCTCGCTCTCCACTGTTCACTGTGATGGTATTACGCCGATAATCAGTAAGATATGGTACGACTGCATTTCCCCAGTAGTCAGTGTAAATACCTTGCATGTTCTGGACCTTAACATCAGCCCCCTCATCAATATGGACAATTGCAAAAGCATCCTGGACAGATTGCCCCAACGTAATACCATAAGGATGTGCGACTACCGTTCCTTGCGCGCTGTAGTTCCACTGTTTACTATCTTTGGCATAGCTGTAGTTTGCTCCAACTTCACCGTAAGAGCCGCGGTAACGACCCGTCATACTCGCGCCATATCCAGTATCGTGATCGGTATAGCTTTGCTGTAGGTTATAACTTAAATTGTTGTCTTCCAGTGCAGTCCCACCAATCCCAACCTGATGCACAGTATTGCCATTTTTAGAGCTATTGAGGTTATAGGTCGCCCAACTGTTTGACAGCCAACGAGACAACGGAACATTAACAGAGAATGCAACCTGCTGATCATCATCACTGTTTGGTGTTTTTGTCAGGCTATAATTCACTGACCAGGTAATATCCTGCCAACTGGAACTGAATCCCATACTGACACTGCGTTCATGCCCACTCATATCCCAATAATCTTGTTGATAGCCATTGATATACACTGAACCGACAGTACCTAACGATTGCGACATACTCAGTTGTAAACGACTACGACGATTATTTGTTTTACGGTAATTATAAATTCCATCATCTACGTCACTATCCCGCTGATCGAGCGCTTCCTGGAAGGTATAAAAACCAGAAGTGGAATAACGGTAACTTGCCAGCGTTACCGTTGTATCTGTTGCAGAAAAGTCTTTGGAGTATTGCGCACGCCAAGATAGACCATTGGCATTACCACGCCCATCGTCAAACTGAGTTCTGGCCGCAGTAACATCTACAGACACGGAACCAAGCTCACCGAGATCTGCCCCCGCGCCTACCAAACCAGCACGATAAATTGATGCGTCGAGCGCTCCGCCATACAGCGTAATGCCATGAGGCATACCATAGATTACCGTCGCTTGCCCAAATCCAGGCTCCTCGCCGTTATCGCTATCGCGGTATTTACCTCCAGCAAAGCTATATTTCAGCGCACCTTCACGCTGCAAGATGGGCACCGAGGCACTCGCCTGAATAAACGAATGCTCGCTTCCATCAGCCTCTTTAACGGTAACTTGTAAATCTGAACCTGCGGTTACCTGGCTGAGATCTTTGATTTCAAAGGGACCGCTGGAGACATAAGTCTGATAGATTGTGTAGCCATTTTGCTTAATCATTACTTTTGCATCGCTATTGGCAATTCCTCGTACAACAGGCGCAAACCCTTGTAGGCTATTGGGTAACATGCTGGTATCCGTTTCCAGCTTCACACCGGTCATCTGTACGCTGTCAAACAGTTCGCCGTTAGTAAATGTCTGACCAATCTCAAGCTGACTTTGCAGAAATTTAATATCCCGCTCCAGCGTAGTGCTGATCGCATCCCAGCCATCCGAATTGCTGTAGGTACTTGAATTACGAAGCCGCCAGGCACCAAGATTTAGACCGGAATTAAGGCTTGCCCAGTTAGAGTTATCATTTTCGCCATTCACTTGCTGGCGGCTGCCGCTGATGTAATAGCTGCTCCATGCCGCAGGAATGCCATCATCCCAGTCTTTAACAGGAATAGCGCCAGCAACTTTCTGGTCGCGATATATTTGCGGGATCCGCAAAAAAAGCGTTTGGCTATCGAGTTGAAAATCATATTTTGCTCCGGATATGTACTGGGCGATGTCGCCTACTGGAGCAGTATCAGCCAATGATTTTAGCCCGGGAAGGCTATCGACCTTCACCCCCAACTCTCTGAGATCCCCTTTGCTGAACTGCGGGAGTAACTGCGTCTTATCCTGCGACAGCACATAAGTAATATTTCGCTTATCAATACGGTCATAATCCCATACAACTTCAGTCAAATAAGTCCCTGGCTGTAACCCATTATTTTGCAGAAAAGTTTCCAGTGTTGACGTATTCTCTAAGGGTGTACCGAGTTCCAGAATATGCACATTAAATTCATCGTCAGCATTCGCTGGGTGCAAAAAAGAGCATAATGCCAGTGTGATGCTGTTGAGTATAAAGAATCGGCAAGATCGCAAAGGATAAGGCTGCATGTAATAAAATCCCTTTAATTATTACCCATACACGTTATTGTATTTATAACGGTTGGCGCTTTTTCACCGTTGCAGCACCATAATCATTCACTGCGGCCCATGACACATCCCCAACCGCAGCTGCAGATATTGAAAAGATTTGTTCCCCAAAGGGAGGAATCGTCATTGACAATGACTCAGGAACAGAACTGTCTGCGAGGGGTTTTACCGGTTTTCCACCAACAGAGAGTTCTAATAGCGAAATATGAAATGGCGTTGGATTCTTTGCGATTAACTGAGAACCCTGACGACTAAACTGCAAGCGTTCCCACGCCCCGGCCGCTGCTGATTCTTTAAGACTCACCGGCCGCCAAAAAAGTTTCAGCTGTGTCTTGATCGCAAACTGCAGCGTATTTTTATCTTTTAACTCATCAGGCATTGCCGAAACAGATTTAAAGTTAGCAACAAACATCGACTCGCGGTCTTGCGGTAGCGTCCCTTTATCACCAATAAAGACGATATGCAATAACGCCTGGCCGTCAGCGTCCATTTTATAAATCGGCGGAGTGATAATAAAAGGGGCTTTAGTGTTATCCGTTTTTGTTACCCAGCTTTGTATCAGATATTTATTGGCATCTTCTTTATTCTTAATAGATATCTGTACTTCTTTTTTATTCTCAGGGTAAATGATTCTAGTCCCCCCCAAGACAATGCTGGCCTGTACATTTATAGCAATAAGCCCAATGATGGCAAATAAAACGCGCGCATATAATTTCACCCGCAATACTCCCTGGTCAGGCAGCCCCTAAAGGGCTGCCTGTCATACTTAACGATAGAACACGGTAAAATTAGCAGAAGCGTGATATTTACCCGCAGTCGGTTTTGCATCACCAATCTGAATCACTTTCGCGGTGTATTTGAAAATAGAAGGTGTTGCTTCATCACCAGTATTAGCTACATCAGTGGTCGACGCAGGGACAGAGCCATCAAAAATAACATCACTGGTGCCACCATTATTATTGGTTACAGTAATCCCCACATTTTTTGCAGCACTGGCATCCACAAGGTCATTTTTCAGACGCAAGTTTGCACCATCAGTTGTGTCACCGCTGAACATCAGGTTCAGGTTTGCTACAGCTGGGTCGCATTTAGCGAGAGAAATCTGGAAATCTTTTGTCGGACCAATTGAACCATCAGTGCCAAAATTATCCGGATAAGCATCAGCAAAACTAACTACAGAGGTATTTGCGCCAGAACCATCGACATCAATAACGCAAGTGTCCGCGACAATACGACCAGAAAACTCTACCGTACCCGTATCTTCTGCGTATGCAGAGGTATTTACAGCGGCAATCAGGCTTCCAGCCATCAGCACAGTAAGAAGCTTTTTATTCATTAGAATCCCTTAATCAAAGTTATTGAATAGCAAAAATCCATCACCAGTAATAATAAATTACTGGACAGGAATATTTAGGGTGAGCACGGAGAAAAAAGAATAACGGTGTACAAAGAACATGGCCTTACTGAGTTCTCTTCACCAAATCAATACATCGTGTATAGTGTCCCTCTAAACATTAAATCAAAAATACAAATATACTGTCCATAGTGTGCGAAATCTAACAACAGACAAACAATGTTAACTATCTAATTTTCAATGATTTTCATAATAAGTTATTTTACTTAATTCATTTTTAATTAAAATTAAATCGATAAATATAATATATAAATATGAGAATACTTTTCATCTTTGAAAAAAAACACCCGCCAATAGCGGGTGTTTGTACTGAGTTAATTGTTAAATTAGTTACCGCCAAACATCTCTTTAATCCAACCGGCTACCCCGTCACCGTCCTTCTTCTCCTGCTGCGCTGGTTGCTGCTGTTGAGGCTGCTGTTGCTGAGGCTGTTGTGAAGATTGATCGAACGGATTACCCGATTGCTGCAACATCTCACCTTGCTGACACAGTGAATCCGGATCGGTGGTCCATACCGGAAGCGTGCGCATCCCGCCGCTACAAACGAAGTTACCGTCGTAGTCTACGCCCATATCCACCACATCCTCCGGTGGAGTCAGCACCAGCGGTGTGGGCGTCTGGTTGGCCAGATAACGCTGATAAATCGACATCGCGCCGCTGGCACCGTACAGCTTGGTTGGCTGGTTGTTATCGCGGCCCACCCAGGTGATGGTCACCTGGCTGCCGTCGATCCCGGCAAACCAGGTATCCACGTTGTTGTTGGTGGTCCCGGTTTTCCCTGCCAGATGCAAGCCAGGATATTTCGCGCCAAGCTGACGACCTGTACCACGCTGAACCACCTGTTGCATGGTCCACAGCGTCATATACGCCGCCTGCGCCGGAACAGCGCGCTCAGCCTGCGGGAAGCTCTGGTACAGCACGGTACCATCTTCGGCAATCACCGAACGCAGCGCCGACAGTGGCGCACGGTTCCCGCCGCTGGCGATAGTCTGGAACGCCTGTGCAACTTCGATTGGCGTCAGGTTCAACGCCCCCAGCAGCATGGCCGGAACCGGGTTAAGCTGATCTTTAGGCGCGCCCAGCTTCAACCAGGTATCGGTTACCGCAGGCAGACCCAGCGCCATCCCCAGATTTACCGTTGGCACGTTCATTGAACGCGTTAACGCATCCACCAGCATCACTTTCCCGCTTTCGCTATAGCGACGGTCATCGTTCTGCGGCGACCACACCTGCCCGTTCGGCTGACGCAGCGCAATTGGGGCATCGGCAATCCAGGTATTCAGGCGGTACAACTTCGGCTGGCTGAGTGCGGTCAGATAAGTCGCAGGCTTGGCCAGAGAACCAATCGAACGACGCGCCTGCATCGCACGGTTATAGCCCGCAAACTGCGGTTCGGCTCCACCGACCATAGCGCGGACTTCACCGCTAAAGCGGTCAACGACCACAATCGCGGTTTCCAAATCGCTCAGCTTACGCTGTTTCTTCAGTACCGGAATGCCTTCCACCGCCGCTTTTTCTGCAGCGTCCTGCGCCACGGAATCAAAGGTGGTGAAAATCTTCACGCCGGAGAGATCTTTAACTTTATCGCCCAGCTTCGCCTGTAGCTCCTGACGCACCATCTGCATAAATGCAGGCTGCGGGGAGATAACCCCACCACGCGGCTGTACGCCTAACGGACGCGCACTCAGCATGTCATACAGATCCTGGTCGATAATTTGCTGCTGCTGCAGCAAACGCAGAACCAGATTACGACGCTCCAGCGCCAGTTTCGGGTTACGCCACGGGTTGTAGATCGACGCCCCTTTAACCATCCCCACCAGCAGCGCCTGCTGGTCGAGGCTCAGCTCTTCTACCGGACGGCCGAAATAATAGAGGCTCGCCAGCGGGAAACCACGAATCTCGTTATCGCCGCTTTGACCGAGATAGACTTCGTTCATGTACAGCTCAAGAATGCGGTCTTTGCTGTAACGCGCATCCATGATCAGCGCCATATAGGCTTCGTTGGCCTTACGCCAGTAGGAACGCTCGCTGGACAGGAACAGGTTTTTCACCAGCTGCTGAGTCAGCGTACTGGCCCCCTGAACTGTACGACCAGCCGTCAGGTTCGCCAGCACCGCGCGACCAATGGAATAGAGGCTGATACCGTCATGCTCATAGAAGTGACGGTCTTCGGTCGCCAGCAGCGTATCCACCAGCAGATCCGGGAAGCCGCTACGCGGAACAAACAGGCGCTGCTCACCGTTAGGTGAAGAGAGCATGGTGATCAAACGCGGATCGAGACGGAAGAAACCGAACTGGCGGTTGTTATCCATATTCTCGATGGTGTCCAGATGATCGCCGTCAAAGGTCAGACGCGCGCGCACCTGCCCTTCTTTGCTGTCCGGGAAGTCAAACGGACGACGAATCATCTCGATGCTCTTCGCCTGCACGGTAAATTCGCCCGGACGCGTCATCTTCGTCACCTGACGGTACTGCGTGGCCTCCAGCAGCTTCACCATCTCGTTCTTGCCGATAGGCATTTCTGGCTCAAGGTTAACCATACGGCCATATACTGCCGCAGGAAGCTGCCAGACTTTGCCATCAATACGGCTACGAATTTTTTGGTCCAGATAAACACCATAAATGGCGATCAGCACCAAAAAGACAATCGACAGTTTTACCAGCAGCCAGAACCAGCCGCGCTTACCACGAGGCTTACGCCCTTTGCCTTTACCCTTACGCGGCATCGGTTCTTCATCCTCATAGTCATCATCATCATAATCGTCGTCATACTCTTCATCTCTGAGTTGACGACGACTCACCTTTTGTTTCACCGGACGCGAGGGTTTCCCTTTACGTCCAATTGGCTCGCGGTCATTCCCCGCCATGCTTTTTCTCCGCAACATTCAGGCGCAAGGGCCCGATTCTCTGTTCTTCCGTCCTGCGACAGAAGAAGAAATCTCTCAATTATTACCGCTCTTTCGCCGGATGCGGCATAACGCCTTATCCAGCCTACCGTTTCATTACGAATACTTTTTGGTGCGCCGCGTTGGCGCGGTATTCGCCGGATCGTCCGGCCAGACATGTTTGGGATAACGCCCTTTCATCTCTTTTTGCACCTCACGGTACGATCCCTGCCAGAACGCGCTCAGATCGCTCGTCACCTGTAGCGGTCTTTGGGCCGGAGACAGCAGCTCCAGCACCAGCGGCACGCGTCCCTGGGCGATGGTTGGTGTCTTCGCTTCACCAAACATTTCCTGCATCCGAACTGCTAATACCGGAGGATTATCCTCATGATAGCGAATGGCAATCCGGCTTCCTGTCGGCACAGTGTAATGCGCCGGCAGTTCACTATCCAGACGTTGCAGCATTGACCAGTCCAGCAAACCGCGCAACGCCTGAGCCACATTTAGCGCTTTTAATGCACGTAACGAGTGTACACCGCTCATGTGCGGCAGCAGCCAGCTCTCCAGCGTCGCCAGCAGAGACTCCTCATCTACCGCGGGCCAGTCGTATTCTGGCAACCAGTTTGCCGCACATTGCAGACGCAGTCGAAACTGCTCGGCTTCCGGCGTCCAGTTGAGCACACTTAGCCCTTTATCGCGAATGCCGTTCAACATAGCCTGATGCAACTCCTCTTCTGAGGGTTTGGCCAATGGCTGTACTTTTACCGTGAGCTGACCAATGCGCGACCGACGCCATGCTTTTAATGTTCCCTGGGTTTCATCCCATTCGATGGTGTCGGATTGTTGCAGCAGCTCAGGACATGCCTGCATCAGCGCCTCAATATCCAGCGGCAGAGCCAGCAAAATACGCGCGTCTGGCGAAGCGCTGCCCTGCAACAAAAGTGGTGCTATCAGCCATTCATGGCGTCCTGAAGCGTCATCAGCATCCAGCATTGCGCCCATACCATTCGCCAGTTGATAGCGCCCTTCCTGCCCGCGTCGACGCGCGATCCGATCGGCAAACGCCCGCGCCAGCAACGAGGGGAGTAGCGTGCTGTCCGGCTGTCCGCTGCGAACGTTAAGCCGTTTCAGCAACTGTTGACTGCGCTGCTGCCAGGCGGGGTGATTTCGTGAAAACGCTACAGACAGATCGGTACTGCCACCGCGCGGCGGCTCTTCCAGAATCGCAGCCAGTTTTGCCGCCGTTGCCGCTTCATTCTCATTTGTGGCGCTAACCAGCATAGCCGCTAAACGGGGATCGTTACCCAACGCCGCCATTTTCTGCCCCGTGGCGCTAAGCCTGTCGCCTTCAAGCGCGCCCAGCATCTGCAACAGCCGTTTTGCCGCCTGCAGATTGACGGCAGGCGGTGTATCCAGCCAATTCAGTTGCTCAGGGTCGGTACATCCCCATTGCAGCAACTCCATCAGCAGCCCGGACAGGTCGCTCTGTAATATCTCCGCTTCTCCCTGTGCCGCCGCCCTTTCCGCCTGCTCTTTGGCTAGCAGATGCAAACAAATACCGGGTTCCAGACGTCCTGCGCGCCCCGCGCGCTGAGTCATCGAAGCCTGGCTGATGCGCTGGGTAATCAGTCGTGTCAAACCGGTACGCACGTCATAGCGCGCCACGCGCTCCTGAGCGCAGTCCACCACCAGCCGGATGCCTTCAATCGTTAAGCTGGTTTCGGCAATATTAGTCGCCAGCACCACTTTGCGTTTGCCTTGTGGCGCGGGCACAATCGCCTGACGCTGCTCGGAAAGCGTTAATGCGCCATACAGTGGACACAGCACAGCATCGCTGCCCACACGCGTAGCCAACTGCTCCTGTACGCGCAGGATTTCGCCCACACCCGGTAAAAACAGCAGCAGCGATCCACTTTCATGGCGCAATAGCTCCGCCGTGGCTATCGCCACCGCTTCATCAAAACGCAGATGCGCCGCCAACGGCTGATACCGCCGCTCAACGGGAAATGCACGGCCTTGCGAGACAATCGTCGGCGCATCGGGCAACATCTGCTGCAAACGCCCGTTATCCAGAGTGGCGGACATGATCAACAGTTTCAGATCGTCACGCAGCCCTTGCTGCACATCCAGCAACAGCGCCAGCGCCAGGTCGGCCTGTAAACTCCGTTCGTGAAATTCATCGAGGATCACTAACCCGACGCCCGTCAGTTCGGGATCGCGTTGGATCATCCGCGTCAGGACGCCCTCTGTTACCACCTCCAGTCGGGTCTGCGGCCCTACGCAGCTTTGCGCGCGCATGCGATAACCCACGGTCTCGCCAGGCTTTTCATTCAGCAATTCCGCTAACCGCTGCGCCACGTTACGCGCTGCCAGGCGACGCGGCTCCAGCAAAATAATCCGTCCCTTGATACCGCGATGCTCAAGAAGTCGTAACGGCAGCCAGGTCGATTTCCCGGCACCGGTCGGCGCCGTCAGCAAAACCTGCGACGAGGTATCAAGAGCGGTAAGCAGTTCAGGCACTACGGCGGCAACGGGCAACGACGTCACAAATGACTCCAGAGGGTTAACATTCTTCGCGCTGCATTGTAGCATCGCGTTAATTCATAACCGAGTATCCATCATGTCTGAGCCAAAAAGGCTGTTCTTTGCGATTGAATTGCCAGGCGAGGTTCGGGAGCAGCTAATCCACTGGCGAGCCGCGCAGTTCCCCCCGGAAGCGGGTCGTCCCGTCGCGTCTGATAATTTGCATCTGACACTGGCCTTTTTAGGCGACGTCAGCGACGAGAAGCAGCAGGCGCTGTCACAGTTAGCGGGACGTATTCGCCAGCCGGGTTTTACGCTCAAATTCGATGATGCCGGGCAATGGTTGCGATCCCGGGTCGTGTGGCTGGGAATGCGTCAGCCGCCGCGCGGACTGCTGCAACTGGCGAATATGCTGCGGGCACAGGCCGCACGCAGCGGGTGCTACCAAAGCCCGCAGCCGTTTCATCCACATATCACGCTGCTGCGCGATGCCGGTCACGCGGTGTCAATCCCACCACCGGGCTTTGGCTGGTCGTTTCCAGTCACGGAATTTGCGCTTTATTCCTCCTCATTTGCGCGAGGACGCACGCGTTACACGCAGTTGCAACGCTGGACGCTGACTGAATAATCAAAGGGACTGTTTATGCAATTTTCTCCACCTTTACAACCAGCAACGCTCATTCAGCGCTATAAGCGCTTTTTAGCGGATGTGATCACACCAGATGGCACAGAGTTAACGCTACACTGCCCAAATACCGGTGCGATGACCGGATGCGCAACGCCAGGTGACACCGTTTGGTATTCGACATCAGAAAATACTAAACGCAAATATCCACATACCTGGGAATTAACGCAAACTCAATCCGGTGAATTTATTTGTGTTAACACGCTGTGGGCCAACAGATTAACGAAAGAGGCGATTCAACAGGCGTTAATTTCAGAAGTTTCAGGCTATAGCACTTTGAAAAGTGAAGTAAAATACGGCGCCGAAGGGAGCCGCATCGACTTTTTGTTACAGGCAGATTCCCGACCTGACTGCTATATTGAAGTGAAATCAGTCACGTTGGCGGAAAAAGAGCAGGGTTATTTTCCCGATGCCATCACTGAACGAGGTCAGAAGCATCTTCGGGAATTGATGAGCGTAGCGGCTGAAGGCAAGCGGGCAGTGATATTTTTCGCCGTGCTACATTCAGCCATTACACGGTTTTCACCCGCGCACCATATCGATGCGAAATATGCGCAATTATTAGTTGAAGCACAGCTTAAGGGGGTAGAAATTCTGGTTTATAAAGCGGAACTTTCTGCCCACGGTATGACTCTTAAAGAGCCGTTGCCCATTACCTTGTAATGGTGTAAATATCTGGTCAATTAGTATTCCGGGCGCGTGGGCAAATACGCTTTTCCTCACAGGGTTGTCAAGTGTTACGTTTAGATAATTGCTATCCGGAAAAGCATCTGCTATTTATAGCGACCTGATTTTTCCCCCGAACATGGGGATCGATAGTGCGTGTTAAGGAGAAGCAACATGCAAGAAGGGCAAAACCGTAAAACATCGTCCCTGAGTATTCTCGCCATCGCTGGGGTGGAGCCGTACCAGGAGAAACCGGGCGAAGAGTATATGAACGAAGCCCAGCTGTCGCACTTCAGGCGTATTCTTGAGGCATGGCGTAATCAACTTAGGGATGAAGTCGATCGCACCGTAACTCATATGCAAGACGAAGCGGCTAACTTCCCTGATCCGGTGGACCGCGCCGCGCAGGAAGAAGAATTCAGCCTTGAGCTGCGTAACCGTGACCGTGAGCGCAAACTGATCAAAAAGATCGAGAAGACGCTGAAGAAAGTAGAAGACGAAGATTTCGGCTACTGCGAATCATGCGGCGTAGAAATTGGTATTCGCCGTCTGGAAGCGCGTCCGACAGCCGATCTGTGCATCGACTGTAAAACGCTGGCAGAAATCCGCGAAAAACAAATGGCAGGTTAATTCCGGTCATTTTTACCACGTTTACTACAGGCGGGAGCTTCTCCCGCCTTATTATTTGTTAGTCCGCAAAATGAGCGATTCACACTATATAGGCCGCTTCGCCCCTTCCCCTTCTGGCGAACTGCATTTCGGTTCACTGATTGCCGCCCTCGGGAGTTACTTGCAGGCCCGCGCCCGTCGAGGAATCTGGCGAGTACGCATTGAAGATATTGACCCCCCTCGTGAAGTTCCCGGTGCTGCAGACACGATACTGCGTCAGCTGGAACATTACGGACTGCACTGGGATGGCGATATTTTATGGCAATCCCAACGTCATGATGCCTACCGCGAGGCGCTCGCCTGGCTGCACCAGCAGGATCTGAGCTATTACTGCACCTGTACGCGCGCGCGTATTCAAAGCGTCGGCGGCATTTACGACGGCCACTGCCGCGAGTTACGCCACGGGCCGGAAAAGGCGGCAGTGCGCATTAAGCAACGCCATCCGGTAATGCAGTTTACGGACCAACTACGCGGTGAGATTCAGGCTGACCCGCAGCTTGCGAGGGAAGATTTTATTATCCACCGACGCGACGGGCTGTTTGCCTATAACCTCGCCGTGGTGGTTGATGACCACTTTCAGGGCGTAACGGAGATTGTACGCGGCGCCGATCTTATCGAACCCACGGTGCGGCAAATCTCTTTGTATCAGCAGTTTGGCTGGCAAGCGCCTGACTATATTCATCTTCCACTGGCGCTCAACGAGCAAGGCGCTAAACTTTCAAAACAAAATCATGCACCTGCGCTGCCGCAAGGCGATCCGCGTCCGGTGATTATTGCCGCGCTACGCTTTCTCGGCCAGCGTGCCGATATCCCGTGGCAGGAGATGCGTGTGGACCAGATCCTGGCGTTTGCCGTTGAGAACTGGCGCCTGACAACAGTGCCTGAATCGGCGATCTTAAATCCGGCATTCTCAAATGCATCATGCTGAGCTATGATTAGCCGCTATTTTTACACAGCAACACTTGTTCTGATTGAAGTTTGACACTACCGAGGTGCACTATTTTTACCCGAGTCGCTAATTTTTGCCGCAAGGTGCTAAGCCGCGAGGAGCGCGAGGCTGAGCTCGCCGTCGCCCGTCCACATATGACGGTAATTCCGCGTGAGCAGCACTCTATCTCCCGCAAAGATATCAGTGAAAATGCCCTGAAGGTAATGTACAGGCTCAATAAGGCCGGATACGAGGCATGGCTGGTTGGCGGTGGTGTGCGCGATCTTTTGCTGGGCAAAAAGCCGAAAGATTTTGATGTCACCACTAACGCAACGCCGGATCAGGTGCGAAAACTGTTTCGTAACTGCCGCCTGGTAGGTCGCCGTTTCCGTCTGGCCCATGTCATGTTTGGCCCGGAAATTATCGAAGTGGCAACTTTCCGCGGTCATCATGAAGGCAGCGAATCCGATCGCACAACCTCACAGCGTGGGCAGAACGGTATGCTGCTGCGCGACAACATCTTCGGCTCTATCGAAGAAGATGCCCAGCGTCGCGACTTCACGATTAACAGCCTGTACTACAGCGTGGCCGATTTCACCGTACGTGATTACGTCGGGGGAATGCAGGATCTCGAAGAGGGCATCATTCGCCTGATCGGTAATCCGGAAACGCGCTATCGCGAAGATCCCGTTCGCATGCTGCGCGCCGTACGCTTTGCCGCCAAGCTCGACATGCGTATCAGCCCGGAAACCGCGGAGCCTATCCCGCGTCTGGCAACGCTGCTTAACGATATTCCTCCCGCACGCCTGTTTGAAGAAGCACTAAAACTATTACAGGCGGGCTATGGATACGAAACCTATAAAAAACTGCGTGAGTACAGCCTGTTCCAGCCGCTGTTCCCAACCATTACGCGCTATTTCACCGAAGACGGTGACAGCCCGATGGAACGCATCATTGCCCAGGTATTGAAGAATACCGACAACCGCATTCACAATGATATGCGCGTTAACCCGGCCTTCTTGTTCGCGGCAATGTTCTGGTATCCGCTACTGGAAGCCGCACAGAAAATTGCGCAAGAAAGCGGTCTGGCCTACTACGACGCTTTCGCGCTGGCAATGAACGACGTGCTGGACGAAGCCTGCCGCTCACTGGCGATCCCGAAACGTCTGACCTCGCTGACCCGCGATATCTGGCAGCTACAGTTACGGATGTCCCGTCGCCAGGGTAAACGCGCCTGGAAGCTGATGGAACATCCAAAGTTCCGCGCCGCTTACGACCTGTTAGCGCTGCGTGCCGAAGTCGAACACAATGCGGAATTGCAGCGACTGGCGAAATGGTGGGGTGAATTCCAGGTTTCTGCGCCGCCGGAACAAAAAGGTATGCTGAACGAGCTGGATGAAGAGCCAGACGCACGTCGGCGCCATCGTCGCCCGCGTAAACGCGCGCCACGCCGTGAAGGCTCCGCATGACCCATCACGTATATCCAACAAATTTCGAGTCGCATCAAGGTGGTGACACAGATGCAGCTTGAAAAACGACGGGTATATATCGCCCTCGGCAGTAATTTAGCCTCCCCTCTGGAGCAGGTTAATGCTGCCGTGAAAGCGATAGGTGAAATCCCTGACAGCCGAATCGTGGCTGTCTCCTCGTTCTACCGTACGCCGCCATTAGGCCCACAGGATCAACCCGATTACCTGAACGCCGCCGTCGCGCTGGAAACCACCCTCGCACCGGAAGAATTGCTCAATCACACCCAACGCATTGAGTTACAGCAGGGCCGGGTGCGCAAAGCTGAACGCTGGGGACCGCGAACGCTGGACCTCGACATTATGCTGTTTGGCGATGAAGTGATTAACACCGAACGTCTGACCGTGCCTCACTACGACATGAAAAACCGTGGTTTTATGCTGTGGCCGTTATTCGAAATTGCTCCTGAGCTTATCTTTCCGGATGGTATCAGCCTGCATCAGCACCTTACCCATCTTGGTGCAGCAAAACCTGCACACTGGTAAAGCATCTCCTCCCCTTTAGCGTTTACTGCTTTAGCGCCAAACGATTGCTTAAAACAATTGCCCCCCTGAATGTGACTGTTAGAATGCCGATAAATATGACTTTCATTATCAGGAAATGTTATGAAACCCACCACCATTTCACTGCTGCAGAAATGCAAGCAAGAGAAAAAACGCTTCGCGACAATTACCGCCTACGACTACAGCTTCGCTAAGTTATTTGCCGACGAAGGTATCAATGTGATGCTGGTTGGCGACTCGCTGGGCATGACGATTCAGGGACATGATTCCACTCTGCCCGTGACCGTTGAAGATATCGCTTACCACACTCGTGCCGTGCGTCGTGGCGCACCCAACTGTCTACTGCTCTCCGACCTGCCGTTTATGGCTTACGCCACCCCAGAACAGGCGTTTGAAAACGCCGCGGTGGTCATGCGTGCGGGCGCCAATATGGTCAAAATTGAAGGCGGCGCCTGGCTGGTCGATACGGTGAAAATGCTCACTGAACGCGCCGTGCCGGTTTGTGGTCATCTGGGATTAACGCCCCAGTCGGTGAATATCTTCGGTGGCTATAAAATTCAGGGCCGCGGCGATGCCGGACAAGTGCTGCTGGATGACGCGCTGGCCTTAGAAGCCGCTGGCGCTCAGTTGCTGGTGCTGGAGTGCGTACCGGTTGAGCTGGCGAAGCGTGTCACGGAAGCGCTGTCGATTCCGGTGATTGGTATTGGTGCCGGTAACGTCACCGACGGGCAAATTCTCGTTATGCATGATGCGTTTGGCATTACCGGCGGCCATATCCCAAAATTTGCGAAGAATTTCCTCAATGAAGCAGGCGACATGCGTGCCGCGGTGCGGCAGTATAGGGCTGAAGTGGAGTCCGGCGTTTACCCGGGTGAAGAACACAGTTTCCACTAATTTTTCTGACTGTGCCGGATGACAACGCTACGTTTATTATCCGGCCTACGGTTCATCAGGCAACTCAAGGAGTCTTGTTGTGCTAATCATTGAAACCCTGCCGCTGCTGCGCCAGCATATTCGTCGTCTGCGTCAGGAAGGTAAACGCGTCGCACTGGTTCCCACTATGGGCAACCTGCACGACGGCCATATGAAGCTGGTCGACGAGGCAAAAGCCCGGGCCGATGTGGTAATCGTCAGCATTTTCGTCAACCCGATGCAGTTTGATCGACCGGACGATCTGGTACGTTATCCACGCACGCTGCAGGAAGATTGTGAAAAGCTGAACAAGCGCAAAGTCGATTATGTTTTTGCGCCAGCCGTAGAAGAAATCTACCCGCAGGGCCTGGAAGGCCAGACTTTCGTTGACGTTCCCGGTCTTTCCACCATGCTGGAAGGCGCCAGTCGTCCGGGTCATTTCCGCGGCGTTTCCACAATCGTCAGCAAGCTGTTCAACCTGATTCAGCCAGACATCGCTTGCTTTGGTGAGAAAGATTTCCAGCAACTGGCGCTAATCCGCAAAATGGTCGCGGACATGAGTTATGACATTGAGATCGTCGGTGTGCCGATTATTCGCGCCAAAGACGGTCTGGCTCTCAGCTCGCGTAACGGTTATCTGACCGCTGAGCAGCGCAAAATCGCGCCGGGTCTGCACAAAGTGATGAATAGCATCGCTGAAAAGCTGATTGCGGGTAATCGTGAGCTGCAAGAGATTATTGCCATTGCCGAACAGGAACTGAATGAAAAAGGCTTCCGCGCCGATGATATTCAAATCCGTGATGCCGACACGCTGCTGGAGCTGACGGAAACCAGTAAACGTGCGGTAATTCTGGCCGCCGCCTGGCTGGGTCAGGCGCGTCTGATCGATAATCAAAGCGTTACATTAGCCCAGTAGACAGGGGTTAAAAATCAGGCAATACTGCCTGATAATTTCTCAAAGCAGGCCACAAATGCCTGCTTAGCTAGGGTAAACGACAGGGTATAGAAGTTATGATTCGCACTATGCTGCAAGGCAAGCTCCACCGTGTAAAAGTCACGCAGGCGGACCTGCACTACGAAGGCTCCTGCGCCATCGACCAGGATTTCCTCGATGCCTCAGGTATTCTGGAAAACGAAGCTATTGATATCTGGAACGTGACCAACGGTAAACGTTTCTCAACCTATGCGATTGCGGCTGAACGCGGATCCAGAATCATCTCGGTGAATGGTGCAGCGGCCCATTGCGCTGATGTTGGCGATATTGTAATTATCGCCAGCTTCGTCACCATGTCGGATGAAGAAGCCCGTACCTGGCGTCCGAAAGTGGCTTATTTTGAAGGCGACAACGAAATGAAACGCACCGCGAAAGCCATTCCGGTTCAGGTTGCATAATTAGTAATACAATAACAATTCATCCACTAAATAAATATTTAGCGGATGAATTGTTTATTTTAATTAATTCATTATTTATTCATTGCTAATATATTATATTATCAATAAATAGCACCCTCACTTAATCTCTTGTTTATTAAGCAAAAGAAATTTCACTTAAAAGTAACTAAAGAATTTCTAATTTAATCTCCATTTATTTATTACAACGCTCCCTATACACTGCTCTGCGAAATTAAATATTTCAACAAATAATATACTCAATTTCACATGGCGAAATGTATATTATTTATAATTAAATCTCTATATATGGATATGAGAAATGTCTTTTAAAAAATATGGTTTGGCAGCAGCTATTGTTATGGCATTAAGCGCGGGTTCCGCTATGGCGGCAGATCCAATTCCTTCTGATACAGGCACCATTACTTTCCACGGTCTGGTTTCTAATAACACCTGTAAAATCTCTTTGGATCAAAAAATCGATCAGAACGGTAACGATTTCGACGTTAACCTGGATACCGTATTTGTGAAAGATTTTGCCAATGCGCTGGGCACCGCCAGCACCCTGGGTGAGAAGAAATTCTCTCTGTCCCTGACGGGTTGTGATCCATTAACCGTGAAGCAAGCATCTGCACAGTTTGATTCCTGGGCCGGTTCTTCTTCTACTGATAAAGGCCTGCTGGTTCCGCCGGCAAACACTCAGGGCGCAGCTAAAAATGTAAACCTGGTACTGTCTAACGATGGTAACTCTGCAACCGATCAAATCAAAATCGATCAGACCAACAACACCCAAACAGCAACTGTTGATGCAACCGGTACAGGTAACCTGTACTACCGCGTAGCCTACACCCAGGGTCAGGGTTGGGATGCAGCAAGCAGCCCAGTATCTGCGGGTACCGTGCAGGCACAGGTTGCCTTCACTATGATTTACGAATAATCAATTTCGTTTTCATCACTGTAATTATCCCCCAGCGCCTGTTGGGGGATTATTGTTTATCACGCCAAAAGGAAGTGGAAATGCTTCGTGCTTCGTTGTTTAAAGGATTAAAAGTCACCTGTCTCGCTGCGGCATTTCTAACGGCATTTCAGGCTAGCGCAGATATCGTGATATCAGGAACACGTATCGTATATCCTCAGTCATCTAAGGATGTGATTGTTAATCTGGATAACCGGGGCAACAAACCGTTGCTGGTACAATCCTGGCTGGACGATGGCCGTGACGGTACTAATCCTCAGGAACTTAAGCTACCTTTTGTTATCACTCCGCCTGTATCACGTATTGATCCACAGAAAGGTCAATCTGTGCGAATCACCTACCTGGGAGGAGCATTACCCCAGGATCGTGAATCTTTATTTTGGTTTAACGTACTTGAAATCCCACCTAAAGCAAAAGCGAAAGAGGGAGAAAGTCTGAACCAGCTCCAACTGGCATTTCGTACGCGCATAAAATTATTCTATCGCCCGGATGGACTGAAAGGTACGCCAGGAGATGCAGCGACAAATATTTCATGGTCGCAAAAGAAAGACGGAAATAGTGTCTCACTTGTGGCGCATAACAATTCTCCATACAACGTTTCTATTTCTGCGGTGAAATTTAAAACAGCCGCAAGAACGTTTGACGTGACGAGTCAATCTGCTCTGCCATTTAGCAATGCCACAATGGCTGTGAATGGATTGACAAATCCCACAAGCGGCACCGTTCAGTTTATTACGATAAATGACAATGGCGGTAATGATAACCGTGAAGCTATCGTCAAATAAACTGGCACTTATTTAACACTCCCCTGACTGTTTTAACGCTGCGGGTAAAGATTACCCGCATTGACAAATGGATGTGCCATGTTGTTTCGACGCTCGTTATTATGCCTCGCGGTCACTACCGCTTTACCTTTATGCGTTTGCGCCGCTGACAAATCCCCGGTTGAGCAAATGCCGGAGAGTGATGATGCTGTTGAATTTAACGATCAGTTTTTATTGAATAGTGGCGGCAATATTGATGTCAGCCGTTTTGCGCACGGCAACCCTATTTTACCGGGAACCTACCGCGCCAAAGTAAATCTGAATGGTACTTTGAAATCAACGTCCGAAATCACATTCAAGGATAATGGTACGCCTCGTGCTGCGCCGTGCATAACCAAACTCCTGCTGGCACAGTCTGGCGTTGATACCCATATGCTGGATGATGATATTGCGGATGAAGATAATACGACATGCGTCGATACTAAAAAATTCTACCCAGGTTCATCGGCTAATTTCGACAGCAGTAAGCAGGCAATGGATCTCAGTTTTCCGCAGATCTATGTTCTGAAACTCCCTGCAGGGTATGTTGACCCGTCACTCTGGGAAAATGGTATCCCTGCTGCATTGCTTTCTTATGACATGAATGCCTGGCATAGCGAAAGCAATGGAACCGAATCTGACACCGGCTATGCTGGCCTTCGCTATGGCTTAAATATGGGGCCGTGGCGTCTGCGTTCGCGCGGAAACGTCAACTGGGATCAAGATAACGGCATAACGTACAGAAGCCAGGATATCTATCTCCAGCGCGATATAACGCGCCTTAGCGCGCAAATGGTGTTTGGTGATTCATACACCCGTGGTGAAGCTTTTGATTCCGTCAGCCTGCGCGGGGCAAGGATGTATAGCGACGATCGCATGTTGCCAATGGGGTCCACAGGTTACGCACCGGTAATCCGTGGAGTGGCGAACAGTAACGCAAAAGTCAGCGTCTCTCAGAGCGGAAATAAGATTTACGAGACAACCGTCCCACCTGGCGCATTTGAAATCAACGACCTGAGCACTACCGGCTACGGTAACGATCTTCTGGTGACGATTGAAGAAGCGGACGGCAGTAAACGTTCATTTACCGTTCCGTTCTCCTCTGTGACGCAAATGCTGCGTCCAGGCGCCACACGTTGGGATATGGGCGTAGGGGAACTTAATGATGATTCACTATCCGAAAAACCAAAAGTCGGTTACGGCACATTTTATTATGGCCTGAACAATACATTCACGGGATATGTGGGTGCGCAATATAGCGACATGGATTTTTATGCCGGATTAGTCGGTCTGGCAATGAATACCGAAATTGGGGCATTTGCATTTGATGTTACCCAATCACACGCGGAAATTGACGGGCTCGGCACGCTCAGTGGACAAAGCTATCGTTTAACGTATAGCAAAATGATCGCTGCGACCAACACGTCATTTAACGTGGCGGCTTATCGTTTTTCAACCGAAGATTATCTGAGTCTGAACGACGCGGCATCTCTTGAGAACAGCATCAAGTACCAAAAGTATGCCAACCGTAGCTATGACTCAAGCACCAGCCTTTACGATGATTACCAGCGAACCAAGAACCAGGTTCAAATTAGCCTTAACCAACCGCTGGAATCAAACGGCGCACAATACGGTTCGTTATTCGTCAGCGGCACATGGCAAGACTATTGGAACGGTGCAAGTTCATCATCGAACTACAACATTGGTTATAACAACAGTTTTGCCTATGGCAGTTACAGCCTGTCGGTACAACGCACCTATGATCAAACGGGAGCGAAAGACGATAGCGTTTATTTAAGCCTGAGTATTCCGTTAAGTGTTTTCTCAAATAAAGATACTCGTTCTGGTGGTTTCTCAAATATCAACATGGGCCTGCGCTCAGATCTGAAGGGTGGGACCAGCTTTAACTCATCCGCAAGCGGAAATACACAGGACAATAAGGTGAGCTATTCCGTCAGCGCGGCCTCCAGCGGGGGCAACTACGGTAATCTTAACCAGGTCAGCGGCTACAGCTCATGGAATAGTGAATATGGCCCGCTGGGTATTTCGGCATCGTTCGGCGACGATAACAGCAAACAATATTCCGCAACCTACAGTGGTGGAATGGTATTGCATTCCGGCGGTTTGGCTTTTGCACCTGGCAGTATTGGCGATAACGACTCTCTGGCTTTGGTAAAAGCCAGTGGTGCCAAAGGCGCCCGTCTCGGCTATGGCAACAGCGAAATCGATAGCTCCGGTTACGGCATTCTGCCGTATATGTCGGCCTACCGAGAAAACCGCGTCTCGCTGGATATCAGCACGCTCGAAAATGATGTTGAGGTTAAAAACACCAGCGAAGTGACCGTGCCACGTAGCGGATCTATTGTTCTGGTGAACTTTGAAACCGATGAAGGCCGCTCGCTTATTCTGGAACTTCAGCGCAGCGATAAAGGCTTTATTCCTCTGGGTGCAGATGTGTTCAATGAGAAAAACGAACCTGTAGGAGCGGTTGGCCAGGCAGGGCAAGCGTACGTTCGCGGTGTAGAAGATCAGGGTGTATTACATATTGTTTGGGGTAATGGTAAAGACAGTTCTTGTTCGGTTCATTACCAATTAACTCAAACAACTACAAAAGCAGGTCTGACGCCTATTTTAAGTAATCAGTTGTGCCAAATGTAATTATTCCGTTTAGGGAAAAACCAATGAGAGTTTATATGAAGAAAACTTTTCTCCACCTCTCCATTGCCACTGTACTGGCAATGGGAATGTCAGGGGTCGCAAATGCGGCAGGGACTAATCTTGACGTTAACTTTACTGCGAACATTCGTGAAACTACGTGTGATATGAAATTGGTGGGTGGTACGGGTTCAGATACTCAGCAAACATTAACCATAGGTGATGGGAATGGCCAGGTTCGTTTTGATGATGTGAAATCAGGTAACGCTTCAGCAACGTTTAAAATTGCGGTTATCGAATGTCCGGAATCATTGCAATCATTAAAAACGACGGTAAAAGGTTCTGCATCTGGTTATCTTGCAACAGGATTAAAGAACCTTATTGATAAAGCGAGTGGTGGAAGTGATTTTTCCGCCATAGAAATAGCCCGTGCATCATCACCGACAGCGCCTTTCACCATTAACTCAACTACGGATGCAGAACGCCTGGTATGGTCTTCGACTGAGATTAGCAATAAAGAAGTTCCGCTTATTGCCACAATACGTGAAACCCAAACCGACAAGATGACTATTGGTAGCTTTAAAGCTATTGCAACGTTTGAATTCACTTATGAATAATATGCGCAGAATACGGAGCATGACCATGAACCTTAACTCAAAAATTATTGCCCTTTCCGTCTCTGCTGCTTTATTTTCAGGAATGGCTAACGCAGCAATTACCGGTACCAACAGTGTCGAAATGACTTTCCTGACTAATGTTGTTTCAGGAACCTGCACCGCTAAATTAGTCAACGGAGCTGGAACTGAAACAGCAGAGATTGGCTTTGGCGATGTGTATAAATCCGACATTGCAAATAAAACACGAGTAGAACCACTGAAAATTAAATTCAGCAACTGCTCTGGTGTGACCAAGGCAACCGTCAGCGCTAAACCAGGTGCAGGAGGTGGTTGTTCCGGTCCTAACTCGGATGGAGACTCTTATTCAGCGGGGCTCGCAACAGGATTTGAAGTGTGGTCTGGTTCCGTTGATACCGGTGTCATGTTGAGCTGTAAAACCCCTCCTTCCGCTCAAGAAGTCACAATTACCAGTGGCGCGGGTGAATTCCCGATGAATTCACGCCTTGTCGTTGCTAAAGACAGAACCATTGCCAATGTGGGAACGGGTTCAGCCCTGGCCCCCGTGACCTTTACCGTTACCTACCCGTAAGGCAGGCTATGTCGATGCAACAATTACCGTTTTCTCTACGCCAGCCCGGTCTTGTGTTGCTTATGGGGTTGGCTGGTGGACTGCAGCCCGGCGCAAGCCAGGCTGCAGGCGTGAATGTCAATTTGACGGCAAATATTGTTAACAGTACCTGTACATTAACCGTAGAAAACGGTGGGGAAATCTATCTGCCAACGGTAATGCGCAGTTGGTTTTATAATAGTGATAACAGTGACCGCTACTCACCTACCGATGAAGCGGGCGGCACGCCATTTAAGATTCATGTAGATAATTGTGACGATGGCACAAGCATAAAACAGCTGCAATTTCGTTTTTCGCCACAATCCGGTTTTGTCGATAACCAGAAGCAGGTGTTCAAAAACGATGCTCTCTCTGGCGCGGCACAAAATGTTGGCATCGTCATATTTTCTGATGCCTATAAGACGAACGTGTTAAACAACGATGGCAGTTCCAAAGTGATTTATAACGTTGACGGTCAGAAAAGTAGCAATTATCTGACGGACTATCAGTTTTACGCACGTTACCAAAATACCGGGGCCGTTACAGCGGGCACAGTAACCAGCAAAGTATTGCTTGATGTGAGTTATGAATAAAAGGATTTATCATGAAGTTATCTCCGCTATGGACCGTATTACTTTTGTGGGCCGCATCGGGTGCGGCTCATGCGGGAAAAGAATGTAAATTTTATAACGGCGACACCCGAGAAATTATGTCGCCAGGCACCCAGCCGGTCATCACGCTCCGCCCTCCCGTCTCCGAGCCAACCATTATTGCCAGCTCCATTATGATGGAACTGACCCCGCAAATGACCACTCACTGCACAGTAGGAGATGATGGTGAAAACATCTGGCAAATGACGGATAACGCGTTGCTGACGGGTTATACCGCCGATGGAAAGGCGCTGTTCAGAACCAATATTCCAGGTATTGAATACGCTATTGCTATGTATCCAACAGGGCAAGGCGTCATCGGTTGGTTTCCTGTAGATGCGGGAGCCTATTACCTGACCGGAAATAGCCATGATAACGAAGGTATGTTGAATGAGAAAACATGGCATGCGCGAATGGATATTTATCAAATGCCAGGTTTTACTAAGGTTCCTGCTGGTATTTCATTTATCAGCTCAGTGGGCGGCCCCATTGGCCATGTTTCCGTCGGTAGAACTATTGGCACCACCGAAGAAGACCATCCGCGTCCGCTGATTACGATTTCAGATATGCTGTTCAACATTCCGATTGTTGAACCCAGCTGTATCCTGACGGCACCAACTACCGTTGATTTAGGCGACTGGTTCAGAGGCGATGTGGAGAATGACAAAACGACAGAAGTCCCGTTTCAGATCGCTGGCTCTTGCGTAGGAACGGTTAAAGTTTCCGTCGTGGCAAAATCAGCAAATACAACGGCGGATAAAGGGTTGTTCACCAACGCCATTAAGAGCAACAGTGGCATCACCGCAGCAAAAGGCGTCGCGGTTAAAATTAGCTCTCCCGCCTACCCTCAGCTATATGCTGATGGCGCTCCTGAAGCTATTGCTACAGGGGTTATTGCAGGAGCCCCCGTCGATACTGTCAACGCCACCTATAAGGCTAAACTGGTAAGAACCGGAAGCGAAGCCGTCACTTCTGGCGTTTTCGGAAGTACCGTCACTTTCCAGGTCACCTACGAGTAAGCTACCCCTGCGGCTGATTGCTGATCAGCCGCGACATAGTCTCCAGCGAATCCGTTCTTAAGATGTACAAACGTTTCAATAAGAAAGGATTATCCCCCGGCTTAACCTTCCCTCTCACCGTGGTGACCGCCATGTGGAATCCCGCGTCGCCCGCCGCTTTTACCGCCGTGGCGTTATAGCCGCCAAACGGGTAAGACAGATACAGGACGTGAGGATTGAACTGGGACAACGCCCGGCGCGAACGGGCGAAATCAAACAGAATATTGTGATAGCTGCGGCTCAGCAGGATCGGTCGGTGATTGGCATCAACCCGATGTAAAAAATGGGTGTGCGACTGGAAGTCGAACACGTCCCTTATCTCGTTCAGTTCAGAGAGGCTCATAAACTGCAGTGATTTCGGATCCCACTTCTGCGGGTGACGCTTGATGCGTGAGGAGATGATAAACGCCGTGGCCTTCATACCGTACTGCTTCAGAATCGGGTAAGCATAACGACTTACCGACTTCAGCCCATCATCAAAAGTCAGCACCACCGCCCGCGCCGGGAGATTCATGTTGTTACGGATATAGCCTTCCAGTTGGTACATCGTCAACGTGGTATAGCCACGGTCCTGGAGCCAGGCCATCTGGTTACTAAAGGCGCGTACGGAGGTCGTCGTAGAGGTATGGCGAAAGCGGGTGTTCTCTTCATCGCGCAGAATATGGTGATAGGTTAACACCGGGATGCCGTTGTCTTCCTGCGCATCCAGCGCGCTGACATAAGCCAACCGGCCGCCGATGCGAATCTGGTACCAGGTCTGGTTGAGGCGGTCTTTAAGCTTGCTGATAACCGGATAGCGCAGATTATCCGCCAGCACACCAAACGGCGCGCTACCGACGTCTGGAGCGTTATAAACCGGCGTATCTTTCCAGGTTACCAGGCTTTGATTGCTAAGCGGTTTATTGAGATCGCCCAGGCCATCGTCGACTTTCTGCCGCCCCTGAACAGGCTCCAGATGCCCCTTATCAATAAACCCGGTCCCAAAACCAAAGGTGAATTCATAATAGTCTGCCGCAATTGGCTCAACGGCAAGGATCTGCCCGGCGCGAATATTCCCGACCGTCACCATCTTGTTACCAATCTGCGCCCACACAGCGGCTGCTTCGGTGGTTTGCATATAGCGAGCAGGCAAAGCCGCAGCCACGCTGCCAGAGAAAAGGAGCAACAAAACAAGCAGAACGCGTATAACCATCTGAGATAACCGAGGCGAGAAACCCCGGCTATTGTAGCAAAAGCATCATCAATACCAATGATTAATACTCATACAAATCATGCTTCAACACGAAGGGGGGATTTTTTTGTTGTTGATGCCAGAGGCTGGTGACTTCGGGGCCGCCAAGCGCGACGATGCAATCACGAAACGCAGAGCTGCTCATCGATTCCCGCGACGAAAGCATTCGCTCAAGCAAAGGATAGCTGATACCTGAAATCACTTCACACTTGGGATGTTTATGGCTCATTAACGACGCTACACGGTAAGGCGCGGCCCCGGCCATATCCGTCAGGAAGATCACGCCCTCGCCTGAGTCTGTAGCATGCAGGGCATGGCACATCATGCGACTGAGCATATTCGCGCTGAGCCCACGCCAAAAATTTACCGACTGGCATTGGACCAACGGGCCGTACTTTTTCTCCAGACGATATAGCATATCCTGTGCCTTATCGTCATGACAGGTAATTACCCAACCTAACATTGCCTACCTCCTTAGCAGGCAAGTAGTTTATCAGGGTGATAAATCGGTAATGGTGATAAGCATCAAAAGTCTTCCTCTCCCAGCCAGGGAGAGGAAGAAAGAATTAGCTACGCAGACCGCGTCCACGCTGAATCAGATACCAGCACAGCAAGTAAAACGCCGCGATAAACACCACCAGCACGCCAAATGTGGTAACCAGCGGAACATCATGAATCCCCAGGAAGCCGTAGCGGAAGCCGCTAATCATGTAGACAATTGGGTTCAGATGCGACAGTCCCTGCCAGAACGGTGGCAGCAGCGTTAACGAATAGAACACGCCGCCCAGATAGGTCAGCGGCGTCAGCACGAAAGTTGGGATCAGGCTGATATCGTCAAAGGTTTTGGCGAAAACCGCGTTCAGCAGGCCAGCCAGCGAAAACAGCACCGACGTTAACACCAGCGTGAGCGCCACAAAGACCCAGGAATGCACCTGGAACGGTACGAAGAACAGTGAAATAGCCGTGACCAGAATGCCTACGCACAGGCCACGCGCCACGCCGCCGCCGACGAAACCGGCGATAATCACGTGCGTCGGCACCGGGGCAACCAGCAGCTCTTCGATATTGCGCTGAAACTTGGCGCTAAAGAATGACGATGCCACGTTCGCGTACGAGTTGGTGATCACCGCCATCATAATCAGCCCCGGCACAATAAATTGCATGTAGCTAAAACCATGCATTTCGCCGATACGCGAGCCGATCAGGTTACCAAAGATAATAAAATAGAGCGTCATCGTAATGACGGGAGGAACCAGCGTCTGGATCCAGATCCGCATAAAGCGGTGGATCTCTTTCGCCCAGATGCTTTTCAGCGCAACCCAGTAAAGCTGCATCATGCGCGATCTCCTTGTTTTTCATGAACCAGAGAAACAAACAGTTCTTCCAGTCGGTTCGCTTTGTTACGCATACTCAATACCTGAACCCCCTGGGCGCTCAGCTGAGAGAAGACGCTGTTGACCCCTTGTTCACGCAGAACCTCCACTTCCAGCGTGGAAGTGTCAACCAGTCGGTACTGATAACCTTCCAGTTTCGGCAGCGGACTTTTTGGTGCCAAATCGAGGATAAAGGTCTCGGATTTCAGCTTGGAGAGCAGACTCTTCATCGAGGTATTTTCCACCAGCTCGCCGTGCTGAATAATGCCGATATTGCGACACAGCATTTCCGCTTCTTCGAGATAGTGGGTGGTCAGAATAATGGTGGTGCCTTTATCGTTTAAATCCTTTAAAAAGCCCCACATTGAACGACGCAGCTCAATGTCGACGCCCGCCGTTGGTTCATCCAGGATGAGTAATTTTGGCTCGTGCATCAGCGCACGGGCAATCATCAGACGCCGTTTCATCCCGCCGGAAAGCATGCGCGCACGCTCGTTACGTTTTTCCCATAAATCGAGCTGCTTTAAATATAATTCGCTGCGTTTGACCGCCTCTTTATGCTCAACACCGTAGTAACCCGCCTGGTTGACCACGATCTGCTGCACGGTTTCAAACGGGTTAAAGTTAAACTCCTGCGGTACCAGACCAAGCTGGCGTTTAGCGTTAACCGTATCTTTTTCGAGATCGTATCCGAAGACGCTCACCCGCCCGGAGGTTTTATTCACCAGCGAGCTGATTATCCCAATGGTGGTGGATTTTCCTGCGCCATTCGGTCCCAAAAGCGCATAAAAATCACCCGCTTCGACTTGCAAATCTATGCCGCGTAACGCCTGAACGCCACCGGGATAGGTTTTTTTAAGTTGTTGAAGTTCCAGAGCAATGGTCATGGTTTTTTACTTACCTTACGTTCTGACATTTTATATATAGTTTAATTAATGCTGGAGTTACCCTATATTAGCCCATCGAATTTATCTGGCTTCGGGTCGTACAACTCCATGAAAGACATAGATACACTCATCAGCAACAATGCACTATGGTCAAAGATGCTGGTAGAAGAGGATCCCGGATTTTTTGAAACGCTGACGCATGCCCAGAATCCGCGTTTTCTATGGATTGGATGTTCCGATAGCCGCGTTCCCGCTGAACGTTTAACCGGTCTTGAACCGGGTGAATTATTTGTTCACCGTAATGTTGCTAATCTGGTTATTCACACCGACCTGAACTGTCTCTCAGTGGTTCAGTATGCGGTGGATGTGCTGGAAGTGGAACATATTATTATATGCGGCCACTATGGATGCGGCGGCGTCCAGGCGGCGATTGAAAATAAAGAACAGGGGCTGATTGATAACTGGTTACTGCACATCCGCGATATCTGGTTCAAACACAGCTCACTGCTGGGCGAAATGCCGCAGGAACGTCGTATGGACACCCTGTGCGAACTGAATGTCATGGAACAGGTCTATAACCTGGGCCACTCAACCATTATGCGTTCAGCCTGGAAGCGTGGTCAGAAAGTCACTATTCACGGCTGGGCTTACGGTATTCATGACGGTCTGCTGCGCGATCTGGACGTCACCGCCACCAGTCGTGAAACGCTGGAGCAGCGCTATCGTCAGGGGTTGTCTAACCTGAGTCAAAAACACAGCAACCATAAATGATGTGACATTGCCGGGAGGCGGCTACGCCTTACCCGGCCTACAAACCTGCGCCATCAGACGCCTGCGGGATTACTCGTCCAGCAGCACCACTTTGCCGACATACGGCAGATGGCGATAACGCTGGGCATAGTCAATGCCGTAACCGACCACAAACTCATCTGGAATAGAGAAGCCGATAAACTCGACCGGAACATTCACTTCACGACGAGAAGGTTTATCCAGCAGCGTACAAATAGCCAGGGATTTCGGCTCGCGCAGGCTCAGAATTTCACGCACTTTAGATAGCGTGTTGCCGGAGTCGATGATGTCTTCGACAATCAGCACGTCCTTGCCACGGATGTCTTCATCCAGGTCTTTCAGGATTTTAACATCACGCGTGGTAGACATTCCGCTACCGTAGCTGGATGCCGTCATGAAATCGACTTCGTGAGAGACATGCACTTCACGGCACAAGTCCGCCATAAACATAAATGAGCCACGTAACAGACCAACCAGCACCATATCGCTGCCGCTGTCCTTGTAACGTTCGTTAATCTGGCGCCCCAGTTCAGCAATACGCGCTTTGATCTCCGCTTCCGGGATCATCACTTCAACAGTATGTTTCATAAACCCTATAACTCACTGATTTTTATCAGTTGACACATCATGCAGATCGAAAGAAAGCGCTTACGTTGATACACCGACTGACAGACGGCGACCCGCTCTAACCACAAAACTTGCGACAGCATACAAACAATTCAGTTGATGAAGTATACCAGTAAAGAGAGCGGGTTCCTCTGATAGTTCACAGGAGAACCCGTTTGCAGCGTTTTTTGTGCGCATATTAAGAAAAACCAGGGGCGCCGGCAGCCTGTAACTAAAACGTTTCCCAATGCGGGTCTTGTGGCGTACTCCCCGCAGAAGTCGCTCGTGGGGCATCCTTAGGTGGGTTTCGATGCTCACTGTTGGAGGCATCGCGAGTGATACGAAATGCTGCCACGGCCAGGCGTAACTGTTCAGCTTGTTGTTCCAACGAAGCGGCGGCGGCAGCAGACTCTTCTACCAGCGCGGCGTTTTGTTGTGTGACACTGTCCATCTGCGAGACAGCGAGGCTCACCTGCTCAATCCCCCGACTCTGCTCCTCCGAGGCTGAGGCGATTTCCCCCATGATGTCCGTCACGCGGGTGACCGCAGCGACAATTTCTTTCATCGTTTTACCCGCGTCCGACACCTGCTGAGATCCCATCCCCACGCTGTGAGTTGAGTTATCAATCAACGCTTTGATCTCTTTGGCTGCCTGAGCGCTACGACTTGCCAGGGTACGGACTTCACCCGCCACAACAGCAAATCCGCGTCCCTGCTCCCCTGCTCTGGCTGCCTCAACCGCCGCGTTGAGCGCCAGGATATTGGTCTGGAAAGCAATACTGTCGATGACGCTGGTGATCTGCGCAATTTGCTGTGAACTACCGGCAATTTCACTCATTGTGTGCACGACTGTATCAACAACCCGTCCACCACGCGCGGCAGTATCAGACGCATTCTTAGCCAGTTGAGTCGCCTGTTTCGCATTGTCCGTATTTTGCTTCACGGTCGCAGTAAGCTGTTCCATGCTGGCGGCTGTCTCTTCAAGTGAAGCAGCTTGCTGCTCAGTACGCGAAGACAGATCGTTATTACCTGATGAGATTTCCGCTGCGCCGCTATGAATCGATTCTGAGCTGTTACGCACCGACGTGACTGTCGAAATCAGCGACTGTCGCATTTCATCTAAGCCCGTCGCCAAACGCCCCATTTCATTACGTCCCTGGACGTCGAGTTGATGGGTCAGATCACCACGGGTAATAATGCGGATATGCTCCATGATCTGCGCCAGGGGTTTAAGCAGCATAAGCTGCAACCCACTCCAGATCATGCCCAGAACGATGAGCACAGCGACGACAATTGCCCCTAACGTCCATTGCATGCGGGTAAAGCTGTGCTGATTCTCCGCCGCCGCGTGCTGCAGCAGCGCGTTATTTTCGTTACGCCACTGGTCATAGCTGGCTTCCATCTCATCCTGCGCCTTCTGAGCATCAAGATCGCCATAGGCCTGATAATTATTCGCGCGCAGATACTCTATCGATAACGCCATCACGTCGTGCATCTGCCGATACTGTTTTTCCATTTCAGATGCAATTTGTGGATTCTGCCCCGACACCTGCGGCAATGACTGATAATGCGCGAAGTATCCCTCAGCCTTTTTCATCGACTCACTCGCCGTTTTTAGCAAAGTATCAATTGCCGCCAGTGAGGCCGGATCGCGTTGATTCTTTAAGAAACGAATTGCTACGCGGGTTACTGTTACCCGGGTTTTAATCAGCGTATTGACACTATCACTCAGATTTTCCTGTTGGGCATTCAGGGTGCCTGAGTTCTGGAAATTATGGCGATCATTGTTTACCGCAGAATAAAAAAAGCTTCCTGTCACGACCTGTAGCAAACAGAAAATGGCGAGAACCAGAAGAATACCGGTAATTACGCGCACATTTTTAATCATAGTATTTCATCCATTGAACTCACATTGGGTACCCAATAATTATCGGCTTCAAAGGCGATTACTTTATGTGCAATAGCAGAATTTGCAGGAGGAGGGAGTCGTGCGGTGAAACGCTGGAAAGAGACTGTGTCTTATCCGGCCTACGAGGGATTTCTGCAGGCCGGATAAGCACAGCGCGATTTATTTAGACGGTGAAGCCGAGCATCATTCCGGTATCTTCATGCTCTAACAGGTGGCAGTGCGCCATATAGGCATGCTCTTTTGGCGCGTCGTGGTCAAACTTCACCAATACCTCGCTCACGCCGCCTTCTACCCGCACCGTGTCCTTCCATCCCGCGCGGTGTGCGGCTGGCGCTTTGCCGTTCTCAGACAGAATGCGGAACTGCGTGCCGTGAATGTGGAACGGATGCAGCATCATGTCGCCCTGACCGGAAATCACCCAGCGTTCGTGCTGCCCTTTCGCCGCGGCAAACATCGGTTTATTCATATCAAACGCCTGACCATTAATCCGGTTGGCGTTATGGAAGTCGAATGATCCATGCTTCATATTGCCCATATCACCATGCTGCATATTCCCCATCTCACCGTGGTTCATATTGCCATGATTCATATTGCCGTGGCCCATATTGTCATTATTCATATGGCCCATCATCTTCCCATGATCCATCCCCGCCATGGCCTGAGCGCCGTATTTCTTCATCAGCATTTGCATGCCCATCATATCGAGCATCGGATCCATCGACAGCTGCAGCTTGCGCACCGTCAGACCTTCCAGTGACGGCAACGATGGCATGGATGTCAGAGAATCTGGCAGCGTGCCGGAAGCGGTAATCAGCAGCGGCTGAACGCGCATCACCGGGTGCGGCTTATCAAATGGCGCAATCGCCATCCCCATCTGGCTGACTGGAAGAGTGACCAGATCAAAAGCTTTGCCGTCACTGACATCCACCAGCACTTCAAAGCGCTCGCCCATCAGCATAGGAAGCTCGGTCACTTTTACCGGTTCCGCCAACAGTCCACCGTCGCTGGCAATGACGTACAAAGGACGATTATCGCTGGCCGCAATGTTCAGGGAGCGTGCGTTACAACCATTCAGCAGACGCAGGCGCAGCCAGCCACGCGGTGCGGCATGCTGAGGATAAATCGCCCCGTTGGTCAGCAGCGTATCGCCAAACCAGCCAACAGCGGCGGTCATGATGTCCAGTTGATAATCAACCTGCCCATCAGCAGAGAACTGTTTGTCCTGAATAATTACCGGTACATCATCAATACCCCACTGCTTAGGCAGCAGCAGCTTGCGAATCTCTTCATCTTCAATCAGCACCAGCCCGGCCAGTCCCATCGCCACCTGACGACCAGTCTTCCCATGCTGATGCGGGTGGAACCAGCAGGTTGCCGCGCGCTGATCCGGCGTGAAGGTCACTGAACGTTTCCCGCCCGCCGGGATAATGCCTTGCGGTCCACCGTCTACTTCACCGGGGATTTCCAGTCCGTGCCAGTGCAACGTCGTTTCTTCGGCAAGCTGGTTGTGGATATCCACGGTCACTGATTGCCCTTTATTCAGCTTGACCGCAGGTCCGAGTAAATTGCCGTTATATCCCCAGGTCGTCGCTGTTTTACCAGCAAAGCTCGACTGTCCGGCTTGCACCACCAACTGCATGCGATTAGATGCATCCGCGGTTAACAGGTCTGGAATGGGCAATGCAGGGCGGTCTGCGGCAAATACGCTCCGGCTCCACAGAGGTAACGCTGACGCGACGCCCAGCGCCACGGAGTACTTTAAAAAGTCACGACGTTGCATAATCACTTCCTTATATTCAGCAGCTTAAGCAGGCTATCTTTTAAGCATAAGCCTTCCCCTTACGGGAAGGTCAAGTGAACGGCTAATAATAAAGGTCGTCGCTTCGCTCGCAGTATGCTAACGTTTAAATTCCGTGATGCAGTGGTAGAAGCAATGAAGACGTTTTTCAGAACAGTTTTGTTCGGCAGCCTGATGGCCGTATGCGCAAACAGCTACGCGCTTAGTGAGTCCGAAGCCGAAGATATGGCCGATTTAACGGCAGTTTTTGTTTTTCTGAAAAATGACTGTGGATACCAGAATTTGCCTAATGGGCAGATTCGTCGTGCGCTGGTCTTTTTTGCCCAGCAAAACCAGTGGGACCTGAGTAATTACGACACCTTCAATATGAAAGCGCTGGGTGAAGACAGCTACCGCGATCTCAGCGGTATCGGCATCCCAACAGCAAAGAAATGCAAAGCACTGGCGCGTGACTCCCTGAGCCTGTTGGCCTACGTTAAATAATCTCCGGCACAACCACGGTTGATATTTCCGTTACTCTGGCTGTACCAGCGTCAGGGCAACGGATTGCGCTTTTAATTCAGTCTGCGCGTTTGGCGGTAGATTCACATCGGTAACAACATCGGTAAAGCGACTGAGCGGCGCGACATTAAACAATGAATGTGCACCGTACTTACTGCTATCCGCCAGCAATACCTTCCGTTGAGCATTAGCAATAATCTCCTGCTTTAATCCCGCTTTGTCTTCCGTTGGCGTGGTTACACCCTTTTCCATACTCCAGGTGTTACAACTCATAAAAGCGATATCGGGATAGACGCTACGCAACATTTTCCGGCCAAACTCACCAATACAGGACTGGCTGCTGTCATCGATACGCCCACCGACAATCGTCACCTCTATCTGACGGAATTCTGACAAAAACAGGGCAATGTGCAGATCAACGGTAATCACTCGCAGCGGTAAATGCGTCAGACATTTTGCCAGCTCCAGCATTGTGGTACCGGCATCAAGCACTACGGCATCGCCCGCACGCACCATTGAGGCGGCAAAACGCGCAATCGCCCGTTTCTCAGCAGGCGATCGCAGTTGCTTTTCGTTTGTGGTTGGCTGCGCCGCTTCAAAGCGTCGTAACGCAACACCGCCGTGGCTGCGGCTGATCACCCCCTGTTCATCCAGCTTGATGAGATCGCGTCTGATCGTTGCAGGGGAGGCGTCAACCGCGTCAACCAACTGTTCCACGGTTACCAGCGTATGATTTTTCAAATACGCCACAATCTTATCCAGACGGTGTTGCCCTTTCATAACAGTAAATTACGCCAGTTGCATTGCCAGTTTGATCGATACGGCCATGCTCTCAGATTTTGCTTTTCCCGTCCAGGCGATATCAAATGCTGTACCGTGATCGGCAGAGGTACGAATAAACGGTAAACCTGCTGTGATATTTACACCATCATAGAAACCCAGCAATTTCAGCGGGATATGCCCCTGATCGTGGTACATCGCCACCACCATGTCATACTGACCTTCATAAGCCTGTAAAAACACGGTATCCGGCGGGCACGGACCGTAAACATCCATCCCCTTCGCTTTCATATTCTCAATCGCGGGTCCGACAATACGAATTTCCTCATCGCCAAACAGGCCATTCTCTCCGGCATGTGGATTCACCCCCGCAACGGCAATACGCGGATGTGCAAAGCCTACGCGCTTCAGGAAGGTATCCGCGATACCAATCACCGTTTCGACACGTTGCCCATTGAGCGTATCAAGGAATTTGCGCAGAGCGATATGCGTCGAAACATGGATAACTTTCAGCTTATCGGTGTACAGCACCATCGCGTAATCACGACTTTCCGTCAGCGTTGCCAGCAGTTCGGTATGCCCGGGATAATTGTGTCCACCAAGATGCAGCGCTTCTTTGTTCAACGGCGCGGTCGCGATGGCATGCACATCCCCCTTCATCGCTAGTTCAGTCGCCCGCTTCACACAGCGATAGGCCAGATCGCCCGCCTGCGCCTGCACTGTACCCGGGACCAGTTCGTCAGGTTTCGCCAGCGGTTCATCAATCACATGAATCGTATCTGGCGTGAATCTGGCATCGGCGACCTGTTCGATAGCGCGAAATGTTACTCCGTCAGCCAGCCCCTGAGCCTGTAACCGCTGCAGCGTTTTTAGGCACCCAACCACCACCAGCGGTGCACCATTAAGTTCATCTTCGCGTAGTGCTTTAACAATAATTTCCGGACCAATCCCCGCCGGATCTCCCATCGTAATCGCAATTGTTTTAGTTACCACGGTACATCTCCTCAATAAAATACAGCGCATCGCAAAGGGTCGTATCAGAACCGAATCCGCCCGCTTTGGTAATTACCGGCAAGTCGTCAATCTCACTATTCACAAACGTTCCGCACGGAATACAGGGGGCGACCTCACTGTGGATGCGATACCCTTCGGCACCCAACGCACTGGCGACAGCCGTGGCAATATCGCCTCCGGTCAGGAACAAACCGCCGATACGTGCTTGTTCAATAATGCGTAGCGTTATCTCCCCAAGACGCTGACTCAGCAACTCTCCCAACTGCTGGCGACTCATCCCCACGTTGAAACACAGCGTGTCGATCATGTCCCGGTCTTCTGCACACCGACTGGTGCGTAAGATCGTGTGCTGCTGCTGGCTCAGTTGCGCGCAAGCCTGTTCAATAACAGAGTCCATTTCCTGTGCAAATGACGATGCAACCAACCGCGAGGCATCGATATCAACGACTTTTGCCCGGCCCTGACACACTGCTTTTTCCACCTGGCGTCGCGTTGCTTCACTCATTGAGCCAGCCACAACCAACACCGGTAATTCCTGTTTCTCTTGCATAAACGTTCCGGCCGGTAGCGCATTGGCAAGCCCCGCCGCCCCGACCAGTAGCGGCATCTGTTTTTGCTCACAGACAGCCTGAGCAATCAACGCGAGATCTCGCTCTTCCACTGCATCCACCACCACCATACATTCGCCTGCTTTTGCAAAAGCACTCAGCAGCGCACTCAAGCTTCCCCGGCGCACATCCGCCAGCGATACCTCATGTACAGGGATTTCGCTTTGCAGCGCGACCAGTTCAGCAATACGCGAAGAGTGAATAGGCGTTTTTGGATCGCTGGCGAATTCCGTTTCCAGCAGCGGCACACCATGGACCAGGCACAAGCCATCCTGCGTGGTGCGCCCGGCAGCAGGAATCGCCGCAGCAATCACAGCCAACGCCCGACCGGCTGTACGCATGGCTGCGGTGACTTCAGCCCCCACATTGCCACGGAATGTCGAGTCAATTTTTTTGTATACCAGCGGTGTTGTTACGCCCTCACACAATGGCGCTAACGCTTGTTGTACAGCTGTAGCAGCCTGCGTTGCCGGCATCGCACGGCTTTCTGTATTGATGACCAGAACATCGGCGCGGCGCGACGGTTTCTGCGCTGGGGTCAGCATTACTTCGGTACGCGCCCCTTTTTTCGCCAGCTGTACGCCGGTATCGTTAGAGCCCGTAAAGTCATCGGCGATAACGATCATTTTCATGCTTTCTTCTCCTGCACGGTCTGACGAGCCTGTCTTTTCGCGACCCACGACGTAAGAATTGGCGTCAGAATGGCGGTTGTAATGACTGACGCAGCGATCAGCGGCGCTGCCGCAGCGGCAACCTCTGCCAGCGAGGGATCGGCCTGTGCTATAGCCAGTGGCGTCGCGACGGCGTTCCCCGCCGTACTGGATGCCGCAGCACCAGCAATACCACTCCCGCCTACCAGACGATCGGCACGAATGTTAAAGAAGCCGCCCACAAAGGTGGTCAGCACGCCCAGCAGAATGCCCGCCAGACCGCCTTGTAGCAGCATTTCCAGGTTAATACCGGCTCCAAGTGCGAACGCAAAGAAAGGAATAAGCAGTGGACCGCCTTTGGTCAGGAAGTCACGCATATTGGCATCAAGGTTACCGAGGATCATGCCAACCGCTAACGGTACCAGAACCGCCACCAGCGCCATGACAGGAATGTTTGCCATACCCGCTGCGCCCAGCGCGATCATGGTAAAGAAAGGTCCGTCATTCAGAGACAAAATGGAGATCGCGCCGACATCACGTTCATTGCCAAACTCGCCAACCAGCGCCGCGTAAAGCCCGCCATTGGAGTTACTCATTGCCGCAATAATAGCGACGCCACTTAAGCCAAAGATGCCTTCCGCGCCAAACAGGTGTTCAACCCCGAGACCAATCGCAATCGCGACCAGTAACTTGGTCAGCGTAATCGTGCCGCCTTGTAGCAAAGCTTGCGGCGCCGCCTTTACGCTAATTCCCGCGCCCATACAGAGCAGGAACGCGCCAATCAAGGGAGCCGCGCCATTTTTAAATAAAGCAGTGGTGAATCCACCGATCTGCAACGCCTGCGGGGCAAAAGTGTTGATAATGGCACCGATAACCAACGGCACAACCATCATGCCGCCGGGTACGCGTTCTATTGCCTTCTTGATGTTCATGGTCTTCCCGCCTGTTGTCATGTTGTGATTAAAAAAAATCATAACGATTATATTCAATCAAAACAAGATCGCAAACGCGGCAGATCACAGTTTTAAAATGATTAATTAAAATCAAATAATCATTCAGGTGAAAAAAAGCCGGGTTAATCTCACCCGGCTTCATTGATATCTGAAATATTTCAGGATTGATTCACAAATTCGCGGTATGCCGCCACAACCTGAAGAAAGTCCTCTACACCACAGAGCGAAAAACTTTCTTCGTCGTAGTAGCTCATCCCCTCTTCCATTTCATCTCCAGAGAACTCCAGCTGATTAGCGCGAACCATCACTTCTTCGCCATCCAGCCAGAGCGTGTATTCATGCCCTGCTCTCTGCCAGGAGCGCTCACTGCCCTTAACCGCACGCGCCGCCTGTTCCACTTCATCAAGTAAGGCCAGGTTTTCTTTCACTTCTTCGTTAAACCAGTGCCCCACCACCTCGTGGCCCATGGACATACGCACTTTTACCACTCCGGTAATATCGCGCAGAAATTCGTAATCCATAATGTCTTCCTCTGCTCCCGGCAATGCGCCAATACCGCATTGCGCCTTGCTGTAATTATCGCAGCAGCGCGGCAGAAAAAAAGCGTAGCGGGTATAAGGAATAGAAATAAAAATGCCCGGAGAAGCAGACTTCTCCGGGCATTGATGCGTTTTTACACAAAATGCTTTAGCGCATTACACCGCGGTCTGGAAAATCACACCATCGGCTTTCTCGGTGTACTGAGACAGCTGGTCGAAGTTCAGATAACGGTAAGTATCTACGGCCGTTTTATCTACCTGCGCCACATAGGTCTGGTACTCTTCCGCGGTTGGCAGTTTGCCGATCAGCGCCGCAACCGCCGCCAGCTCCGCAGAAGCCAGGTAGACGTTTGCCCCGGTACCTAAACGGTTCGGGAAGTTACGGGTAGAGGTCGAGACCACCGTTGCGCCATCAGCCACACGCGCCTGGTTACCCATGCACAGAGAGCAGCCTGGAATTTCGATACGCGCACCGCTCTTACCGAATACGCTGTAGTAGCCTTCTTCAGTCAGCTGAGCGGCGTCCATACGGGTTGGCGGAGCCACCCACAGACGCGTTGGCAGTTGGCCTTTGTGCGCATCCAGCAGCTTACCAGCGGCACGGAAGTGGCCGATGTTGGTCATGCAGGAGCCGATGAACACTTCGTCGATCTTCTCGCCCTGTACGTCAGACAGCAGACGCGCATCGTCCGGATCGTTCGGTGCACACAGGATTGGCTCTTTGATATCCGCCAGATCGATGTCAATCACCGCTGCGTATTCTGCGTCAGCGTCAGCTTCCAGCAGCTGCGGATCCGCCAGCCATTTTTCCATGCCCTGCACACGACGTTCCAGCGTACGACGATCGCCGTAGCCTTCTGCGATCATCCACTTCAGCAGAACGATGTTAGAGCTCAGGTACTCAACGATCGGCTCTTTATTCAGCTTGATGGTACAACCGGCAGCAGAACGTTCAGCGGAGGCATCGGTCAGTTCGAACGCCTGCTCCACTTTGAGATCCGGCAGACCTTCGATTTCAAGAATGCGGCCAGAGAAGATGTTCTTCTTACCTTTCTTCTCAACGGTCAGCAGACCCTGTTTGATCGCGTACAGCGGGATGGCGTGTACCAGATCGCGCAGGGTGATACCCGGTTGCATTTTGCCTTTGAAACGCACCAGAACGGATTCCGGCATATCCAGCGGCATCACGCCTGTCGCCGCAGCAAATGCTACCAGGCCAGAACCTGCCGGGAAGGAGATCCCGATAGGGAAACGGGTATGGGAGTCACCACCGGTACCTACGGTATCCGGCAGCAGCATACGGTTCAGCCATGAGTGAATAACGCCATCACCCGGACGCAGGGAGACACCACCACGGTTCATGATGAAGTCTGGCAGCGTATGATGCGTATTGACGTCCACCGGCTTCGGGTAGGCCGCAGTGTGGCAGAAGGACTGCATCACCAGGTCAGCAGAGAAGCCCAGGCACGCCAGATCTTTCAGTTCGTCACGGGTCATTGGGCCGGTGGTATCCTGAGAACCGACGGAGGTCATCTTCGGTTCGCAGTACGCGCCCGGACGGATACCTTTCACGCCGCATGCGCGGCCAACCATTTTCTGTGCCAGGGAGAAGCCACGGCTGCTTTCCGCCACGTCTTTCGCCTGACGGAAGACGTCTGAGTGCGGCAGACCCAGCGCTTCGCGCGCCTTGGTGGTCAGGCCACGACCGATGATCAGCGGAATACGGCCACCGGCGCGCACTTCGTCGATCAGGACTTCGGTTTTCAGCTCAAAGCTAGCCAGCAGTTCGCCGGTTTCGTGGTTGCGTACTTCGCCTTTGAACGGGTAAACGTCAATCACGTCGCCCATGTTCATGTTCGATACGTCCACTTCAATCGGCAATGCGCCCGCATCTTCCATGGTGTTGAAGAAAATAGGTGCAATTTTGCCGCCGAGGCACAGCCCGCCGCCGCGCTTGTTCGGTACATGAGGAATGTCGTCACCCATAAACCACAGCACGGAGTTGGTCGCGGATTTACGCGAAGAACCGGTACCAACAACATCACCCACATAAGCCAGCGGGTAACCTTTTTTCTGCAATTCTTCGATCTGTTTGATCGGGCCAACCACGCCCGGTTGATCCGGTTCGATACCTTCACGGGCGTTTTTCAGCATCGCCAGCGCGTGCAGAGGGATATCCGGACGAGACCATGCATCCGGCGCCGGAGAAAGGTCATCGGTGTTGGTTTCACCCGTCACTTTGAAGACGGTAACGGTGATTTTTTCAGCCAGGGCAGGACGGTTCAGGAACCATTCGGCATCAGCCCAGGATTGCATTACCTGCTTCGCATATTCGTTGCCCGCTTTGGCTTTTTCTTCTACGTCGTAGAAGTTATCGAACATCAGCAGTGTTGAAGAGAGCGCTTTAGCGGCAATTGGCGCCAGTTTTGCGTCGTCCAGCGCGTCGATCAGCGGATGAATGTTGTAACCACCCTGCATAGTGCCCAGCAGTTCAATGGCTTTTTCTGGTGTAACCAGCGGGGAGGTGGTGTCGCCTTTCGCGACAGCGGCGAGAAAACCAGCTTTAACATAAGCGGCTTCATCTACGCCAGGAGGAACGCGGTTGATCAACAGGTCTAACAGGAATTCTTCTTCGCCCACAGGCGGGGTCTTCAGCAGCTCGACAAGTGCAGCCATTTGGGTTGCGTCTAAAGGTTTTGGCACAATCCCCTGGGCAGCACGCTCAGCTACGTGCTTACGGTATTCTTCTAGCACGACGATATCTCCTCGCTCTCATTGTCATAATGCGGCGCTTTTGTAGATGGGCGATTCTCTTCACGCTCCTGTGAGACAGTAGTTAGTAGGGTAAATGCCCGGTACCGCATAAGGCACAATAACAGGATTTTCACTAAGTGTTAATCCGTTTACAAAAAAGCAACATAAAAAATTGGCTGAATCGTTAAGAATGGTATAGCGACAAGGCGCAACGCAATTTAGGCTGCCTGAAACCGCCCTGAAACGGTTGATTTTTAAGCGCGATCGGCTGAATATTCCAACGATTTTCGCGCCATCAGATATAATTGTGTAATAAATCTTCACACTCTTTTTCCGGACTTACCGGGCGAATCCCCAATAAAAGTCAAAACTGTCTAACACGGGTGAATAATACTCGCGGCAACAGGAACGCCTCACGGCACAGCGCTTGTCTCGTTGGAGTCATTTTATGAAGTTGCCCCTTAAGCCACATCTGCTTGTCCTTTTGTGCAGTGCCGGGCTGTTTGCCGCCTCTGGCGTGATGTTCGTTAAAAGTCGCACAACGGAACCTGCAGCTCCGGCTCCCGTTGCACAGCAACCGTCAGCACCAGCTCCAGCTCCCGTAGCGGCCCCTGCTCCGGCCGACCAAACAGCGCCCGCCGTGGCACCTACGTACTCAGCAGCACAAATAGATCAGTGGGTTGCGCCTATCGCGCTCTATCCAGACTCGCTGCTGTCGCAAATTTTGATGGCCTCAACCTATCCGGCTAACGTTATCCAGGCCGCACAGTGGTCAAAAGACAATCCCAAAATGCAGGGCGATGCCGCCATTCAGGCCGTTGCCAGCCAGCCCTGGGATCCCAGCGTGAAATCGCTGGTCGCCTTTCCTCAGTTGATGTCGCTGATGGGTGAAAATCCGCCGTGGGTACAAAGCCTGGGCGATGCTTTCCTCGCACAACCGAAAGATGTCATGGATTCCGTTCAACGTCTGCGCGCGCTGGCGCAACAGACCGGTGCGTTGCAATCAACACCGCAACAGACCGTCACTACCGTGACCAAAGCGGCGCCAGCTAAAACCGTCACCAGCGAGTCGACGACCAGTTCAGCGACCACAACAGCCACGACCACCTCAACAAGCCCAACGGTTATCAAGATTGAATCCGCCGATCCGCAGGTGGTGTACATTCCTACCTATAACCCGAATACGGTTTACGGTACCTGGCCGAATACCGCTTATCCGCCAACTTATCTGCCGCCTACGCCCGGCGAGCAGTTTGGCAACAGCTTCGTTAACGGTTTAGGCTTCAGCCTCGGTGTTGCCACAACTTATGCCATCTTCAGCAACATCGACTGGGATGACGACGACGATCACCATCATAATGATGACTGGGATAACCATGGCGGCTATAACCGTAATGGTGATAACAACATCAACATTAACGTTGATAACTTCAATAAAATCAGTGGGCAACGGCTGACAGATGCCAACCGTACCTGGCAACACAACCCGGCCTATCGTGAGGGTGTGCCATACCCTAATAACCAGCTTAATAACCGCTTCCACTCCACGAACACGGCTACGGGCTTAAGTTCAACCCAGCAAAGACCGGTCAACCGTGATAGCCAACGCCAGGCTGCGATGAGCCAAATGGAAAAATCAACGGGGAAAACATTCCCGCAGACGGCACGCACTGGCACGAAAGACGCCCAGCGTCAGGCGTCCAGCCAACAGCTGAAGCAAATTTCACAGCGTAACAACTACCGCGGTTACGATACCAAGCCGCAAACCGCGAAACGGACAAGCACACAGCAACGAGAGAATCGTCAGGCAGTCGCACAGCGACAGGAGAAACGGGTCACGCAACCAGCGCAACAACACAATGTGCAACAGCGTAATCTTCAACAACGGACCAGTCAGCCACGCGCCAATGCGCTGAGCGGTAACGACAGTCGCTCCGCCAACTGGCAGGCACAGCAACAGCGAGGGGCCCAGAGCCGACAGGTCGCCCGTAATCAGCCATCGCGCCAGCCTTCTGGCGGGCGTGCTGAACACCGTGAATTCCGTCATCGTTAAGGGAACCAACATGAAAAATAAACTACTCAGTGGAATGGTGTTGTTCATGGTTTCGGCTACCGCGATGGCACAGCAATCCTTCAGCACACCAGACCAGGCGACCGATGCGCTGGCAAACGCTATCAGTGAGCAAAATGAAAGTGCAATGAGCAATCTGCTCGGGGAAAACTGGCGTGATTTTCTACCGCCAGAAGGCGTCGATCCTGATGCGGTTGATCGCTTCCTGCGCGACTGGAAGGTTCGCCATAACACCGTTGTCGACGGCAATATCGCGCACCTGGTGGTCGGGGACAGCGACTGGCAACTGCCAATCCCAGTCGTCAAAAACGCTTCAGGCTGGCAATTTGATATCAAGGAAGCAGCCGAAGAGATCCTGACCCGTGAGATTGGACGCAACGAACTCGCGGCTATCGAGGCGTTACACGCTTATGTTGATGCCCAGCAGAGCTATTTTGCGATGAACCAAAAGTACGCGCAAAAGATTGTCAGTTCTGAAGGGAAAAAAGACGGTCTGTACTGGCCTGTTTCACCCGGCGAAGCGCCAAGTCCGCTTGGCCCGGCCTTTAGTCCACAGGAACCCGGCACGGGCTATCACGGCTATCGCTTCCGGATCCTTTCCGATAAAACCAGCGGTTTTGCCATGATAGCGTGGCCTGTTAGCTACGATCACACCGGCGTGATGAGTTTTATGATTAACGGTGAAGATAAAGTCTACCAGGCCGATCTCGGCGTTGATTCTCAGCAAAAAGCACAGGCGTTAACCACATTCCATCCGGATAAAATCTGGCAGCCCGTAGCACCGTAAAGCGAGGTTAAGCCTTAGGCCTGGTTAGCGCTAGCGCCACCCGGCATGTTGCCTGAAATAACGGGTTGCTTCAGGCAAAAAAAACGCCTCCGAAGAGGCGTTTTCACAAAAGGGAGAAGATTACTTCTTCTTCGCTTTCGGGTTTGGCAGGTCGGTAATGCTACCTTCAAAGATTTCTGCCGCCAGGCCCACTGACTCGTGCAGAGTCGGGTGCGCGTGGATAGTCAGCGCGATATCTTCAGCGTCACAACCCATTTCGATTGCCAGACCGATTTCGCCCAGCAGCTCGCCGCCGTTGGTACCGACAATCGCACCACCGATAACACGGTGAGATTCTTTGTCGAAAATCAGTTTGGTCATACCGTCCGCGCAATCGGAAGCGATAGCACGGCCAGAAGCAGCCCACGGGAAGGTGGCGGTTTCGTAGCTGATGCCTTTTTCTTTCGCTTCTTTCTCGGTCAGACCAACCCATGCAACTTCTGGTTCAGTGTATGCAATGGATGGGATAACTTTCGGATCGAAGTAGTGTTTCTTACCGGCGATAACTTCAGCGGCAACGTGACCTTCATGAACACCTTTGTGTGCCAGCATCGGCTGACCGACGATATCGCCGATAGCAAAGATGTGCGGCACGTTGGTACGCAGCTGTTTGTCGACACGGATGAAGCCACGGTCGTCAACTTCCACGCCAGCTTTGCCCGCGTCGAGGTTTTTACCGTTCGGTACACGACCGATAGCGACCAGCACAGCATCGTAACGCTGAGCTTCGGCAGGGGCTTTTTTGCCTTCCATGGAAACGTAGATACCGTCTTCTTTCGCTTCAACGGCGGTCACTTTGGTTTCCAGCATCAGGTTGAATTTCTTGCTGATGCGCTTGGTGAAGACTTTAACCACGTCTTTATCGGCAGCCGGGATAACCTGGTCGAACATTTCAACCACGTCGATCTCTGAACCCAGCGCATGGTACACAGTACCCATTTCCAGACCGATGATACCGCCGCCCATTACCAGCAGGCGCTTAGGAACAGTTTTCAGTTCCAGTGCATCGGTGGAATCCCACACGCGCGGATCTTCATGCGGAATAAACGGCAGTTCGATCGGACGGGAACCCGCCGCGATGATTGCGTTGTCGAAGTTGATTACGGTTTTGCCGTTTTCGCCTTCAACTTCCAGGGTGTTTGCCCCGGTAAATTTACCCAGACCGTTAACCACTTTCACTTTACGGCCTTTGGCCATACCCGCCAGACCGCCGGTCAGTTGAGTGATAACTTTTTCTTTCCAGGTACGAATCTTGTCGATATCGGTTTTCGGCTCGCCAAAAACGATACCGTGTTCAGCCAGTGCTTTGGCTTCTTCGATAACTTTTGCTACGTGCAGCAGCGCTTTAGAAGGGATACAGCCGACGTTCAGACAAACACCGCCAAGGGTGCTGTAACGTTCTACGATGACGGTCTCCAGACCTAAATCTGCGCAACGGAAGGCAGCAGAGTAACCTGCAGGGCCTGCCCCAAGTACCACGACCTGAGTTTTGATTTCAGTGCTCATCATGACCTCTTAATTTATACCCGTCGTCCAGCGGGTCGTTCTATCCGCCCGTATTTTACAAAATTGTTAACAATTTTGAAACAACAAACGGCAACCGATTTGTCTTTCGCACAATAACCTCACTGACTTCATGAGATTACCAGAAAAAAGCCGGCCGTCGGGCCGGCTTTTTCGCTTACATCACCAGGCGGCGAATGTCAGACAGCATGTTGTTGATGATGGTGATAAAGCGCGCACCATCCGCACCGTCAATTACACGGTGGTCGAAGGAGAGCGAAATCGGCATCATCAGACGCGGCACAAACTCTTTACCGTTCCACACTGGCTCCATAGAGGACTTGGAGACACCGAGGATAGCCACTTCCGGCGCGTTCACAATCGGCGCGAAGTGGGTAGTACCCAGGCCACCGATGCTGGAGATGGTGAAGCAACCGCCCTGCATTTCGCCAGCGGTCAGCTTACCATCACGCGCTTTCTTGGAGATCACGGTCAGTTCACGAGACAGCTCGGTAATGCTCTTCTTGTTCACGTCTTTGAAGACCGGAACAACCAGACCATTCGGAGTATCAACCGCTACACCGATGTTGATGTATTTCTTCAGGGTCAGGCGCTGACCGTCTTCAGACAGGGAGCTATTGAAGCGCGGCATCTGTTCCAGAGCTGCGGCAACGGCTTTCATGATGAAGACTACTGGGGTGAATTTCACGTCCAGTTTACGTTTTTCAGCTTCGGCGTTCTGCTGTTTACGGAACGCTTCCAGATCGGTGATATCGGTCTTATCGAAGTGCGTAACGTGCGGGATCATCACCCAGTTACGGCTCAGGTTAGCACCAGAGATTTTCTGGATACGGCCCAGTTCCACTTCTTCGATTTCACCAAACTTGCTGAAGTCCACTTTCGGCCAAGGCAGCATGCCCGGGATACCGCCGCCTGCAGCAGCAGCCGGAGCCGCTTCAGCACGCTTGATAGCGTCTTTCACGTAAGCCTGAACGTCTTCACGCAGGATACGACCTTTACGGCCAGAACCTTTCACTTTCGCCAGGTTCACACCGAATTCGCGCGCCAGGCGACGAATCAGCGGCGTTGCATGAACGTAAGCGTCGTTCTCAGCAAACTCAGATTTGCCTTCCGCTTTCGCTGCCGGAGCTGCGGCTTGCGCAGGTGCTGGTGCAGCGGCCGGAGCCGGAGCAGCTGCTTGCGCAGGAGCGGCTGCAGGTGCTGCGCCTTCGACTTCGAAGACCATAATCAGAGAACCGGTTTTAACTTTGTCGCCGGTGCTGATTTTGATTTCTTTCACGGTACCCGCGAACGGTGCCGGAACTTCCATCGACGCTTTATCGCCTTCAACGGTGATCAGTGACTGTTCAGCGGCAATTTTATCGCCCACTTTAACCATCACTTCAGTGACTTCAACTTCGTCACCACCGATATCCGGTACGTTAACTTCTTTCGAGCCAGAAGCTGCCGGAGCCGCCGCTGCTGCTGGAGCAGCCGCCTGAGCCGGTGCAGCAGCAGGCGCTGCACCCGCCACTTCGAAGACCATAATCAGGGAACCGGTAGACACTTTGTCACCCGTGTTGATTTTGATCTCTTTAACGGTACCCGCGAACGGTGCCGGAACTTCCATAGAGGCTTTGTCACCTTCAACGGTGATCAGAGACTGTTCAGCCGCAACGGTGTCGCCCACTTTAACCATGACCTCGGTAACTTCAACTTCGTCACCACCGATGTCCGGTACGTGTACTTCTTTCGCTGCAGAGGCAGCAGGTGCTGCTGCCGGAGCCGCTTCTTTCTTCTCTTCTGCCGGAGCAGGTGCAGCGGCTGCTGCACCATCGGCGGAATCGAAAATCATGATCAGTTTGCCGGTCTCAGTTTTGTCGCCAACAGAGACTTTGATCTCTTTAACGATACCAGCCTGAGGAGACGGAACTTCCATAGAGGCTTTGTCGCCTTCTACGGTGATCAGCGACTGTTCAGCTTCAACTTTGTCGCCCACTTTGACCAGGATCTCGGTGATTTCAACTTCATCAGCCCCGATGTCCGGTACATTGATTTCGATAGCCATTATTCTTTTACCTCTTACGCCAGACGCGGGTTAACTTTATCTGCATCGATGTTGAATTTGATGATTGCGTCTGCAACCACTTTCTTATCGATTTCGCCACGTTTAGCCAGTTCGCCCAGGGCCGCTACAACCACGTAGGAAGCATCAACTTCGAAGTGGTGACGCAGGTTTTCACGGCTGTCAGAGCGACCGAAACCGTCAGTACCCAGTACGCGATAATCATCAGCCGGTACATAAGTACGAACCTGTTCGGCAAACAGTTTCATATAGTCAGTAGATGCTACTGCCGGAGCGTCGTTCATCACCTGAGCGATGTACGGAACGCGCGGAGTTTCCATCGGGTGCAGCATGTTCCAGCGCTCACAATCCTGGCCATCACGCGCCAGTTCAGTGAAGGAGGTTACGCTGTAAACGTCAGAACCTACACCGTAGTCGTTCGCCAGGATCTGTGCTGCTTCACGCACGTGACGCAGGATAGAACCGGAGCCCAGCAGCTGAACTTTACCTTTCTTACCTTCGAGGGTTTCGAGTTTGTAGATACCTTTACGGATACCTTCCTCGGCACCTGCTGGCATTGCCGGCATGTGGTAGTTTTCGTTCAGCGTAGTGATGTAGTAGTAAACGTTCTCTTGTTTCTCACCGTACATACGCTCCAGACCATCGTGCATGATGACCGCAACTTCGTACGCGTAAGACGGATCGTAAGAGATACAGTTCGGGATAGTCAGAGACTGAATATGGCTGTGACCATCTTCGTGCTGCAGACCTTCACCGTTCAGCGTCGTACGACCGGAAGTACCACCAATCAGGAAGCCACGAGCCTGTTGGTCGCCTGCCTGCCAGCACAGGTCACCGATACGCTGGAACCCGAACATTGAGTAGTAGATGTAGAACGGGATCATCGGCAGATCGTTGGTGCTGTAAGAGGTCGCAGCAGCCAGCCAGGATGCGCCAGCACCCAGTTCGTTGATACCTTCCTGCAGGATCTGACCTTTTTCGTCTTCTTTATAGTAAGCAACCTGCTCACGGTCCTGCGGGGTGTACTGCTGACCGTTCGGGCTGTAGATACCGATCTGACGGAACAGACCTTCCATACCGAAAGTACGCGCTTCGTCAGCGATGATCGGCACCAGACGATCTTTGATCGACTTGTTCTTCAGCATCACGTTCAGGGCACGAACGAAAGCGATAGTGGTGGAGATTTCTTTGTTCTGCTCTTCCAGCAGCGCACCGAAGTCTTCCAGAGCTGGCAGTTCCAGCTTCTCGGTGAAGTTCGGCTGACGAGCTGGCAGGTAGCCATGCAGTTTCTGACGCTGAGCGTGCAGATAAGTGTGCTCTTCAGAACCTTCCGGGAAGGTGATGTAAGACAGGTTTTCAACCTGCTCATCGGTCACAGGAACGTTGAAACGGTCGCGGATATAACGCACGCCGTCCATGTTCATTTTCTTAACCTGGTGAGCGATGTTTTTACCTTCAGCGGTGTCACCCATGCCGTAACCTTTGATGGTATGGGCCAGGATTACAGTTGCTCTGCCTTTGGTTTCCTGCGCTTTTTTCAGTGCAGCGTAGACTTTCTTCGGATCGTGACCACCACGGTTCAGAGCCCAAATCTGCTCGTCAGTCCAGTCAGCAACCAGGGCTGCGGTTTCCGGGTATTTACCGAAGAAGTGCTCACGTACGTATGCGCCATCTTTGGATTTGAAGGTCTGGTAGTCGCCGTCAACGGTTTCGTTCATCAGCTGGATCAGTTTACCACTGGTATCTTTACGCAGCAGTTCATCCCAACGACCGCCCCACATGACTTTGATAACGTTCCAGCCAGCGCCCGCGAAGATGCCTTCCAGTTCGTTAACAATCTTGCCGTTACCGGTTACCGGACCGTCAAGACGCTGCAGGTTACAGTTGATAACAAAGACCAGGTTGTCCAGTTTTTCACGGGTCGCGATGGTGATCGCACCTTTTGATTCTGGCTCATCCATCTCGCCGTCGCCCAGGAAGGCGTAAACGGTTTGTTTAGAGGTATCTTTCAGACCACGGTGTTCCAGATATTTCAGGAACTTAGCCTGGTAGATAGCACCGATTGGGCCCAGACCCATAGATACGGTCGGGAACTGCCAGAATTCTGGCATCAGTTTCGGGTGCGGGTAGGAAGACAGGCCTTTGCCATGTACTTCCTGACGGAAGTTGTTCATCTGCTCTTCAGTCAGACGACCTTCCAGGAATGCGCGTGCGTAGATGCCCGGAGAGATGTGGCCCTGGAAGTACACCAGATCGCCGCCATCTTGCTCATTGCGTGCACGGAAGAAGTGGTTGAAGCAAACATCATATACCGTCGCGGAGGACTGGAAGGATGCCATGTGGCCACCCAGCTCGAGGTCCTTTTTAGACGCGCGCAATACGGTCATGATGGCGTTCCAACGGATAGCAGAACGAATACGACGTTCCAGCTCCAGATTGCCCGGGTATTCCGGTTCATCTTCAACGGCAATAGTGTTTACATAATTGCTGGCCCCTGCACCTGCCGCTACTTTCACGCCGCCTTTGCGGGCTTCTGAAAGCAGTTGGTCGATCAGATACTGAGCGCGCTCAACACCTTCTTCACGGATGACCGATTCGATCGCCTGTAGCCAGTCGCGAGTTTCGATCGGATCCACGTCATTTGGGAAACGTTCTGACATGGGGGTATTCCTTATCTATCTAATACGTTGAGTTATCTGGAACCTGTCCCATTGCGTTCTCGCCAGAGAACGCAATAAGACAGGTTCTGCGTTTAGTTGCCGCGCACTTTATATGGCGCTTGATTTACAACATCTTCTGGTTAACGTTCTGCCAGAAAAATCACTAATTCTTTCGTTGCTCCAGACGGCGTAAGGCGCGTTCACGACGGCTTTCCTCACGGCTTCTGTCCAGCAGAATCTCTTCGATAAACGCCAGGTGACGGTGGGACGCTTCACGCGCCTCTTCCGGCTTCCCGGCAATAATTGCTTCAAAAATACGGGTACGGTGACTGCTAACCAGTGGCAGCATTTCACGACGCGCATACAGCAATTCGAAGTTTTGCCGAACGTTCTGGGCCAGCATCGGCTCCATACACCTTAGCAAATGGAGCAGCACCACATTGTGTGCCGCTTCGGTGACAGCAATTTGATACTGGAGTACTGCATCAGATTCGCCGTCAAGATCGCCGGACTGTTGAGCAAGCTCGATCGCATGGTGGAGTTCACGGATACGCGTTTTGTCTTCATCCGTGCTGCGCAGTGCAGCGTAATAAGCTGCAATACCTTCCAGCGCATGGCGCGTCTCAAGCAGGTCAAACTGGGATTCAGGATGGTCGGAGAGCAGCTCTACCAGTGGGTCGCTAAAGCTCTGCCACAGGCTGCTCTGAACAAAAGTGCCACCGCCCTGACGACGAAGCAGTAACCCCTTCGCTTCAAGGCGTTGGATCGCCTCGCGTAAGGAGGGGCGGGAGACGTCGAACTGTTTTGCCAGCTCGCGTTCCGGTGGGAGTTTTTCTCCGGGGCGAAGTGTCCCCTCAAGAATTAAAAACTCCAGCTGCTGCTCAATCACATCGGAGAGTTTTGGTTGGCGGATTTTGCTGTAGGCCATGATTTCCTGTCTTAAGCCATTTGCCCGGAGTCAATTGGTCTTACCAATTTCATGTTCTTGACGCTAAAGTAACAAAGTATTCACCTTCTGTCCATACAGGTTTTGATTGAAATCAGTAAAGGAGGCATATTTTAACAACATTACAGAAATAACGTTTCAAACATGTAACTATGCACAAATGTTAAATTTACCCACCTCGGGGTAGTTTTAACGGAATTGAAACGAAAAATTATCTCATCTGAACCGATTCACCTGCTTATATATCGATATATAAACCACTATTAATGAATAGAAATTCAAAATGGAAATTTTGTGGTAGATAAACTCGCATTTACAAATGGTTTCTTTTTATTCAACTCGTCATCTTCCCCGCATAAAGCAGGTGCATTCGCGCTCGCATATCATTATTCTGATCAAGACAAAAGTATTAAGGCAACATTTCATCAATAGCATCTGTAAACAAATTAATACAACAAACGGAATTGCAAACTTACACACGCATTGCTGCGTAGTTCAAAAAATAAGCACTCGAAATATGAAGAGTAAAACCACACACGAGGTTTCATGATGGAAAGTCAACAGCATGGCGATCAGCTCAAGCGCGGCCTTAAGAACCGCCATATACAGCTAATCGCACTGGGTGGCGCGATTGGTACCGGGTTATTCCTCGGTAGCGCATCCGTTATCCAGTCTGCAGGACCGGGTATTATTCTGGGTTACGCTATTGCCGGCTTTATCGCCTTTTTGATTATGCGTCAGTTAGGTGAAATGGTGGTTGAAGAGCCCGTTGCAGGCTCATTTAGTCACTTTGCCTATAAATACTGGGGCGGTTTTGCGGGGTTCTCTTCCGGCTGGAACTATTGGGTGCTGTACGTGCTGGTTGCCATGGCTGAGCTAACTGCCGTGGGTAAATACATCCAGTTCTGGTATCCGGAGATCCCAACATGGGTGTCTGCGGCTGCCTTCTTTGTGCTGATCAACGCCATCAACCTGACCAACGTGAAAGTGTTTGGTGAGATGGAGTTCTGGTTTGCCATTATTAAAGTCATTGCCGTTGTAGCGATGATCCTGTTCGGTGGCTGGTTACTGTTTAGCGGTAACGGCGGCCCGCAGGCCAGCGTCAGTAACCTGTGGGACCAGGGTGGCTTCCTGCCGCACGGCTTCACCGGTTTGGTGATGATGATGGCTATTATCATGTTCTCTTTCGGTGGACTGGAGCTGGTCGGGATCACCGCAGCAGAAGCGGATAACCCGGAGCAAAGCATTCCCAAAGCGACCAACCAGGTTATCTACCGTATCCTGATTTTCTATGTGGGTTCACTGGCAGTTCTGCTTTCCCTGATGCCGTGGACGCGCGTTACGGCGGATACCAGCCCGTTTGTCCTTATTTTCCACGAACTGGGCGACACGTTTGTTGCTAATGCCCTGAACATCGTGGTGCTGACTGCCGCCCTTTCTGTCTATAACAGCTGCGTGTACTGCAACAGCCGTATGCTGTTCGGTCTGGCACAGCAGGGCAACGCGCCAAAAGCGCTGATGAATGTCGATAAACGCGGCGTGCCGGTGAACACCATTCTGGTTTCCGCACTGGTGACGGCGCTGTGTGTGCTGATCAACTACCTGGCACCGGAATCCGCCTTTGGCCTGCTGATGGCGCTGGTAGTTTCCGCACTGGTGATCAACTGGGCAATGATTAGCCTGGCGCACATGAAATTCCGCAAAGCCAAACAGCAGCAGGGTGTTACCACCCGCTTCCCGGCGCTGCTCTATCCGCTGGGTAACTGGGTGTGCCTGATTTTCATGGCTGCAGTACTGGTGATTATGCTGATGACGCCGGGCATGGCGATCTCGGTGTACTTAATCCCTGTATGGATTGCCATTCTTGGCATCGGCTACCTGTGCAAACAGAAAACGGCCGGCGCGGTTAAAGCGCATTAATCCCCCCTCCCCCACCTGCACCAGGTGGGGGTTGTTACCTGCCTCACACTTTCCCACTCACGACTGTTTAGTCCATATCAGCGGCGTTATCCTGCAACGCAAAAACACCGGTGCCAGACAATAATTCTCTCCATATCTCATTAATGGAGTGCAGTTGATGGAAACCAGTAAGCTCACGGTGAAAGAAAAGATCGGCTATGGAATGGGCGACGCCGGATGCAACATCATCTTTGGCGCCATCATGTTGTTTGTTAACTATTTTTATACAGATATTTTTGGTCTGGCGCCTGCCCTGGTCGGCGTATTACTGCTCTCAGTACGCGTTATCGATGCCGTTACCGACCCTATAATGGGCGCGATGGCCGACCGCACCCGTAGTAAATATGGTCGATTTCGTCCATGGCTTTTGTGGATGGCTTTCCCGTACGCATTATTCAGCGTACTTATGTTTACCACCCCAGAGTGGACCTATAACAGCAAAGTTATCTATGCGTTCGTTACCTACTTCCTGCTCTCTATCACCTATACAGCGATCAACATTCCCTACTGCTCGCTCGGCAGCGTCATCACCAATGATCCGAAGGAACGCGTCGCCTGCCAGTCATATCGATTTGTGTTGGTAGGCATTGCAACTCTGCTGCTGTCCCTCACCTTGCTGCCAATGGCTGACTGGTTCGGCGGGGAAGACAAAGCCAAAGGGTATCAGATGGCGATGGCGGTTCTGGCCTTCATCGGCATGTGTATGTTCCTGTTTTGCTTCGCTACGGTCCGTGAACGCGTACGCCCAGCTGTCCAGACCAATGACGATTTAAAAGCCGATCTGAAAGACGTGTGGAAGAACGATCAGTGGGTAAAAATTCTGCTGTTAACGCTGTGCAACGTCTGTCCGGGCTTTATTCGCATGGCTGCCACCATGTACTACGTGACCTGGGTTATGCAGCAAAGCACGCAGTTCGCAACGCTGTTTATCAGTCTTGGTGTGGTCGGCATGATGATCGGCAGTATGCTGGCGAAGGTATTAACCGATCGTTGGTGCAAACTGAAAGTCTTCTTCTGGACCAATATTATCCTAGCGATTTTCTCTGCCGCGTTTTATTTCTTCGATCCGAAAGCCACCATGATGATTATGGTGCTCTACTTCCTGCTCAACATCCTGCACCAAATCCCTTCTCCGCTGCACTGGTCGCTGATGGCGGATGTCGATGACTATGGCGAGTGGAAAACCGGTAAACGCATCACCGGAATCAGCTTCTCCGGTAACCTGTTCTTCCTGAAACTGGGCCTGGCGATTGCCGGAGCGATGGTCGGCTTCCTGCTCTCCTGGTACGGCTACGACGCTGGGGCGAAAGCGCAAAGCGACTCCGCCATTAACGGTATTATGCTGCTGTTTACCATCATACCGGGCGTAGGCTATCTGATTACTGCTGGCGTAGTTCGTCTGCTGAAAGTTGACCGCGAGTTTATGCAGCAAATCCAGACAGATTTAGAAAAGCGCCGCGCCAATTACCGTGAACTGAATGAATACCACGATATAAAAACGACTGAAACAGTAAGGAAAGCCTAATGAATCAGTGGCCAAATCCCTTTATTGAACAGCGTGCCGACCCGTTTATCTTACGTGACGGTAGCCACTACTATTTCATTGCTTCAGTACCTGAATATGACCGGCTGGAGATTCGCCGGGCCGACTCGCTGGAAGGGTTGCGCACCGCCGCCCCGGTTGTCATCTGGCGCAAACCAGAAAGCGGCCCCATGAGCCAACTCATCTGGGCGCCCGAAATCCATCATCTGGCAGGCAAGTGGTACATCTATTTTGCCGCCACCCACACACAGTCGCTCGACAAGCTGGGGATGTTCCAGCATCGCATGTTTGCGCTCGAATGTACCGACGCCGATCCGCTGACCGGAAAGTGGACGGAGAAAGGTCAGATTAAAACGCAGTTTGATACTTTTGCGCTTGATGCCACCACCTTTAACCATCAGGGAAAACAGTGGTATCTCTGGGCGCAGAAGTCGCCCGATATCGCCGGAAACTCCAATATCTATCTCGCAGAGCTGGAAAATCCATGGACGATTAAAGGCGAGCCGGTCATGCTAAGCCACCCTGAATATGACTGGGAATGCCGGGGCTTTTGGGTCAACGAAGGTCCTGCCGTCATGGTTCACGGCGACAAGCTTTTTATCAGCTATTCCGCCAGCGCCACCGATGAGAACTACTGTATGGGATTATTGTGGATTGACCTCAACGCCGATCCGCTCAACCCGCAGAACTGGCACAAATCACCGCGCCCGGTCTTTACCACCAGTTATGAAAACCGCCAGTTTGGGCCAGGACACAACAGCTTTACACAAACGCCGGAAGGTGAAGATGTGCTGGTGTATCACGCGAGAAACTACACTGAAATCGAGGGCGATCCGCTGTACGACCCAAACCGCCACACTCGTCTGAAGCTCGTGCGCTGGGACGAAAACGGCATGCCTGATTTTGGCGTGCCGCCTGCTGATACAAACTAGGCCGTTGTACTGCCCGGTGGCGCTAACGCTTACCGGGCCTACACGTTTTTCCATTGTAGGCCGGATAAGCGTTAGTGCCATCCGGCACAACGCTACACTAATGCCCCATAAATGGTGAGCAGCGCAATGACCACCACCACCACAAACGAGGTCTTCTTCGCCAGCGAAACGGCGGCTTTTGGCGTTTCGACTTTATCGGTGTGCGGTTCGCGCGCCAGCGAGAACTGCGCCAGACGCGTAAGCACCTGATATTGCGACGTGTGCAGATCAGCAAGCGAGGCAAACCAGGCCGGCAGCGCTTTCTCGCCGTGTCCCAGCAGCGCATAAACCACGCCCGCCAGACGCACCGGGATCCAATCCAGCACATGCAGGATCGCATCAATACCTGATTGCAGACGCTGGTGCGGTGTCTGATAGCGCGCCAGCCAGGACTGCCAGGCGCGTAAAAAAGCATAACCTACCAGCGTTACGGGCCCCCACGGACCACCGATAATCAGCCAAAATAACGGCGCCAGATAAAAGCGGAAGTTGTTCCATAACAGCGCGTTCTGCAGCTCGCGCAAAAATTCACGCTCATCGCAGTCCGGCGGAACCCCATGGATAAGCGTCAGCTCGCTGGCCATCGCATCACGGGCGTGAGCATCATCGCGAGCAGCCGCGTTCAGGTAAGCGTGATAGTGAAGGCGCGCCTTACCTGCGCCGATGCACAGCAAGCCAATTAAGATCCACGCCACCAGCAACGGAACGTTAAACAACAGCCCATGAAGTGCGCGCAGTAGCAGAAACGTAACTCCCATCGCAATAAGAGTCATGCCTACCGTACGCATCATCGAGAAATGCTTAATCCGGCGGAAAAAAGCTTCAACACGGTGATCAAGCTGCCAGTGCTCACCCAACTTAAACAGGCGTTCAACAATCAACACCAATAATGTTGTAAACAGCGTCATGTCATCTCCTTGTGCGACGAGGGGGTGACCAGGGCGCGGAACCTTGCCCAGTCAAAGGACGGCCCGGGCTCGGTCTTACGCTCGGGCGCAATATTGCAATGTCCTGTCATGTTGTTAGCAATGGCCGGATAACGTGTAATCAGGGTATTCGTCACGGCAGCCAGTTGTTGATACTGCGCATCGGTATAGGCCAGCGTATCCGTCCCTTCCAACTCAATACCAATTGAAAAATCATTACAGCGTTCGCGCCCTTGATAGCTCGACACACCCGCATGCCAGGCGCGTTTATCAAAAGGCACATATTGCACGATTTCACCGTCACGGCGAATCAAACAATGGGCCGAAACACGCAGATGGGCGATCCCGGCAAAATAAGGATGGGCGTTGGGATCAATCGTGCCCGTAAACAGCGCGTCTATCCACGGGCCGCCAAACTCGCCGGGCGGCAGGCTGATATTATGCACCACCAGCAGAGAAGGTTTTTCGTCATCCGGGCGGCAATCGTAATGCGGAGAGGGAACGCGTCGCGCCTCTGCCAGCCAGCCCTCGTCTAACAACATGCAGAATCTCCTTATTGGTGGTGCTCATATCGGGTTCAGGGTAGCATGTTTCCACCTTATGATTCGTTAGCAATTTGGAGTTTTATCATGCCGCCTCGCCGCTATAACCCTGACTACCGACGTGACGCGCTGTTGGAACGCATAAATCTGGATATCCCTGCCGCTGTAGCTCAGGCGCTGCGTGAAGATTTAGGCGGAGAAGTTGATGCCAATAACGATATCACCGCACAGCTTTTACCCGAAGACATGCGCTCCCATGCCACCGTAATCACCCGCGAAGATGGCGTTTTTTGTGGAAAACGTTGGGTGGAAGAGGTCTTTATTCAGCTTGCTGGCGATGATGTTAACATCACCTGGCATGTCGAAGATGGCGACAGCATTAAGGCCAACCAGCCGCTGTTTGAACTGGACGGCCCTTCCCGCGTGTTACTGACCGGTGAACGTACTGCGCTGAATTTTGTGCAGACACTATCGGGCGTGGCGAGCGAGGTGCGTAAATACGTCGACCTGCTGGCGGGAACCAATACCCAACTGCTGGATACGCGCAAAACCCTACCGGGACTGCGTACCGCGCTAAAATACGCCGTATTGTGCGGCGGCGGCGCGAATCATCGTCTGGGGCTGTCCGACGCTTTCCTGATTAAAGAAAACCACATTATTGCTTCCGGCTCGGTACGTCAGGCCGTCGAAAAAGCCTTCTGGTTGCACCCGGATGTGCCGGTTGAAGTCGAAGTTGAAAGCCTGGATGAGCTGGACGACGCGCTGAAAGCCGGAGCCGATATCATCATGCTCGATAACTTCGAAACTGACCAAATGCGTGAAGCGGTAAATCGCACCAACGGCCAGGCGCGTCTGGAAGTGTCGGGCAACGTCACCTATGAAACGCTGCGCGAATTTGCCGAAACCGGTGTGGACTTTATCTCCGTTGGCGCGCTGACCAAACATGTTCGCGCACTCGATCTCTCCATGCGATTTCGCTAATTGCTGATTGTATTGCCCGATGGCGCTTCGCTTATCGGGCCTCTCCCCCCCCAGCCGGATACGGCATTTACGCCGCCATCCAGCAGTTTCTTCGAGCCCCTTCGCAAATACATTGTCTGACTCTGTAATCTCGTAAAAATCCTCTGAACCCGCTTTCCCGTTTTGTTTTTTGTCACTCGCCGTCCCACCGTCGGTTTGCCAAAGTAGCGCCAGCAAACTCAAGGAGCGAACGATGAACAAGCAACGAGGCTTTACGCTTATCGAACTCATGGTGGTGATTGGCATTATTGCCATTCTTAGCGCCATCGGCATTCCGGCCTATCAAAACTATCTGCGCAAAGCTGCGCTGACAGACATGCTGCAAACCTTTGTCCCCTATCGTACGGCGGTTGAGCTCTGTGCACTGGAGCATGGCGGAACAGCTACCTGCGATGCTGGAACGAATGGTATTCCCTCTCCAACGACCACCCGTTACGTCTCAGCCATGAGCGTTGAAAACGGAGTTGTCAGTCTTAGTGGGCAGGAAAGCCTGAACGGGTTAAGCATCACCATGACGCCAGGCTGGGACAATGCCAACGGCATTACCGGTTGGAGCCGTAACTGCGTCATCCAGAATGACAGCGCACTGCAACAGGCCTGTGAAGACGTTTTCCGCTTTGATAACCACTAAGGAACAGAGATGAATACCACCCAGCTTACGGCGCTATGCCAACGTTATCAGGGAATATTACTGGATGCAGACAATGAAGTGGTGCATATCGCCGTCGTAGACGCTCCATCACACGAACTGCTGGATGCACTGCATTTTGCCACCACCCGGCGCATCGACATTGTCTGCTGGACACGTCAGCAAATGGAAGGCCACACGCATACACCGCAGAAAATGCTCCCGGCTATAGTCACGAAAAGCAGCGCCAGCGCGGCAGACTTGCTGAATCAGACGTTTCATTCCGCTCTGGCGCAGCGGGCTTCTGATATTCATTTTGAGCCAGCGGAAAATCACTATCGGATCAGATTACGCGTGGATGGCGTACTCCACGCTTTACCGGAAGTAACGACCGAGATGGGCATTGCCATCACCGCAAGGTTAAAAGTATTAGGCAGCCTGGATATCGCCGAGCATCGGCTTCCACAAGACGGACAATTTACCGTTGAGATTTCAGGAGAACCTGTCTCATTTCGCATCGCCACCCTGCCTTGTCGCTACGGCGAAAAAGTCGTGTTGCGACTACTGCATCAGGTCGATCAAACTCTGGAGATCGCCGCGCTGGGAATGCAAGACGCGCAACTGGCCGCATTTGCGCAAGCTTTGCAGCAGCCTCAGGGGCTAATTCTGGTTACCGGACCTACCGGAAGCGGTAAAACGGTCACGCTGTACAGTGCGCTGCAAACCCGAAACACCCCGGATGTGAATCTTTGTAGCGTGGAAGATCCGGTAGAGATCCCGATCGCAGGCCTCAACCAGACGCAAATTCACCCACGCGCCGGTTTGACTTTTCAGGGAGTCTTACGTGCTCTGTTGCGCCAGGATCCCGACATTATCATGGTGGGTGAAATCCGCGATGGCGAAACGGCAGAAATAGCCCTTAAAGCCGCACAAACCGGTCATCTGGTTCTTTCTACGCTGCATACCAATTCCACCAGTGAAACGCTGGTACGCCTGCAACAAATGGGGGTCGCACGCTGGATGATTGCCTCCGCGCTGACGCTCGTCATTGCACAGCGGTTGGTCAGAAAGTTGTGCCCCCATTGCCGACAACGTCAGAGTACGCCTATCACGCTCCCGAAAACGGTCTGGCCTACACCACTACCGAATTGGCAGGCCCCTGGCTGCAAACATTGTTATCACGGATTTTATGGCCGTACGGCATTGTTTGAAGTACTCCCTGTTACTCCGGCATTACGTCAGAGTATTGCCAGTGGCACATCCGTAGACGAAGTGGAATCTGATGCCCAGCAATCAGGAATGAGAACGCTTTTCGAGAATGGCTGTCAGGCCGTCGAGCAAGGATTAACGACATTTGAAGAGCTGATTCGTGTACTGGGCATGCCACATGTCCGCTAAACAGCTTTGGCGCTGGCAAGGCATTAACAACGAAGGTAAATCGCGGGAAGGAACGCTATGGGCCGATACCCGACCGTCATTGATGCTGGCTCTTGAGGAACAACAGATTACGCCGCTGCGCATTAAACGTATGCGTGTCAAAACCTCGCACTGGAGTCGTGAAAAAAGCGCCGAAACCATACACCAGTTGGCGACGTTGCTAAAAGCAGGGTTAACGCTCTCAACAGGGCTAGCTCTGCTTGCTGAACAGCATCCCAGCAGTCAATGGCAGGCGCTACTGCGTACGCTGGCTTACGATATGGAACAGGGCATTACCCTCTCCACCTCGTTATCACAATGGCAACACGTTTTTCCGCCCCTTTACCTGGCAATGATCCGCACCGGAGAGCTTACGGGTAAGCTGGACGACTGCTGTTTTGAACTCGCCTATCAGCAAAAGAAACAACAGCAACTTGCTGATAAAGTTAAAAAAGCCCTGCGCTATCCGATTATCATTATCACCATGGCGGTGATGATCGTATTTGCGATGCTGCAGTTTGTACTCCCTGAGTTTGCCGCCATCTACCAGACATTCAACACCCCGCTACCGGCGCTCACTCAGTGGATTATTGCCATCGCGCACTTTAGCGGTCAATGGGGGTGGCTGGCGATAGCACTCGGCCTGGTAGCGATTGCAGCACATCAACTGATAAAGCGGAAACCGTACTGGCTCGTTCTGCGCCAGAAATTACTGCTCAGCCTCCCGGTCATAGGGCCGATGGTGAGAGGGCAAAAGCTCACGCAGATATTCACCGTTCTGGCGTTAACGCAAAATGCGGGCATTCCCTTTTTGCAGGGTCTTGAGAGCGTTACCGAAACGCTGGCTAACCCTTTCTGGTCGCAACGTTTAGCACTGGTTCAGCAGGACATCAGCTCAGGAAAACCGATCTGGTTAGCGCTTAAAAATAGCGATGAATTCAGCCCATTGTGCATACAGCTGGTCAGAACGGGTGAAGCTTCCGGCTCGCTGGATGCAATGCTGCGCAATCTTGCGCATCACCACGGCGAGAAAACCCTGGCTCAAGCGGAGAATTTGGCTGCATTACTTGAGCCTGCGTTGCTGGTCATTACGGGGCTTATCATCGGTACGCTGGTCGTCGCGATGTATTTACCGATTTTCCATTTGGGAGATGCGATGAGCGGGGTGGGATAAATTCAAATGCCGGATGGCGGCGTAACGCCATCAGGCATTTCACAGAACGACCTGTTCTTACAGACTATTGAAAACGCGGTTTTCTTGTTCCTGTACACGAATAAACGTTGTACGTTTGGTCAGCTCTTTCAGACGGGATGCGCCTACATAGGTGCAAGCAGAACGCAGGCCACCGAGGATATCGCGAGCGGTATTATCAACCGGGCCGCGCAGTGGCAACTTGACGGTTTTACCTTCTGCGGCGCGGTATTGTGCAACACCACCTACGTGACGCGTCATGGCAGATTCAGAGCTCATACCGTAGAACAGCATGAATTTCTCACCGTTCTCCTCAACAATTTTGCCGCCACTTTCTTCATGACCAGCCAGCATGCCGCCGAGCATCACGAAGTCTGCGCCGCCACCGAACGCTTTTGCCACGTCACCCGGCATCGTGCAGCCGCCGTCGCTGACAATCATGCCGCCCAGACCGTGGGCTGCATCGGCACATTCAATAACCGCAGAAAGCTGTGGATAGCCAACGCCGGTTTTTACACGCGTGGTACATACAGAACCTGGGCCAATACCTACTTTGACAATATCAGCACCGGAGAGCACCAGCTCTTCACACATTTCACCAGTGACCACATTGCCCGCACAAATTGTTTTAGTCGGCCATGCTTCACGCGCTTTCGACACAAACTGAACAAAATGCTCTGAGTAGCCATTGGCCACGTCGATGCAGATAAAGTTCAGCGCGGGGTTGAGCGCCAGAATCTGTTTAGTTTTTTCGAAATCTGCATCAGACGTACCGGTTGAAACCATTACGTGTTTGAGCACATCGGCAGAACTCTCTGCGATGAAGGCGGCCCAGTCTTCAACAGAATAGTGTTTGTGCACAGCGGTCAGGATGTCGAAGGATGCCAGTGCCGTTGCCATGGCAAACGTCCCGACAGTGTCCATGTTCGCGGCAATAATAGGTACGCCGGACCAGGTCTGACCTGAATGCTTGAAGGTAAATTGACGTTCCAGCTCAACATCGGAACGGCTTTTGAGAGTAGAACGCTTAGGGCGGATAAGAACGTCTTTGAAACCTAACTTCAGATCTTCTTCGATACGCATGTGCGGATTCCTGGGGTTAATGGCGAAAAATCGAAACTCACAACTCCAGTGACGCTATCATACGCACTAATCAATGCCGCGCAAGACTGCGAAATTCTCTTTTTTTACGCTACAATCCCATAAATTTACCTGGCGAATAGTAGGTTAATCCTACAGCAGCCTCGCCTTCGCACGCATAACTTTTAACTGTTTGATAATCAAACTTAAACTCCAGGATCGGCATCTATGAGGTATACGGTAGCCTTAACCGGCGGCATCGGCAGTGGTAAAAGCACCGTTGCAAATGCGTTCGCTGACCTCGGAATAAACGTCATTGATGCAGATATTATTGCGCGCCAGGTGGTTGAACCCGGCACACCTGCTCTTAAGGCGATCGAAGATCATTTTGGTTCCGAGGTTATCGACGCCGACGGATCGTTGCAGCGGCGCATTTTACGCGAACGCATTTTTTCCAATCCTGAGGAGAAAAACTGGCTAAATACCCTGCTTCATCCGCTTATTCAGCAGGAAACGCAGCGCCAGTTTCAGCAAGCAACCTCCCCTTACCTGCTGTGGGTTGTCCCTTTGCTGGTGGAAAATTCGCTGTATAAAAAAGCCGACCGCGTACTCGTGGTGGATGTCACCCCCGAAACCCAGCTCAGACGCACCATGCAGCGTGATGACGTCACGCGTGAGCATGTTGAACAAATTCTTGCTGCCCAGGCAACGCGTGAAGCGCGTCTGGCCGTGGCAGACGATGTTATTGATAATAATGGCGCACCGGAGGCCATCGCCTCGGATGTCGCCCGCCTGCACGCGCTCTATTTGCAATGCGCGTCGCAGTTTGTCTCACAGGAAAAACCGTAATGCACACCCAGGTCCTTTTTGAACACCCTCTCAATGAGAAGATGCGTACATGGCTGCGCATTGAGTTTTTAATCCAACAGCTCTCCGTTAATTTGCCCATTGCTGACCATGCCGGCGCTCTGCATTTTTTCCGCAATATCGGAGATTTACTGGATGTATTTGAACGCGGTGAAGTCCGTACCGAACTCCTCAAAGAACTGGAGCGACAGCAACGTAAACTCCAGGCCTGGGTCGAAGTTCCCGGCGTCGATCAAAGCCGGATCGAGGCATTACGTCAGCAGTTAAAAAGTGCAGGTAGCATTCTGATTTCTGCCCCGCGTATTGGACAGACGCTGCGCGAAGATCGTCTGATTGGTCTCGTACGTCAGCGTTTAAGTATTCCTGGCGGGTGCTGCAGTTTCGATCTGCCGACTCTGCATATCTGGTTACACCTGGCACAGTCGCATCGTGACGCGCAGGTTGAAACCTGGCTTGCCAGCCTGAATCCGCTCAATCAGGCGCTGTCCCTGATACTGGATTTAATTCGCAACTCAGCGCCGTTTCGTAAGCAGACCAGCCTGAATGGTTTTTATCAGGACAACGGCGAAGATGCAGATCTGCTGCGCTTGCACCTGCCGCTTGATTCGCAGCTTTATCCGCAAATTTCTGGTCATAAGAGCCGTTTTGCCATCCGCTTTATGCCGCTGGATAGCGAGAATGGTCAGGTGCCTGAGCGCCTCGATTTTGAACTGGCGTGCTGTTAAGGAGTCAACATGTCTGAACAAACCATCGTCAACTGCCCAACCTGTGGCAAGCCTGTTGTATGGGCTGAAGTCAGTCCATTTCGTCCATTCTGCAGCAAGCGCTGCCAGTTAATCGATCTGGGAGAGTGGGCCGCAGAAGAGAAACGCATCCCAAGCTCTGGTGATCTGTCGGAAAGCGACGACTGGAGTGAAGAGCAGAAGTAATTCTGCTAAAACGGGAGGTTGGATAAGCGTTGCGCCCCCGCAATAATTTGCCGGATGCGGCGTTGCCTTATCCGGCCTACAACACCATTAGCCAGCAATCAGCTTTTCAATGACCGGTGCATTCGCGGGCGGGAAATCCTGCGCATTCAGAGCATCTTGCGCAATCCACTGCGCCGGTTGCCCCTCTTTACCCCACGGCTCGCCTTCCCAGCTTTCAACCAGCCAGAACCACAGAGTGATATGCCTGTCCGGAAACTGATACTCCAGCTTTTCGAACAATGCGCTTTGAGTAGGCGTGATCCCTACTTCTTCCTGTAGCTCGCGAATCAGCGCCTGCTCCGGCGTTTCGCCCGCTTCAATTTTCCCGCCGGGGAACTCCAGCTTATTGGCCATGTGGGCATCAGCCGCACGCTGGGTGATAAAAATTTCATGTCGCTGATTACGAATAATCCCGACGGCGATTTGCAGTATTTTCATCTTGATCGTCCATAAAAAAGGCGCAGAATTCTGCGCCTTTTCAGTAAGTTATTTTCTTAGCTCAGACGGCCATGGCACTGTTTGTATTTTTTGCCAGAGCCGCAAGGACACGGATCGTTACGACCTACTTTACGATCGCCGGTTTGTGCTGCCAGCTCTTCTGCCGCGGCAGAATCGTCGCCTTTATGGCTCAACTGCTGCATCTGCGCTAAGCGCTCGGCTTCTTCACGACGCTGCTGCTCCATGGCTTCGACTTCTTCAGGCATACGCACCTGAACTTTGCTCAGGGTGCTGATCACTTCGTACTTCAGTGATTCCAGCATTGATGCAAACATAGAGAAGGATTCACGCTTGTATTCCTGCTTCGGATCTTTTTGCGCATAACCACGCAGGTGGATACCCTGACGCAGATAGTCCATTGCAGCAAGGTGCTCTTTCCACAGGGAGTCGAGAGTTTGCAGCATCACGCCTTTTTCGAAGTGACGCATCATCTCCGCGCCCACAACTTCTTCTTTACGCTTATAAACTTCGATGCCGTTTGCCAGGATACGTTCACGCAGCGTTTCTTCGTGCAGCTCAGGCTCTTTATCCAGCCACTCTGAAATCGGCATCTCAAGATCGAAGTCGTTTTTCAGACGTTCCTGCAGACCCGGGATATCCCACATTTCTTCCAGAGATTGCGGTGGGATATAGGCATCAATGGTTGCTTTGAAGACATCTTCACGGATGCTGTTGATGGTTTCGCTAACGTCAGTTACGTCCAGCAGTTCGTTACGTTGGGTGTAGATAGCACGACGCTGGTCGTTGGCAACGTCATCATATTCCAGCAGCTGCTTACGAATATCGAAGTTGCGGCTTTCCACTTTACGCTGCGCGTTAGCAATCGCTTTGGTCACCCACGGGTGTTCAATGGCTTCACCAGGCTTCATACCCAGTTTACGCATCATGCCTGACACACGGTCAGAGGCAAAAATACGCATCAGCGCATCTTCCATCGACAGATAGAAACGAGAAGAACCCGCATCCCCCTGACGACCCGAACGACCACGCAGCTGGTTATCGATACGACGAGATTCGTGACGCTCGGTACCGATAATATGCAAACCACCGGCAGCTAATACCGCGTCATGGCGAACCTGCCACTCGGCTTTGATCTGCGCGATTTGTTCCGGAGTTGGGTTTTCCAGCTCGGCGACTTCCGCCTGCCAGCTACCGCCCAACACGATATCGGTACCACGACCAGCCATGTTAGTTGCGATAGTCACAGCTGACGGATAACCCGCTTGGGCGACGATTGCAGCTTCGTTGGCGTGGAACTTGGCGTTCAGAACGTTGTGTTTGATACCCGCTTTGCTCAGCTCGTTAGATACCACTTCCGATTTTTCAATGGAGATAGTACCTACCAGTACCGGCTGGCCATTTGCGGTACGCTCTTTAATATCTTCAATGATCGCCTGAATTTTTTCCGCTTCAGTCATGTACACCAGATCCGGTAAATCCTTACGGATCATCGGACGGTTGGTCGGAACAACTACGGTATCCAGTTTGTAGATGGAGCTAAATTCAAACGCTTCAGTGTCGGCTGTACCGGTCATACCGGCCAGTTTTTCGTACAAACGGAAGTAGTTCTGGAAGGTAATAGATGCCAGCGTCTGGTTCTCGTTCTGGATCTCTACGCCTTCTTTAGCTTCAACAGCCTGGTGCAGACCATCGGACCAGCGACGCCCCTGCATGGTACGACCGGTGTGTTCATCGACGATGATAACTTCACCGTCTTTCACGATGTAGTCGACGTCGCGGGTAAACAGCACGTGCGCACGCAGTGCGGCAGTCACGTGGTGCATCAGCATAATGTTGCCCGGAGAGTACAGCGACTCGCCCTCATCCATAATGCCTTCTTTAACCAGCAGCTCTTCAATCAGTACCAGACCACGCTCGGTCAGGTTAACCTGGCGCGCTTTCTCATCAACGGAGAAGTGGCCCTCGCCCTGGAACGTGTCGGAGTCTTCCTTCTCCTGACGGATCAGGTGCGGGATGATTTTGTTCACTTTTTTGTACATTTCCGAGCTGTCTTCAGCCGGGCCGGAAATGATCAGCGGCGTACGCGCTTCATCGATCAGAATGGAGTCGACTTCATCGACCAGCGCATAGTGCAGTTTACGTTGAACACGCTCTTCCGGACTAAACGCCATGTTGTCACGCAGGTAGTCAAAGCCGTATTCGTTGTTGGTACCGTAAGTAATATCGGCGTTGTAGGCTTCACGCTTAGCTGGTGCTGGCAGGCCAGACATGTTGATACCAACGGTCATGCCGAGGAATTCAAACAGCGGGCGGTTATTTTCGGCGTCACGCTGAGCCAGGTAGTCGTTCACGGTAACTACGTGTACGCCCTTCCCGCTTAATGCGTTCAGGTAAGCTGGCAGCGTCGCGGTAAGGGTTTTACCTTCACCAGTACGCATTTCCGCGATGCAGCGATCGTTAAGCACCATACCGCCCAGCAGCTGAACGTCGAAATGACGCATGCCGAACACGCGCTTACTCGCTTCGCGGACCACAGCGAACGCTTCCGGGATCAGGCTCTCAACGCTGGCACCTTTTTCCAGACGGGCGCGGAATTCAGCGGTCTTCGCTTTCAGTTCATCATCGGAGAGTTTTTCCATCTCCGGTTCCATCGCGTTGATGACATTGACCACTTTACGCATACGACGCAGCGTACGCTCGTTACGGCTACCGAATACTTTCGTTAATAATTTGATTAGCATAATAAAATCTCAAACGCCCCGCGATGCGGAGTCAAAAATTATAAGTTGGGAGGTTCTTTTTTAGCTGAGGCGTTGAGGACCAGCGCGGATACCCTGCAGCTGGCTGATCCAGACCGGAACGCTAAATGCGGCCTGAGAGGTAAAGTGGGCGTATGTTACGCGACTCACCGTCGCGGGCGGAGTGCCTTCTTGCGTCAGCATCGCACTGAGCGTATTCAGTAACGCAAGATGGTGCGCCTGGATTGGCAATGGCTCTTCGGCAACAGGCAACGCCTGAGGCGCCATGGCAAAAGAAAGATGGCGGATAACCGTACGAATGGCATGTTGATGCCAGTAATCGACGGTAAAATTTGGGCGGCGATTGGTCGCTTCCAGCAAAGCAAGCTGGCTAAAGTTAACTTTAGCGCCTTGATCGTGATTGCTGGCGGTCGCCTTCGCGGGGGTATTAGGTTCAGCAGCATTACCGAGCGCGGGCAGGCCAAAACTAGCCGCGACCATCCCCAACAGGAGATGCGGCCAGAAGTACCGTCTGCCTAACTGTCGCCAGCGCGTCAGTATTCCACTCACGTTATTGCCACCTGATATACCCTGCGTTTGGGGTTACAAATGCAAAACCATTTTTTGCGCACAAATCTTACCATTAATGCGTTCGCACCACAGCAGTAATGACAGCAAGTCGCGGGTAAATATGCTTAAGAAAGCAGCGATCGAACGGTATTTTAATCTACCTGTGGGGAAAAAGTCGCTTCAGATAAGGTGTTTTGCATTCGGAAGATAAAAAAACGACTGGTTCACCTGGCCGGAGAGAGTGCCAGATTTACCAGTCGAATTTATGCGACAACGTATGTCGTTATGCCAGTACGGTCGAAGGTGCTTTGAACGCCAACGGCAGTTCTGCATCGTCCTGGAAGGTCACATATTCCCAGGCTTCCTGTTTTGCCAGGACCGCCTGCAACAGTTTGTTATTCAATGCATGACCGGATTTATACGCGGTAAATGCACCAATAATGTTGTGACCACACATGAACAAGTCACCGATCGCGTCGAGCATTTTGTGACGAACGAATTCATCTTCAAAACGCAGGCCGTCTTCGTTCAATACGCGATAATCGTCAACAACGATGGCACAATCGAAGCTGCCGCCCAGGCACAGGCCGCGGGACTGCAGATATTCGATATCACGCATGAAGCCGAAAGTACGCGCGCGGCTGATCTGGCGCATGAACGCATCCGCAGAGAAGTTCATCGCGTAGCGCTGCGTGCTGGAGTCTATCGCCGGATGGTTAAAGTCGATGGTGAAATCCAACGTAAAACCATTATACGGCTTAAATTCAGCCCACTTATCGCCATCTTCGACACGAACGGTCTCTTTGATGCGAACAAATTTTTTGGCGCTGCTCAGTTCTTCAATACCTGCATCAAGCAGCAGGTAAACGAACGGAGCGGCACTGCCATCCATGATCGGGATTTCCGGTGCGTTAACTTCAATAACGATGTTATCGATACCTAAGCCCGCCAGAGCAGCATTAAGGTGCTCTACGGTTGAAATCCGTACATCATGCTCATTGACCAGACACGTACAGAGCATGGTATCACGCACAGATTTGGCATCGGCCGGGAAATCTACCGGAGGATTCAAGTCGGTGCGACGATAGATGACCCCGGTGTTGGCCGGCGCAGGGCGTAATGTCAGGGTGACTTTTTTGCCGGTATGCAAACCGACGCCAGTCGCCTGAACGATACGTTTAAGAGTCCTTTGTTTGATCATCGTATAATCTCGCCAAATTACCTATCCAACCGAAGTGTACTATACATTCGGTGGGCCAGTTTAGCACAAAGAGCCACAATTCCCAAATTCCAGCTAATTCTTAATCAGCTTGCTTACGCAGGAATGCTGGGATATCCAGATAATCCGGCTCTTTGGTGGTTTGCGGCGTATTGTCGTTAACCACTTTCGCTACCGGTTTCTGCTCTTGCGTCAACGGCGCCATGCCGTGCTGCTGGTAACGATCCATTACCGGCTGCTGTACCTGCTTGTTGGTCACCAGAGTGATTTCAGGACGTTTGTCCATACCAATTCCAGTCGCAACAACGGTCACGCGCAGTTCGTCGTTCATATCCGGGTCCAGAGAGGTACCGATAACCACGGTCGCATTATCCGATGCAAAGGCACGAATCGTGTTACCGACGGTTTCGAACTCATCCAGACGCAGGTCGAAGCCCGCAGTAATGTTGACCAGCACGCCGCGCGCACCAGACAGATCGATGTCTTCCAGCAGCGGAGAAGAGATAGCCATTTCAGCAGCTTCTTCCGCACGGTCTTCACCGCTTGCCACGCCTGAACCCATCATCGCGTAGCCCATTTCGGACATCACGGTGCGCACGTCTGCAAAGTCGACGTTCATCAGGCCCGGACGAGTAATCAGTTCAGCGATACCCTGGACTGCGCCTTTCAGCACGTCGTTCGCTGCGCCAAACGCATCCAGCAGGGAGATACCGCGACCCAGTACTTTCAGCAGTTTGTCGTTCGGAATAGTGATCAGAGAGTCCACATGTTTGGACAGCTCGGTGATACCCTGCTCCGCGAATGCCATACGCTTCTTGCCTTCAAAGTTGAAAGGCTTAGTCACGACAGCAACGGTCAGAATACCTAAATCTTTTGCGACTTCAGCAACCACTGGCGCTGCACCGGTACCGGTACCGCCGCCCATGCCAGCTGCGATAAACACCATGTCTGCCCCGTCAAGCGCTGCACGCAGAGCTTCACGATCTTCGTCTGCCGCATTACGGCCGACTTCCGGGTTCGCACCCGCGCCCAGACCTTTGGTGATGCCGCTACCAATCTGAATGGTCTGTCCAACCGCCGTTTTACGCAACGCCTGAGCGTCGGTATTCACCGCGAAGAATTCAACACCTTCGATGCGCTCGCGCACCATGTGTTCAACGGCATTACCGCCGCCGCCGCCGACGCCGATGACTTTAATCACCGCGTCATTGGTAAGTTCCATAGGTTCAAACATAGTTTCTCTCTCCGTTGTGCCTGTCGCCTGAGACCGTTAATGTGCGTTGGTCTCTTTAAAAATTAAAACTCTTTTCGCAGCCAGCTATTGAGTCGTTTGATCCACGAGCCAACTGATGCCGTTACGCGTTTTTCAACTTCAGCCTCACCACTCAAATGGGATTCTTTCCCGTAGTGAAGCAACCCCACTGCCGTTGAATAATACGGCTCCTGGGCATAATCCGTCAGACCAGTGATATTCAGCGGCGCGCCAATACGTACTTGCGTATGGAACACGCGCTGTGCGCAGGCCGCAAGACCTTCAATTTGCGCAGCGCCACCGGTTAACACAATCCCCGCCGCCAGATGATGTTTCACACCCTGCTGGCGAAGCTGTTCTTGTAATTGCAAAATTTCTTCGTTGACCAGGTTGAGCAGCTCGGTATAACGCGGCTCAATGACCTCTGCCAGAGTCTGACGTTGCAGGCTACGCGGTGGACGCCCCCCCACGCTTGGCACTTCAACGCTCTCGTCTTTACCCACGATGGAACCCAGTGCGCAACCATGGCGCACTTTGATGGCCTCAGCATCGCTCGGCGGCGTACCAAAGGCATACGCGATATCGCTGGTCACTACATTCCCTGCATAAGGGATCACTTTAGTGTGGCGCAACGCCCCGCCAGTATAAACGGCGATGTCCATTGTACCACCACCAATATCCACCACGCAGACACCCAGTTCACGTTCATCTTCCGTCAACACGGAATAACTGGCTGCCAACCCGGCAAAAATCAGTTGGTCAACTTTCAGACCACAACGTTCAACGGCTTTGACAATATTCTTCGCCATGTCGTTGTGGCAGGTAATAAGGTGGACTTTTGCCTGCATGCGTACGCCGGAAAGACCTACCGGATTTTTAATGCCTTCCTGGTAGTCAATGGCGTATTCCTGCGGAATAACGTGCAGAACACGATGTTCATCGCGAACGCGTACGGATTTTGCCGTATGTACTACGTTTTCCACATCTTCCTGCGTCACTTCCTCTTCGGAAATGGGCACCATACCAATTTCATTTTGACAGCTAATATGTTTACCGGAAAGTGCCAGATACACCGAGGAGATCTGGCAATCTGCCATCAGTTCAGCCTGGTCAATGGCGCGCTGTACGCACTTCACCACTGACTCAAGGTCATTCACCCCGCCTTTATCCATACCTCGCGATGGGCAACTGCCCACGCCAATGATATTGACCATACCGTCGGGCAGAACTTCCCCTACTAAAGCGGCTACCTTCGCGGTGCCAATCTCCAGTCCAACTACCAGTTTTCTGTCCGTCGCCTTGATCATTGTTGTTCTGCCTGTGCCTGATTCTGTTGCTGATTAGATTCCTCAGGAGGCAAGGGAACCCAGCCTACTGCCGCTCCTGAGTCATAACGCAAATCAACGTAGCTAATCCGTTTGCCATCGGTTTGCGCCTGCTGCTGTAAAACCGGGTAGAGTTCCACAAAGCGAGCCAAACGTTTTATCGTATCGCCCCTGCCCAGATTCAGCTTAATATCGTTATTCAGCGTCAACTGCCAGGAACGACGAGCGGTCATCGCCGCTTCCTTCAGGGTGAATCTATCCTTAGCCAGCACCTGCCCCATATCGCGAAACCCTTGCAACACTTCACTTGCGCTGCCTTCCGGTCCATATAACATGGGTAATACCTGCTTATTGGCCCGACCGGTTGGAACACTGAACGTATTTCCTTCAGCATCCACCATATGTTGGTCATTCCAACGCGCAATGGGCACATATTCAACCAGATGAATCTTCAATTCATCGGGCCATTGCTTTCTGACGCTCGCCTGTTTAATCCAGGGGAGTCGTTCAATTTGACTCTGAATGATGTTCACATCCTGAGTCATAAAGGTTCCCGGAGCGCCCAGCGCCAGAATGGACTGACGAATATCGTCATTGCGCGTGTAATGCCGTTCGCCGGTTAACACCAGTTTCGATAAAGGCAAACGTTGCGCATCTTCCATCCATCCCAACACTACCCAGCCGCTGACAAACACGGTGCACAGCACTGTCAGCAGGAACAATATTCCTGCAAGACGCGTTCCATTATTGCGGCGTGAGGAGTTTACTTCTTCTTCATCACCGTTTCGCGTGTTCAGCGCAGCCTGCGACATATCAGTCCGCCAACTCCAGAATTCTTACCACCAACTGCGAGAAGCTCAGGCCCGCCTGACGCGCCGCCATCGGCACCAGACTGTGGCTGGTCATACCCGGAGAGGTATTCGCTTCCAGCAGATAAAACTGGCCATCGCTGTCCAGCATGACGTCAATGCGACCCCAACCTTTACAGCCCAATGTGGTCCACGCTTTCAGGACTAATTCCTGTAAACGGGCCTCTTGTTCGACTTCCAGACCGGCTGGGCAGAAATATTGTGTCTCATCAGAGAGATACTTCGCCTCATAATCATAGAAGGTTCCCGCGGGTTGGATACGTATTGACGGTAAAATTTCTTCACCAAGTATCGCAACTGTAAATTCCGGGCCACTGAGCCATTTTTCGATCAGTACTTCTTCATCATGCTGAAAAGCCAATGCTAATGCACCCTGCAAAGCATTTTCTTCTTCAACTTTTGACATTCCTACGCTGGAGCCTTCACGGCTTGGCTTCACAATCAGCGGCAAACCTAACGCAGAAATTTTTGTAACCACTTCATCGCTAAGACCTTTTTCGAACTCAGCGCGGGTCAATGCAACCCAGGGCGCGACGGGTAAACCTGCGCCCTGCCACAGCAGCTTGCTGCGCAGTTTGTCCATAGAAATTGCGGAAGCCATGACGCCACTACCGGTGTACGGCAGACCAATCAGCTCCAGCATGCCCTGCAACGTGCCATCTTCCCCGCCACGACCGTGCAGCGCAATAAACACCTTTTGAAAACCCATCGATTTCAAAAGCGTGACATCAACCTCTTTTGGGTCAATTGGATGAGCATCGACACCACCTTCGCGTAACCCTGCCAGTACGGCCGCGCCGGAATTCAGCGAAACTTCACGCTCTGCGGAGGTTCCCCCTAACAGGACCGCGATTTTATCAGCCATGTTGTTCTTCCTCCGGGTTTTGCGGCTTCAGTTTGATTTCAGCTAAGGAACGCGCGATTTTGCCGATATTTCCAGCGCCCTGCACCAAAATCAGATCGTTGCCGGTTAATACCGGCGCCAGCATGTCTGCCACCTGAGCCGGATCGGATACCAGAATCGGGTCGATCTTACCGCGACCACGGATCGTACGGCACAGCGAACGGCTGTCGGCCCCCGGAATCGCGGCTTCACCCGCGGCGTACACATCCAGCATCAACAGTGCATCGACCTGAGTCAGCACGTTGGCAAAGTCGTCATACAAATCGCGTGTACGCGTAAAGCGGTGCGGCTGGAACAGCATTACCAGATTTTTGTCCGGCCAGCCCGCGCGGGCAGCTTTAATCGTGGCATCCACTTCCGTTGGGTGATGACCATAATCATCCACCAGCATCGCCGTCCCGGCTTTACCGTTTACCGGCTCCAGCGGGAATTCGCCGAGGAAGTCAAAACGGCGTCCGGTGCCCTGGAAACTTTCCAGCGCGCGCAGAATAGCGTCGTCTTCAATGCCTTCTTCTGTTGCCACTGCCACTGCCGCCGCGGCGTTCAGCGCATTGTGGCGGCCCGGTGCGTTCAACGTCACGCGTAAATCGGCCATCCCCTGACGCAGCAGCGTGAAATGCCCTTGTGGACCAATCTGCTGATAATCTTCGACGCGCACATCAGCATCATCGCTAAAACCATAGGTTGTGGTTTGACGACCGACTCGCGGCAACAACTCGCGGATCACCGGATCGTCAACGCACATCACCGCACGACCATAAAACGGCAAGTTATGCAGGAAATTAATAAACGTCTGCTTTAAATTTTCGAAGTCACCATGGTAGGTATCCATATGATCGGCTTCGATATTGGTAACAATCGCCACCATCGGCTGCAAATGCAGGAACGACGCGTCGCTCTCATCCGCCTCCGCGATTAAATAACGGCTATGACCCAGACGCGCATGGACGCCTGCGGCCTTCACCAGACCGCCGTTGACAAACGTCGGATCCAGCCCCGCTTCCGCGTAGATACTGGAGACCATCGCCGTGGTCGTGGTTTTACCGTGCGTCCCGGCAATGGCGATACCGTGACGAAAACGCATTAACTCCGCCAGCATTTCAGCACGACGGATCACCGGAATACGCGCTTCATGCGCCGCAACAATTTCCGGGTTATCCGCAGAAATGGCGCTGGATACCACCACCACACTCGCATCACGCACGTTTTCAGGGCGATGGTTGAAGAAAATCGTGGCGCCCAGATTCGTCAACTGCTGCGTCACCGGGTTCGGCGCTAAGTCAGAACCGCTGATCTGATAACCTTCGTTGGCCAAAACTTCGGCAATACCGCCCATACCAGCACCACCGATGCCGACAAAGTGAATGTGCCGAACGCGACGCATTTCGGGCACGATGGAACGCAGTTTTGCCAGTTGTTGTGTATTCATTCTTTAGCCATTAACTTCTTAGTTCATGCGATGCAAAAGGCATCACCACAATTACGCCCGGGCAGCCCGGCTCACTTCATTAGCAACACGCTCTGTGGCATCCGGAATGGAAGCGGCGCGCGCACGTTCTGCCATGGTTAATAAGGTTTCTCGCGACCACCCGGAAAGGGTGTTAGCGACGGCATCCACAGTAAACTGCGGCTGCTCAAGAATTTTGGCTGCGCCCGCTTTCTCCAGCGGCAGCGCATTCCAGTACTGCTGTCGGTCTTTGTGCTGGAAAGGCACAAACAGCGCAGGCAAACCTGCGGCGGCAATTTCGCTTACCGTCAGCGCGCCGGAGCGACAAACGACAACATCCGCCCACGCGTAAGCGGCTGCCATATCATCAATAAACTCAGTGACCTTGTGCTGCGGTTGTCCCGCGTCGGCATATGCCTGTTCAACGGTTTGCTGCGCGCCTTTGCCGCTCTGATGCCAGATAGTCACCGCGTCACCAAGCTTTGCGGCAACCTGCGGCATCGTCTGGTTCAATACGCGAGCGCCCTGAGATCCCCCGACGACCAGCACACGTACCGGGCCTTCACGCCCCGCCAGACGCACTTCGGGCAACGGCAACGCCAGAACATCGGTGCGTACCGGGTTACCCACCACTTCCGCATTCGGGAAAGCGCCAGGAAAAGCCTGCATCACCTTCGTTGCAATCTTCGCCAGCCACTTGTTGGTTAATCCCGCAATGCCGTTCTGCTCATGCAGCACAACCGGAATGCCTAACGACCAGGCCGCCAGACCACCAGGGCCGGACACGTAGCCGCCCATACCCAGCACCACATCAGGCTTGAATTGCTTCATGATGGCGCGCGCCTGACGCCAGGCATTAAAAATACGCACGGGGGCGGCTAGCAGCGCGTTGACACCTTTGCCACGCAAACCGGAGATGCGAATAAAGTCAATTTCAATGCCATGCTTCGGCACTAAGTCCGCTTCCATACGATCGGCGGTGCCCAGCCAACGAACCTGCCAGCCCTGAGCCATTAAATGATGCGCGACCGCCAGCCCCGGGAACACATGCCCGCCGGTACCGCCTGCCATCACCATTAACCGCTTCGGTTGACCACTCATCGTGCACCTCGTGTAAACGCCTGGGCTTTTTCCAGACGCGTTTCATAATCAATACGTAACAAAAACATGATGGCCGTCGACATAATCAACAAACTGGAACCACCATAACTGATCAGCGGTAACGTCAGACCTTTGGTTGGCAGCATACCTGCTGCTGCACCGACGTTTACCAGGGCCTGGAAGCTAAACCAAATCCCGATGGAGCAGGCTAAAAAGCCTGAAAAACGGTGGTCAATTTCCAGCGCTTTGCGGCCAATCGACATCGCGCGAAAAGCGACGAAGAATACCATTAAAAGTGCCAATACCACACCGATATAACCCAGCTCTTCCCCAATGATGGCGAAGATGAAGTCGGTGTGCGCCTCCGGTAAATACTCCAGTTTTTGCACTGAATTACCTAGCCCCTGACCCCAAACCTCACCGCGACCAAAAGCCATCAGCGATTGCGTTAACTGGTAGCCGCTGCCAAACGGATCTTCCCATGGGTTCCAGAAGGAGGTTACGCGGCGAATACGATACGGTTCGGCAAGGATCAGCAGCACTACCGCCGAAATCCCCATGCCGATAATGGCAATGAACTGCCACAGTTTCGCACCAGCGAGAAACAGCATCGCCAGCGTCGTGACAAACAGTACCACTACCGTACCGAGGTCAGGCTGCGCCAGCAGTAAGACAGCCAGCACCAGAATCACACCCATCGGTTTTAAGAAGCCGCGCAGGTTATTACGCACTTCATCGACCTTACGCACCAGGTAGTTCGCGAGATAACAGAACAGCGACAGCTTGGTGAATTCCGCAGGCTGAATACGCAGTGGACCCAGAGCGATCCAGCGCGATGCCCCGTTAACGGAACTCCCCACCACCAGAACGATCAGCAGCATGATGATTGAGGCGATCAGCATCGTCGTGCTGTACTTTTGCCAGAACTCCATCGGCAGACGCAGCGTCACCATCGCCAGACAGAACGCGAGGAAGATATACAGCGCGTCACGTTTAGCGAACAGGAAGGGATCGCCTGCCAGGCGTTGCCCTACTGGCATCGATGCTGATGTCACCATCACAAAACCGATCGCTGCCAGACCAAAAGTCAGCCACAGCAGCATGCGGTCATACATGATCAGACTGTCCGCGTCTTTATCACGCGAAGCCATCACCCAGCCTTTAAGTGCCGCGAAGATCCACGCCAGGACACCCAGTCCCGGTACGCGCGGCATTTTCAGACGAGGGAGTGAGAAACGCATCAACCCAACTCCTTCGCTAAACGGGTAAAGACGTCACCGCGTTGCTCAAAGTTCTTGAACTGGTCAAGGCTGGCGCAGGCTGGTGAAAGCAGCACCATATCACCCGACTTCACACGCGGTGCGAGCAGACGCATTGCCTGCTCCATGGTTTCAGTGTGTTCCGCAACCTCAGGACGCAGAGCGGCAAGCTGTGCGCCATCGCGACCAAAGCAGTACAGACGAATGTTGTCGCCAGTCAGGTAACGTTGCAGCGGCATAAAGTCGGCGGATTTCCCGTCGCCGCCCAGCAGCAGGTGCAACGTACCATCAACGTGCAAACCATTCAGCGCCGCTTCGGTGCTACCGACGTTGGTGGCTTTTGAATCGTTGATCCAACGCACGCCGTTATGATTCAGTACCAACTGGAAACGATGCGCCAGACCGGTAAAGGTAGTCAGCGCTTTCAGGCTGGATGCCCGCGGCAGACCCGCAGCATCCGCCAGCGCCAGCGCAGCCAGAGCGTTGGTATAGTTATGCTGGCCAGTGAGCGTCATCTCTTTCACATTCAGGACTTTTTCGCCCTTCACCCGCAGCCAGGTTTCACCCTGCTGACGATTGAGATGATAGTCACCCATGTTGATGCCAAAGCTCACGCAGCGCTCATCCGCCCCGCGAATCGGCATGGTCAGCGCATCATCGGCATTAACCACACACACTTTCGCATTTTCATAGACGCGCAGTTTGGCCGCACGGTACTGCTGCAAGCCAAACGGATACCTGTCCATATGATCTTCGGTGACGTTCAAAATGGTGGCGGCTACGGCCTGTAAGCTGGAGGTTGTCTCCAGCTGGAAGCTCGACAGCTCCAGAACATACAGCTCACGTTCGTCATCCAGCAGCATCAGCGCGGGCAGGCCGATATTTCCACCAACACCCACGTTCACACCAGCCGCTTTCGCCATTTCACCCACTAACGTGGTGACGGTGCTTTTCCCGTTGGAACCGGTGATCGCAACGATCGGCGCCTGTGCTTCGCGACAGAACAGCTCGATGTCACCGACAATTTCGATCCCTGCATCAGCGGCGGCGCTCAGCGAAGGATGCGCCAGGGCAATACCAGGGCTGGCGACGATGAGATCGGCGGCCAGCAGCCAATCATCATTCAGGCTGCCAACATGACGCTCAACCGCTTCCGGCAATTTATCCAGGCCAGGTGGCGTTGCGCGGGTATCCATCACTCGCGGCGTCACGCCACGCGCCAGAAAGAAATCCACGCAGGACAGCCCGGTCAATCCCAGACCGATAATGACGACTTTTTTACCCTGGTAATCAGCCATGATTAACGTACCTTCAGCGTTGCCAGGCCAATCAGCACCAGCATCAGCGAAATAATCCAGAAGCGCACAATTACGCGCGGTTCCGGCCAGCCTTTCAGTTCATAGTGATGGTGAATCGGCGCCATACGGAAGATGCGCTGTCCGCGCAGCTTAAAGGAGCCAACCTGCAGAATGACCGACAGCGTTTCTACGACAAATACACCGCCCATGATCACCAGCAGGAATTCCTGACGCAGCAGCACGGCAATAATGCCAAGCGCGCCGCCCAGCGCCAGCGAACCGACGTCGCCCATAAAGACCTGCGCAGGATAGGTGTTAAACCACAGGAAGCCTAACCCCGCACCGACAATCGCCGTACAGACGATCACCAGTTCGCCAGCATGGCGTAAATAGGGAATGTGCAGGTAGTTGGCAAAGTTCATGTTACCGGTCGCCCACGCTACCAGCGCAAAACCCGCGGCCACGAACACGGTCGGCATAATCGCCAGACCATCCAGGCCATCGGTAAGGTTTACCGCGTTGCCAGTACCCACAATCACGAAGTACGCCAGCAGCACGTAGAACAGCCCCAACTGCGGCATCACATCTTTAAAGAACGGCACTACCAGCTCGGTAGCCGGGGTGTCTTTACCGGCGAGGTACAGCGCAAAGGCCACGCCCAGCGCAATCACCGACATCCAGAAGTACTTCCAGCGGGCAATCAGTCCCTTGGTATCTTTGCGCACCACTTTGCGGTAGTCATCGACAAAACCGATAATGCCGTAGCCAATCAATACCACCAGCACGCACCATACGTACGGGTTCGACGGATATGCCCACAGCAGTACGGAGATGACAATCGCGGTGAGGATCATGATCCCGCCCATGGTTGGCGTACCGCGTTTACTGAAGTGCGATTCCGGACCGTCGTTACGTACGACCTGTCCAAAGGACATTTTTTGCAAGCGGGCAATCATGCGCGGGCCCATCCACAAAGAGATGAACAGCGCGGTCAGCAGGCTGACGATGGCGCGAAACGTCAGATAGGAAAAGACGTTAAAGCCGGAATAATATTTGACCAAATGTTCGGCCAGCCAAACTAACATGTTCCATTCTCCTGTAATGCGCGTACTACCTCTTCCATGGCGGCACTACGTGAACCCTTCACTAAAATCGTCATGACCTGATGTTCTGCAATCAATGCTTTAAGATGCGCGGCCAGCGCGCTTTTATTCGCAAAATGTTCGCCAACGCCACTGGCGTCGCTAATTGCCTGACTCAGTTTTCCTGTACTCAGTACACGGTCGATGCCTGCTGCTTTCGCAGCAACACCCACCTGTACATGACATGCTTCACTTTCTGCGCCAAGCTCTGCCATATCGCCTACGACCAGTACGCGATAACCCGGCATCTCAGACAGCACCTGCACCGCTGCGGTCATCGAACCGACGTTCGCGTTATAGGAGTCGTCCAGCAGCAGCTGATTTTCTGCGAGTTGAATCGGGAACAGACGTCCCGGTACCGCTTGCAGATCCTTCAAACCCGCTTTGATCGCCTCGTGCGTCGCGCCTACCGCCATAGAAAGCGCCGCCGCCGCAAGGGCGTTAGCGATATTGTGGCGACCCGGTAACGGCAGCAGGACATCAATGCTACCGGTCGGCGTTTGCAGAGAAAATTCTGTACCGTGCGAGGTCACATGAACGTTGGTCGCCGAAAAGTCGCTGTTGGCCGCATTCGGAGAGAAGCGCCAGACTTTGCGATCGCCGATGATGCTCTGCCAGTTCAACCAGTCGTTGTTGTCGGCATTCATAATGGCGATACCGTTCGCTGACAGGCCGGTAAAAATCTCACCTTTTGCCTTCGCAACGCCCGCCAGAGAGCCAAAGCCTTCCAGGTGCGCGGCGGCCAGGTTGTTCACCAGCGCCGCTTCCGGACGCGTCAGGCCGACGGTCCAGGCGATTTCACCCTGATGGTTGGCGCCGAGCTCAATCACGGCATAGTCGTAATCGTTGTTTAAGCGCAGCAGCGTCATCGGTACACCGATGTCGTTATTCAGGTTGCCCGCGGTATATAGCGTGTTACCACACTGGCTCAGAATGGCAGCCGTCATCTCTTTGACGGACGTTTTACCGGATGAACCGGTCAGCGCGACAACGCGCGCCGGAACCTGAGCGCGAACCCACGCCGCCAGTTCACCAAACGCCAGACGCGTATCTTTAACAATCAGCTGCGGCAGGTTGGTGTTCAACGGACGGCTGACCAGCAGCGCACCCGCCCCGCTCTCTTGCGCTTTGTCGGCAAAATCGTGGGCGTCAAAGCGTTCGCCTTTCAGCGCCACAAACAGGCAGCCCGGCGTCACTTTACGCGTATCGGTTGTTACGGCATCAAGGGTCAGATCGGCCCCTTTCAATTCGCCCTGGAGGATCTCCGCCAGTTGGCTGAGCGTTACGCTAATCATGCGATAACCCCCAGCAGACGCGCTGCGGTCACGCGGTCAGAATAGTCGAGACGCTGCGAGCCCACGATCTGGTAATCTTCGTGACCTTTCCCGGCCACCAGCACCACGTCGTTTTCTTTCGCCTGCATAATGGCGTTTGTCACGGCTTCTGCGCGACCTTCCATCACCTTCGCCTGTCCGGCATCCAGCATACCCGCCAGAATGTCGTTAATGATGGCGCGCGGCTCTTCGGTACGCGGGTTGTCATCGGTCACCACGACAACATCTGCAAACTGCTCGGCGATTGCGCCCATCAACGGACGTTTGCCTTTATCGCGATCGCCGCCGCAGCCAAAGACGCACCACAGTTTGCCAGTACAGTGCAGACGTGCCGCTTGCAGCGCTTTTTCCAGCGCATCTGGCGTATGGGCGTAATCAACCACCACGGTAGTTTTACCCGGCGCGCTGAACACTTCCATACGCCCGCAAACCGGTTGCAATTGTGTGGCCGTTTTCAGTAAATCAGCTAACGGATAGCCCAGCGCCAGCAGTGTTGCCAGCGCCAGCAACAGATTGCTGACGTTAAACGCTCCCATCAGGCGGCTTTCAATTTCGCCGTCGCCCCATGAGGAGGTAAAACGAATCGTTGCCCCGCTGTCGTGATACTTCACGTCAACCGCTTTTAACCAACGACCATGACAGTTAGGGTTGATGTGGTCTTCCATCGAAACGGCAACCGCATCAGGGAGTTTCGCCAGCCAGCGACGACCGACTTCATCATCCGCATTGACGATGGCCTGACCGCAATGGTGCGTGGAATACAGCAGCCATTTCGCGGCTTCGTAATGTTCCATGTCGCCGTGGTAGTCGAGATGGTCACGGCTTAAGTTAGTAAATACTGATGCGGCAAACTTCAGCGCCGCCACGCGATGCTGAACCAGGCCGTGTGAAGAGACTTCCATCGCGCCAACCGTTGCGCCCTGCGCAGCCAGACCCGCCAGCACATGCTGGACATCAACGGCTGAGCCGGTAGTATTTTCCGTCGGGATCACTTTGCCCAGCAGGCCATTGCCTACTGTTCCCATCACCGCGCTGGTTTCGCCAAGCAGTTGGCTCCACTGGGCCAGCAATTGGGTGGTGGTGGTTTTACCGTTGGTCCCGGTCACGCCGACCAGACGCATTTTCTCAGAAGGCTCGTGGTAAAAACGGCCCGCCAGTGCAGATAAACGTTCGTTAAGCTGACTGAGATAGATGACCGGAACGCCGTGCATTTCACGAATTTCACCATCAGTAGCTTCATCTTTTGCTTCTGCAATAATGGCAGCCACACCTTGCGCTATCGCCTGCGGGATATACCGACGCCCGTCCGCCTGATGACCTAATACTGCGACAAAGAGATCGCCCGATGCAGCCACACGGCTGTCAAGCGTCATCTCCCGCAGTGTTCGCTCCGGTGCACCCGGCACCCATGGAGCAAGAAGGTCGCGCAAATTACGATCTGCCACCTGTTGCCTCGCCTTGATTATTCACAAATTCATTTTTATCGCCCGTTGTCAGCGCATCCGGCTCGATGTTCATGGTGCGCAGTACGCCGCCCATGATGGCACCAAAGACCGGCGCGGAAACGGCGCCACCGTAGTATTTACCCGCCTGCGGATCGTTGATAACAACAACCAGCGCGAAGCGCGGCTGACTCGCAGGCGCAACGCCTGCGGTATAAGCAATGTATTTGTTGATGTAGCGGCCATCCGGCCCTACTTTCTTCGCTGTACCGGTTTTAATGGCGATGCGATAGCCTTTAATCGCCGCCTTCACACCGCCGCCGCCCGGTAGCGCCACGCTTTCCATCATGTGTACGACGGTACGCACGGTTGATTCCGGGAAGATACGCTCGCCCGGAACAGGAGGGTCAACTTTGGTAATCGACAGTGGGCGATAAACGCCATAGCTGCCGATCGTTGCATAGACTCGCGCTAACTGTAACGGCGTTACCATTAGCCCATAGCCGAAAGAGAAGGTGGCCCTCTCTATGTCAGACCACCGTTGTTTTTGAGGATATAAGCCACTGCGTTCTCCGACCAACCCCAAATTGGTCGCTTTTCCCAGCCCAAAACGTGAGTAAGTATCTACTAACGCTGAGGACGGCATCGCTAACGCCAGCTTGGAAACACCGACGTTACTCGACTTCTGCAAAACCCCGGTGAGGGTTAATTCGCTATAACGCGCCACGTCTTTGATTTCGTGACCATTAATTCGGTAAGGGATAGTGTTGAGGACGGTGTTTTCGCGTACCACGCCACGCTGCAGCGCGGTCATCACCACCATCGGTTTAACGGTAGAACCCGGTTCAAACACGTCGGTAATGGTGCGGTTACGCATCGCGTCTTTTGGCGTACCGGTGAGATTGTTCGGGTTGTAGGACGGACTGTTGGCCATGGCCAGCACTTCACCGGTGTTCACATCCACCAGTACCGCACTGCCTGACTCCGCCTTGTTGAAGGCCACGGCGTTATTCAGTTCACGGTAGACCAGTGCCTGTAAACGCTCATCAATGCTCAACGCGAGGTTATGCGCCGCCTGGCTGTCGGTAGAAGAGATGTCTTCAATAACGCGGCCATAACGGTCTTTACGTACAATACGTTCACCCGGTTGTCCGGTGAGCCACTTGTCGAAGCTCTTCTCAACGCCTTCAATCCCCTGGCTATCGACGTTAGTAAAGCCGATGAGGTGAGCAGTCACTTCTCCGGAAGGATAGTAACGGCGGGATTCTTCGCGCAGGTGGATACCTGGCAGCTTCAGTTTCTTGATGTAATCAGCCATGTCAGGGTTTACCTGACGCGCCAAATAGATAAAGCGCCCTTTCGGGTTGGCGTTAATGCGGGAAGCCAGTTGATCGAGCGGAATATTCAGCGCGGTCGACAACGCTCTCCAGCGTTCGCCAACGCTCACTCCGCCTGCGTCATGCACCTCTTTCGGGTCGGCCCAAATCGCCTTCACCGGTACACTCACCGCCAGCGGACGACCTGAACGGTCGGTAATCATCCCGCGCGATGTGGACACTTCCTGGACGCGCAGAGAACGCATGTCGCCCTGACGCACCAGCATGTCCGGCGCGATGATTTGCAGCCAGGCAACGCGCCCCAGCAGAAAACCGAGTGCCAGCAAAATACAACCGCACAGTAACGCAAAACGCCAACTGATAAAGTTGGCTTGTTCTTCCTGGCGTTTTGGTTTGTGCGTTTTTGCCGCTGCTTTCATGCGTCGCGTTTATCCTTATTTTTGTACTACGATATTTTCTTGTGAGGGATCAACATGCTGCATTTGCAGCTTTTCCGTTGCGATCCGTTCAACACGGCTATGGTCGCCGAGCGCGTTCTCCTCAAGGATCAAGTTGCGCCATTCGATATCCAGCGCATCTCGCTCCAGAACCAGCTGCTCACGCTGCGCGGTCAGTAACCGCGTATGGTGTGCTGTTGTCACGACGGTAACCGCCGTCAAAATAATGCAAATGAACAGGCAGAGTGGCAGCTTCCCAAACCGCAAAAGATCGTCACCGATCACGCCAGGCAAGGCATGGCGCTCGTTGCTTCCTATCGATCCTTTAACTTTGCTGAGGGCTTCTGTCACTCTGCTGATCATGCGTTCGTCCTCTCTGCAATACGCAGAACTGAACTACGGGCACGAGGATTCTCAGCTACCTCTTCTTCACCCGGCATCATCTTGCCTAGTGCTCTTAACTCACGGCCGCCCAGCTTTTTGATCTGCGCTTCGGTCATCGGTATTCCAGCCGGTACCTGAGGACCACGGCTTTGTTCACGCATAAAGCGTTTCACAATGCGGTCTTCAAGCGAATGGAAACTGATGATCGAAAGGCGACCACCTGGAGCCAGCACGCTGAGCGAGCTTTTTAGCGCCTGCTCTATCTCCTCCAGTTCACTGTTCACCCAAATGCGCACCGCCTGGAAGGTACGGGTCGCGGGATGTTTGAATTTGTCCTTCACCGGCATTGCCGCTGCAATCACTTCCGCCAGTTCTTTGGTGCGGGTCATCGGTTCGATGCGGTTGCGCTCCACGATGGCGCGCGCAATGCGTTTGCCGAAGCGCTCTTCGCCAAAGGTTTTAATCACCCAGGCAATGTCTGCTTCATCGGCGGTTTGCAGCCATTCGGCCGCTGACTGACCGCGTGTTGGGTCCATACGCATATCTAACGGACCGTCACGCATAAACGAGAAACCGCGCTCTGCGTCATCGAGCTGCGGTGAAGAAACGCCCAGATCGAGAAGAATCCCGTCGATCTTACCGGTCAGTCCACGCTCGGCAACATAGTCAGCCAGCGCAGAAAAAGGTCCATGTACGATGGAGAAGCGAGGATCGGTAATCGTTTTTGCAACGGCAATAGCCTGCGGATCGCGATCGATTGCCAGTAAACGTCCCTCTTCGCCAAGCTGGGAGAGGATCAAACGTGAGTGACCACCGCGACCAAATGTCCCGTCAATGTAGATGCCGTCTGGACGAATATTCAGGCCGTTTACGGCTTCATCCAGCAACACCGTTGTATGTTTATAATTTTCCGTCATTTTATAGAGACAAATCCTGCAATCGTTCCGACAACGCGCCAGTAACAGACTGCTCAGCGTCGATATCTTCCTTGACCTGTTGATACCAGGTCGTTTCATCCCACAGCTCAAACTTATTGAACTGCCCAACCAGCATCACTTCTTTCGTTAGCCCTGCGTGTTGCCGCAGAATGGGGGCTATCAGTAATCGACCAGCGTTATCCATCTGACATTCGCTGGCATGACCCAACAATAAGCGCTGTACGCGACGCTCAACTGGATTCATGCTCGACAGACGCGATAGCTTCTGCTCGATTATTTCCCATTCAGGCAGGGGGTACAGCAGCAGGCACGGGTGATGGATGTCAATGGTGCAAACCATTTGACCGGTAGCGCTCTCAAGCAGTTGATCCCGATAACGGGTAGGCACGGATAAGCGCCCTTTACTGTCGAGATTAACTAACGTTGCTCCCCGGAACATGCCAGCCTCACCCCCAATTACCACTTTATCCCACAAATTCCCACTTAAAGGAGTTTACGGAGCGGAGGAAAACCTTGTCAAGCAAGTCGCGGCGCTTAGCGGAGCAAAAAACCCATTGTTTACGGCTAATATCAGCGTTGAACAAAATCCGTACAGCAAACGAAGCAAATTAACGTCATGAATATTTGTAAGAAAAAAATCCAACAACTCATCATTGTTTAAAACAACTGAATATCATCCAAAGAACATATAAAGTGTCAGTTTGCGACGCGAGCGGCATTTTAGGACAATATGCAGCGAGTTAACAGTACCAGTTAATCGGTCTGTACGCCGCGCAGGGCCGAGGTAAGTACCAGATGGCCGCAATACGAGAGCAAAGTGTTTGTTAATTCGGCAAATCCACACATGCATGTAACAAAATAATACAAGCGTAACGCGTCGTTACGTATCAATAACCCAAAAATGGATAGTTGCATTTTTAATTCGGGGTATTTCAAGAATGAATTTCAGATAATTCTAAAGAATATTCTTAAATATAATGCGGTTATTTCTGAGAATAGAAAAATGAAGACGTCAGAGGCTTATCCCGCCAACGTCATCAATTGAGGAAACTTAGTTACGGCTGAGAATACCGCGACGGTACAGATTACGCCGTATACGCGTTAAACCTGGTTTTGGTTTACGCGGTTCGTCCAGACTTGCCAGTACAATCTCCAGCACGCGTTCCGCGACATCACGATGGCGCTGTGCCACTGCCAGTACCGGGCACTGCAGGAAGTCGAGCAGTTCGTGATCGCCAAAAGTCGCAATCGCTAAATCAGACGGCAGCTGCCCGTCACGACGCAGGGTCACATCCATCACCCCCTGCAACAGGGCAAACGACGTGGTAAACAACGCCTGAGGCATTGGGTGCGTTTCCAGCCATTTATCAAACAGCTGCGCAGCCGCTTCCCGCTCATAGCTGTTGGCGTACAGGAAATGGACTTCACGCGGATCGTCCTTCCACGCGGTACGAAAACCCTGTTCGCGCAGGAAACTGACGGATAATTCAGGAAGCGCGCCCAGATAGAGGACGGTTTCAGCAGGGAATTTGCGTAACTCTTCCGCCAGCATTTCCGCATCATCCTGATCCGCACCCACAACGCTGGTAAAATGTTCGCGATCCAGTGCACGATCCAGCGCCACAATCGGGAATGAACTGTTTGCCCAGCGTTGGTAGAACGGATGCTCAGGTGGCAAGGAAGTCGACACAATTATAGCATCGACCTGGCGCTGTAGAAGATGCTCAATACAGCGCATTTCGTTATCCGGCTGATCTTCAGAGCAGGCAATTAACAGCTGATACCCACGCTGACGCGCCTGCCGCTCCAGATAGTTTGCGATCCGGGTATAGCTCGTGTTCTCAAGATCCGGGATCACCAGCCCAATAGAACGTGTGCGTCCAGCACGCAGCCCGGCCGCCACGGCATTCGGGTGGTAATTATGCTCGCGCACCACCGCCATGACTTTTTCAACCGTTTTGTCGCTTACGCGATATTGCTTTGCTTTGCCATTAATAACGTAGCTTGCAGTCGTTCGCGAAACGCCGGCCAACCGAGCGATTTCATCCAGTTTCACAATTGCCCCTTGCGTAAAATGTACAAACCATAACCTTTTAGATGGCATGGGTTAAACTTCTTAACATCTAAGCGCAGAATAATGACTGCGGCAACCGCTTTTGTCTCTGGTTACTGCTGATTTCGCAAAAAAAAAGCGCAACAGGTAGCATCAGCGCAAACGGGTACGTTACATGTAGGCCGGATAAGGCGTTTACGCCGCCATCCGGCATGATCTCCGCGATGATGCCTGATGGCGCTGTGCTTATCAGGCCTACAGTCGACTATTAGCGCATAATTTTATCGCCACGGGAGAGTCCCACTACGCCGGAACGGGCAACCTCCACAATTTTGGCGACTTCACGCAGGGTTGCCAGAAACGCATCCAGCTTATCGCTGGTGCCCGCCAGTTGTACGGTGTAGATAGACGGCGTCACGTCGATGATTTGCCCGCGGAAAATCTCCGTGTTGCGTTTCACCTCTTCCCGGCCATAACCACTGGCCTGGATTTTCACCAGCATGATTTCTCGTTCAACGTGAGCGCCCTGCCCCAGTTCGCTGACGCGCAGAACATCCACCAGCTTGTGAAGCTGCTTTTCGATCTGCTCAAGGACTTTCTCATCCCCTACCGTCTGAATCGTCATCCGCGATAAGGTCGGATCGTCGGTCGGCGCGACGGTCAGGCTTTCAATGTTGTATCCACGCTGGGCGAAGAGGCCAATCACCCGCGATAATGCACCCGACTCGTTTTCCAGCAATACTGATAATATCCGGCGCATAATCAGGTTCTCTCCGTTTTGCTTAACCACATTTCATCCATCCCACCCCCACGAATCTGCATCGGGTAGACATGCTCACTGCCATCGACGGTGACATCGACAAACACCAGGCGATGGTTACGCACATGTTCCAGCGCTTCACCCAGCTTGCTCTCAAGTTCATCTGGATGATTAATCTGGATACCGATATGCCCATAAGCCTCAGCAAGGCGCACAAAATCGGGCAGCGACTGCATGTAAGACTGTGAGTGACGCCCGGAGTAGATCATGTCCTGCCACTGTTTGACCATGCCGAGATAACGGTTGTTAAGGTTGAGCACCAGCACCGGCAGTTCATATTGCAGCGCCGTCGACAACTCCTGGATATTCATCTGAATGCTGCCATCCCCGGTGACACACACTACCGTTTCATCCGGCAACGCCATTTTCACCCCTAACGCCGCGGGTAAACCGAATCCCATAGTCCCGAGGCCGCCTGAGTTAATCCAGCGACGCGGTTTATCGAACGGATAGTAAAGTGCGGCAAACATTTGATGCTGGCCAACGTCAGAGGTCACATACGCCTCCCCTTTCGTCAAACGCCAGATAGTTTCAATCACCGCCTGCGGCTTAATGCTTTCACTTTGCGTATCGTATTTAAGACACTGACGGGCGCGCCAGTGCTCAATCTGTTGCCACCAGTCACGGTTATCATCCAGTGGTTGCTGTGATTTCTCTTGCTCCAGCAGTTCGAGCATTTGATCCAGTACCAGGCGGGCATCACCCACAATCGGAATATCCGCAGTAACGGTTTTAGAAATAGAGGTCGGATCGATATCGATATGCAGCACGGTCGCATTCGGACAATATTTTGTCAGGTTATTCGTCGTTCGATCGTCAAAGCGAACGCCGACAGCAAAGATCACATCGGAATGATGCATGGTCATATTCGCTTCGTAGGTACCGTGCATTCCCAACATGCCCAGCGCCTGACGATGCGTGGCTGGAAACGCGCCCAACCCCATTAGCGAGGAGACAACCGGCAGATTCAGCGCTTCAGCAATCTGAGCTAACTGCTCATGACAAGCTGCATTGACCGCACCACCGCCCACATAGACAACAGGTTTCTTCGCCGCGACCAGCGTCTGTAGCGCCCGTTTGATCTGTCCCTTATGTCCCGTCGTCGTCGGATTATACGAGCGCATACTCACCGAGTCCGGCCAGCTATAAGGCAGTTTCTTCGCCGGATTCAGAATATCCTTCGGCAAATCCACCACCACTGGCCCGGGACGACCGCTTGCTGCCAGCCAGAAGGCTTTTTTCAGCACCTGCGGAATATCTTCCGTTTGTTTGACCAGGAAGCTGTGTTTTACCACCGGGCGGGATATACCTACCATGTCGCACTCCTGGAAGGCATCGTAGCCAATCAGCGACGTTGCGACTTGTCCGGAGAGGATCACCAGCGGAATAGAATCCATATAAGCCGTTGCTATGCCTGTGATCGCATTGGTCGCACCCGGTCCGGATGTGACCAATACGACACCCACTTCTCCCGTGGCGCGCGCAAGGCCATCAGCCATATGTACCGCCGCTTGTTCATGGCGGACCAGCACATGATCAATACCGCCGACCGTATGCAGCGCATCATAAATATCGAGGACGGCCCCCCCGGGATAACCGAATACCTGCTTCACACCCTGATCGATGAGCGATCGGACGACCATCTCGGCTCCAGACAACATCTCCATGGCTTGCCTCACTCTTATAATGAATTACGGTTTAACAACACATTAACCGCTGACGATGACGCATGGCAATTGACTCCGAAGGGGTGACACTGGAGTAAATAAGAATAAAAAGGAGGAAAGACGCGAATAAACGGAGAATTAAACCAGCATAAGCAATCAGTATGATAAATAATCGCTTAAAAATGGGAACTTACAGCAATTACTCTATTTTTTGACACTTTTGGACAGACGTAAAAAATAGAGTTCAGCATAAAATTTCAGTTATAAAGTTAAAAGCAGAATAAACAGGATGCACCGTCCGGTTTACTCTGCCAAATGCTACTGCTTACAAACGGAGACTAACAGCTCTTCCATCCATTGATGTCCTTTATCCCGGCCTGCGGCTTCATGCCATGAAAGATAGCATGTGCGGCTGTTCAATTTTAACGGTAAAGGCAGGATCTGTAGTTCTAAAGAATCGGCAAATTCTTCTACTAACCAACGTGGCGCAATAGAGACCAAATGCGTTTGCGACACAATATTAAGAACGCTAATTAATGCCATGCCCTGATAAGCCACGCAGGATTGTTTATCCGGTGTGTCATACCACGGTTGGCTGAATGATGCGAAGCGATCAAGTGACACCACCGCATGCTGTTCATTATAGACATCGTTTTCCAGTAAAGGACCACTAATGCGTGGATGCTTTTTACTTGCCACTAACACCATTTCGTCATTAAATAACGGAATACTGGTAAATTCAGGACGTCGGAACTCTTCATAGCTAATAACGAATTCAGTTTCCTGGTAACGCAATTGATGCTCTGTATTTTGATTGAGTGAAGATTTAAATACGACATGAATGTTTGGTGCAACTTGCTCAACTCGATTATAAATCAACGACGTCAGAATATTATCCAATGGGCTGCATACGCAAAGATTGAATACGCGCTCGCTGCTGGCTGGTTCAAAACCCGATCCAGGCAGTTCATTTTGCACTAATTGCAATGCCTGGCGAACAGAACCAAATAGCTGGAAGGCTCTTGCTGTCGGCTGGATACCACGTCCATAACGAACAAAAAGCTCATCATTAAACATCACTTTCAGGCGCGCGACCGCATTACTGACAGCGGGTTGCGACATCCCCAGAGTATGTGCGGCACGGGTGATGTTTTGTTCTTGCATCACCGCATCAAAGACGGTTAATAAATTAAGATCAACCATGCGAAGCTGTGGCTTTCCCATATCTATAATATTTGTTTTATCTATTATTTTTACTTCTGGCATATTTAACTCCACTGTCACTCTAAACTCCCTTTTCCCAGACGGAGTGAAGAAATAATCTCCGTTAATATGATTTACCATACATATAAGATGAGAAAAAGAAAAAACATTAAAATTAGGAAAACATAAAAAGTTAAAATTAATTTATCAATTATGTGGTGTCACACCACCTATAGCCATTCATGATTACTATAAAAACAGACAAATCATAAAGATATGAAATCTCAGGAGTGAATTTTTCTTTAGTTCGCCGTTACAATAAATGCAAATAATTATGCTCAAATATGTCAAACCATGAAAAATATGTACAACCATCTACTGATTAATTTTATGTACCCCGAAAAATTCAGCACAATTCGCTTAAGTTTTGCAGAAACTTTCCCCCTCTGGCGAGGCATTTGCAGGGGTGAGGGTTGACATCAGTCTTCATATCCAGTACCACTAAAAGCATATCGCATTCGCCTGGAGCTTAATTGATGACTTACATTGCTCGTTTTAACGGTCTACTACTACTAAACGCATCTTCATTGCGCGGTAGACTGGTGGACGACATTCAGCATTAAGTCAGCTCCAGTTAAGACAAAAAACCCGCGCCGTTGCGCGGGTTTTTTTATGCTCGAAGCAAGGCGCCCTAAGAAACCAAGGACCTAAACCATGAGCCAGCAAGTCATTATTTTCGATACCACCTTACGCGATGGTGAACAGGCGTTACAGGCAAGCCTGAGTGTGAAAGAAAAACTGCAGATTGCGCTGGCCCTTGAGCGTATGGGCGTTGACGTGATGGAAGTGGGTTTCCCCGTTTCTTCACCGGGTGACTTTGAGTCAGTTCAGACCATCGCTCGTCAGGTTAAAAACAGCCGCGTTTGTGCCTTAGCCCGCTGCGTAGAGAAAGATATCGACGTTGCCGCAGAATCTCTGAAAGTTGCTGAGGCTTTCCGTATTCATACGTTTATCGCCACCTCGCCGATGCACATCGCGACGAAATTACGCAGTACGTTGGATGAGGTCATTGAGCGCGCGGTCTACATGGTTAAGCGTGCGCGTAATTATACCGATGACGTGGAGTTCTCCTGCGAAGATGCAGGCCGTACCCCTATCGCCGATTTGGCTCGCGTGGTTGAAGCTGCCATTAACGCGGGTGCCAAAACCATTAACATCCCCGATACCGTCGGCTACACCATGCCTTTCGAATTTGGGGCAATCATTTCTGGCCTGTATGAACGCGTACCAAATATCGATAAAGCCATCATCTCCGTACACACCCATGATGATTTAGGTTTGGGCGTAGGCAACGCACTGGCGGCCGTTCACGCCGGAGCGCGTCAGGTGGAAGGCGCGATGAACGGTATCGGCGAACGCGCCGGTAACTGCTCACTGGAAGAAGTAATCATGGCGATCAAGGTGCGTAAAGATATCCTGAATGTACAGACCCGCATCAATCACCAGGAGATCTGGCGCACCAGTCAGTTAGTCAGCCAAATCTGCAACATGCCAATTCCGGCAAACAAAGCCATTGTCGGTAGCGGCGCCTTTGCCCACTCTTCCGGCATCCATCAGGACGGCGTACTGAAAAATCGTGAAAACTACGAAATCATGACGCCAGAATCCATCGGCCTGAACCAGGTACAGCTGAACCTGACCTCCCGTTCCGGTCGCGCCGCAGTGAAACACCGTATGGACGAGATGGGATATAAAGAAAATGAATACAGTCTGGACAATCTGTACGACGCATTCCTGAAACTGGCAGACAAAAAAGGTCAGGTATTTGATTACGACCTGGAAGCGCTGGCCTTCATTAATAAACAGCAGGAAGAGCCAGAGCATTTCCGTCTGGATTACTTCAGCGTGCAGTCCGGCTCAAACGACATCGCCACCGCCTCCGTCAAGCTGGCCTGCGGTGAAGAAGTCAAAGCCGAAGCGGCGAACGGTAACGGTCCGGTCGATGCCATTTATCAGGCCATCAACCGTGTAACTGAGTACAACATCGAACTGGTGAAATACAGCCTGACCGCCAAAGGGCACGGTAAAGATGCGCTGGGTCAGGTGGATATCGTTGCCAACTATAACGGTCGTCGTTTCCACGGCGTCGGTCTGGCGACAGATATCGTCGAATCTTCTGCTAAAGCAATGGTGCATGTGCTGAACAACATCTGGCGCGCCGAAGAAGTCGAAAAAGAATTGCAACGCAAAGCTCAGAACAACGAGAACAACAAGGAAACCGTGTGATGTCGAAGAATTATCATATTGCTGTTTTGCCGGGTGACGGTATTGGCCCGGAAGTGATGGCGCAAGCCCTGAAGGTACTGGACGCAATCCGCAACCGTTTTAACATGCGCATTACCACCAGCCACTACGACGTGGGTGGTGCCGCTATCGATAACCACGCTCAGCCGCTGCCACCTGCAACGGTTGAAGGCTGTGAACAAGCTGACGCCATTCTGTTTGGCTCCGTTGGCGGTCCGAAATGGGAAAACCTGCCGCCAAACCAGCAGCCAGAGCGTGGCGCGCTGCTGCCATTGCGTAAGCACTTCAAATTATTCAGCAATCTGCGCCCTGCTAAGCTCTACCAGGGGCTGGAAGCATTTTGCCCTCTGCGGGCAGATATCGCCGCGAACGGTTTCGACATCCTGTGCGTACGCGAACTGACTGGCGGGATTTACTTCGGTCAACCAAAAGGACGCGAAGGCAGCGGACAACATGAAAAAGCCTTTGATACCGAGGTTTATCACCGTTTCGAGATTGAACGTATTGCGCGTATCGCGTTTGAATCCGCTCGCAAACGTCGCCGTAAAGTCACGTCTATTGATAAAGCTAACGTACTGCAAACGTCTATTCTGTGGCGCGAAATCGTCAATGAAATTGCTAATGAATATCCAGACGTTGAACTGGCGCATATGTACATCGACAACGCGACAATGCAATTAATTAAAGATCCATCCCAGTTCGACGTGTTGCTGTGCTCTAACCTGTTTGGTGACATTCTGTCTGATGAGTGCGCCATGATCACCGGTTCAATGGGCATGTTACCGTCCGCCAGCCTGAATGAGCAGGGCTTCGGTTTGTACGAACCTGCTGGCGGCTCCGCTCCGGACATCGCCGGGAAAAACATTGCCAACCCTATCGCCCAGATCCTGTCGCTGGCACTGCTGCTGCGCTACAGCCTGGATGCCAATGATGCGGCAACCGCAATTGAGAGCGCCATCAACCGCGCATTAGAAGAAGGCATTCGCACCGGTGACTTAGCCCGTGGCGCTGCCGCAGTCAGTACCGATGAAATGGGCGACATCATTGCCCGTTACGTCGCAGAAGGGGTGTAATTATGGCCAAAACGTTGTACGAAAAATTGTTTGATGCGCACGTCGTCTTTGAGGCGCAAAACGAAACCCCACTGTTGTACATCGACAGACATCTGGTGCATGAAGTGACCTCTCCGCAGGCGTTTGATGGTCTGCGCGCGCATGGCCGTCAGGTGCGCCAGCCGGGTAAAACCTTTGCCACCATGGATCACAACGTATCTACCCAGACCAAAGATATCAACGCGTCAGGTGAGATGGCGCGCATCCAGATGCAGGAGCTGATTAAGAACTGTAACGAATTTGGCGTCGAGCTCTACGATCTGAACCACCCGTATCAGGGTATCGTTCACGTGATGGGACCAGAACAAGGCGTGACGTTGCCAGGTATGACCATCGTCTGCGGCGATTCCCACACCGCTACACACGGCGCGTTCGGCGCGCTGGCGTTTGGCATTGGCACCTCTGAAGTTGAACACGTTCTGGCGACGCAGACCCTGAAACAGGGGCGCGCCAAAACCATGAAGATTGAAGTCAACGGTAAAGCAGCCCCTGGCATTACCGCCAAAGATATCGTGCTGGCGATTATCGGTAAAACCGGTAGCGCAGGCGGTACCGGACACGTGGTTGAGTTTTGTGGCGAAGCCATCCGTGCATTGAGCATGGAAGGCCGGATGACCCTGTGCAACATGGCCATTGAAATGGGTGCCAAAGCGGGTCTGGTCGCACCGGATGAAACGACCTTTAACTATGTGCAGGGTCGTTTACACGCACCGAAGGGCGAGGATTTTGCCAACGCGGTTGCGTACTGGAAAACGCTGAAAACCGACGACAACGCAACGTTTGATACCGTCGTTACCCTGCAGGCAGAAGAGATTGCGCCGCAGGTCACCTGGGGAACGAATCCAGGTCAGGTCATCTCGGTGAACGATAATATTCCCGACCCGGCGTCATTTGCCGATCCCGTTGAGCGCGCATCGGCTGAAAAAGCGCTGGCGTATATGGGGCTGAAACCGGGTATTCCGTTAACGGAAGTGGCTATCGATAAAGTGTTCATCGGTTCCTGCACCAACTCGCGTATTGAAGATTTACGCGCCGCGGCAGAAATCGCCAAAGGGCGCAAAGTTGCGCCGGGCGTGCAGGCACTGGTGGTGCCGGGTTCTGGTCCGGTGAAAGCGCAGGCGGAAGCAGAAGGTCTGGACAAGATCTTTATCGAAGCCGGTTTTGAATGGCGTTTACCGGGCTGTTCCATGTGCCTGGCCATGAACAATGACCGCCTGAATCCTGGCGAACGCTGCGCATCCACCAGTAACCGTAACTTTGAAGGTCGTCAGGGCCGCGGTGGTCGCACGCATTTAGTCAGCCCGGCCATGGCCGCCGCTGCCGCCGTTACCGGTCATTTTGCCGACATTCGCAGCATCAAATAAGGAAACTACCATGGCAGAGAAATTTACCCAGCATACCGGCCTGGTTGTCCCACTGGATGCCGCCAACGTTGATACCGACGCAATTATCCCTAAACAGTTTTTGCAGAAGGTTACGCGCACCGGTTTTGGCGCCCATCTGTTTAACGACTGGCGTTTCATGGACGAAAAGGGCCAACAGCCGAACCCTGAGTTCGTTTTGAACTTCCCGGAATATAAAGGGGCATCCATTCTGCTCGCACGGGAAAACTTTGGTTGCGGCTCTTCACGCGAACATGCGCCATGGGCGCTGACCGATTACGGCTTTAAAGTGGTGATCGCACCAAGCTTCGCCGACATCTTCTACGGCAACAGTTTCAATAACCAACTGTTGCCGGTGACCCTGAGCGACGCGCAGGTAGATGAAATGTTCGCACTGGTGAAAGCCAATCCGGGCATTAAATTTGAAGTGGATTTGGAAGCGCAGGTAGTAAAAGCAGGCGATAAGTCCTACAGCTTTAAAATCGACGACTTCCGCCGCCACTGTATGCTGAACGGTCTGGACAGCATCGGGCTGACGCTGCAGCATGAAGCGGCTATCACCGAGTACGAAGACAAGCAGCCAGCATTTATGCAGTAATCTCTCCCGCTGGTCACCGTACGGTGGCCAGCCCCTTCTCTTCGCCTACAGCGTATCGCCGTAATAGATTTGGTAGCCAAGATTGACGCTGCCCGGCGCATCTTTCCCGTTCAAACGCTTAATCAGAATATCCGCCGCCGTTTTGCCAATCTCAAAGCGTGGCGTAATCACGCTGGCGATTTTTTGCAGCCGCGCACGGCCAATTTCCAGCCCGTGGAAACCGGCAATCGCCATTTTTCCCGGCACATCGTACTGCTGTGCCTGACACTCCAGCAGCGCGCCAACCGCCAGGTCATCGTTGGTACAGAAAATAGCGTCAATATCCGGCTTTTCCGCCATCGCCTGCTGGAACATCTTGCGTCCCAGCGCCACCGACGAAATAGTTTTTGGCGCCAGGTGGTACGCTTCCAGCCCCTGCGCCGCCAGCGCTTTCTCGGTGCCGCGAAAACGGCTAAGGTCGCGGGGGTCGTCCATCGAGCCAAAGAAAGCAATGCTGCGTTTGCCGCTGTCGATAAAAGCCTGCGTCATTTCAAATGCGGCTTTTTCGTTATCAAACCCAACCTGAATATCAAGATACTGGCCGCTAATATCCATCAGTTCCGCCACCGGTACGCCGCTGGCGCGTACGTATTGGATCATCCGCTCGGTATGCAGCTTTCCCGTGAGGATCAGGCCGTCGATATTGTAAGAGAGCAGATTCAGCACCTCGCGTTCTTCACGCTCGGCATCATATTCGTAGTTGGCGATCAGCGTCTGGTACTGGCAGGCCGAGGTGACGGATTCAATCCCCGCCAGCACGTCGGCAAAGATCTGATTACGAAACGAGGGGATCAGCACACCAATGGTTTTGCTGCGTGCGTTGAGCAGAATTTCCGGGGCGCGGTTAGGAATGTAGTTGTTCTCTTCCATGATTTTCGAAATCAACTCACGACTGCGTTGCGACACCTGATTCGGGTCACGCAGATAACGGCTGACCGTCATCTTATTCAGCCCGGCCAGATTAGCGATATCCTGTAATGTCATCCGATTGTTTTTCATGAGGTTCTCTACGACCAACAGCCTATTCTGCTCGCAGAGAACCTTATCACAGCCGGTTAGCGACTGCACTCCTCGCTCAACCTTAACGCGTAGCCATCTCAGCCGACGGCGACGTGGTTTCATTTTGCGCACGAACGCAGTACATCAGCACCACCGACGCCAGCAGAGCAATTGCCATAAAGGTGTAGGAGACACCCGGCCCGCCGGTCACGCCGTTAAGGTAACCCACCAGCCACGCGCCGAGGAATGCCCCTAACGCGCCAAAACTGTTGATCATCCCCATCGAGACGCCGGAGACGTTGCGCGGCAGCAGTTCGGGGATCAGCGCAAAGAACGGTCCGTAAGGCGCATACATACAGGCAGCGGCCACAACCAGCAGCGCGTAGGAGAGCCAGAAAGACTGGTTGCCCAACAGCCATGAGGCAAAGAACGCGATAGCGGCAATCAACAGCAGCGGCCAGATAAACAGCTTACGGTTCTGGAACTTATCGGACAGCCAGGAGACAGTCAGCATCAGGCAGATCGCCGCCAGATACGGCACCGCTGCCAGCCAGCCCACCGCCACGATGTCCATCTGAGCTGCGTTTTTGAGGATTGACGGCATCCACATCATGAAGCCATACACCCCGATGCTCCACAGCGCATGCACCGCGCAAAGCATAATGACGCTGCGTGAACGCATCGCTTCACCGTAGTTACGCATCGGTTTGATGTCTCGCTGCTCGCGATCCATCGCCTGCTGTAATGCCTGTTTCTCATGCTCGCTCAACCAACCGGCATCCGCCGGTTTGTCGCGTACCAGAATCACCCAGCAGAACGCCCAGATCACCGCCGGGATACCTTCGATAATAAACATTTCGCGCCAGCCCCAGGCTTCAATCAGGTAGCCGGAGACTATCGACATCCACAGCACTGTGACCGGGTTACCGAGAATTAAAAAAGTGTTGGCGCGCGAGCGTTCAGTTTTGGTAAACCAGTTGCTGATATAAATCAGCATCGCGGGCATCACCGCCGCTTCGACGATGCCGAGAATAAAGCGGATCGCCATCAGCGTTGGGATATTACTGACAAAGCCGGTCGCCGCGGCACAAAGCCCCCAAAGGATCAGGCTGTAAAAAATCATTTTGCGCACGCTATGCTTAACGGCGTACATCGCGCCCGGCACCTGGAAAAAGAAGTAGCCCAGAAAGAATAACGCGCCAATTAACGATGCGGTTCCCTGAGTAATCCCCAAGTCATGTTCAATACCCGCGGCAGCGGCAAAACCGTAATTGGCGCGATCGAGATAAGCTAAGCTGTAGGTAATAAAAATAATCGGCATTAAATACCACCAGCGACGCGCTGGCAGTTTTGCGAGCATATTCATACTCACTCCTTGGATTATTGTTTTCGCTGTCAGGCCGCGACCTGCGGCCCATTATTTATCAGACCGCGGCAAGCATGCCGCCGTCCACAAACAGAAGATGCCCATTCACAAAATCAGAAGCTGGCGCGGCAAGATAAACCGCCGCGCCGATCAGCTCTTCCGGGTTACCCCAGCGAGCGGCGGGCGTGCGCTGGAACAGCCAGGCGGAGAATGCTTCATCGTTGACCAGCGCGGTGGTCATGTCGGTGGCGAAATAGCCAGGAGCAATGCCGTTGACCTGAATATTGTATTCAGCCAGTTCCACGCACATGCCACGGGTTAACATTTTGACCGCACCTTTTGACGCCGCGTATGGGGTAATGGTTTTACGACCTAATTCGCTTTGCATTGAGCAGATATTAATAATCTTCCCGCGGCAGCGTTGCACCATGTAGCGGGAAACCTGCTGCGACACCAGAAAGACCGATTTCTGGTTTACATCAATCACTTTGTCCCATTCAGCCTCCGGAAATTCGGTGAAGGGATAACGACGCTGGATTCCAGCGTTGTTAATTAAAATATCAATGGCCCCAACTTCCTTTTCGATTTGCGCGATGGCGCGCGCCACCTCTTCCCCGTTGGTAACATCAAATCCATAGCCCACGGCGCGATAGCCTTCGGCAACCAACTTGTCCGCCGCCGCCTGCGCCCGCAACTGGGTAATGTCGTTAATCACAATCTCAGCACCGTGCGCCGCCAGACCGCTGGCCAGCAGGTTACCAATGCCCTGAGCGGAACCGGTAATCAGCGCGCGTTTGCCGGTAAGGTCGAATAGGTTTTTCATAAAAAACTCCTTTTTTAATAACTGTTACGCGTAACTGTATACGCGTAACAGTTAAAAAAAGAAGATCCAGGAAGAGGAAAATGATCGTTATGTGATCAACATTACATTTACGTGCAAGATGAAAAAAAGAGGGATAGGCCTGATAAACATAACGCGATCAGGCCGTAGGGACAGGTTGCCGGATGGCGGCGTAAACGCCTTATCCGGCCTACAAAAACGAATACAAAATATCGCCAGGCCGAGCGCTGCAACGCCGGGAAATTCCAGGTACGTATTAAACGTCCTTCACCCGCCCGGTCATCCACAGCGTAACCACCGAAATTGCCGCAATCACCCAATAGACAGCATAATGACCGTAGCTTTGCGCAACGGCTCCCTGAATCACACCCGCCAGAATGACTCCCGTTGAAATACTGTTGGTAAATAATGTGGTCGCTGACCCCGCACGTCCGGGCATCAGATCCTGAAACCACAGCATGCCTATCCCGGCGATAATACCGATAAATACCGCGTTAAACAGTTGCAGCACCAGCAACGCCGTACGGCTGTGAAAGAAGATCAAACCAAGATAAAACAGCACGCCTGCAGCTACGGCGGCGATCATCATTCGCCGTTTGCCAAAGCGCTTCACATAATAGCCCGCCAGAATCATCGCCGGAATTTCCAGCCCAGCCGCCGTCCCCATCAGGATCCCGGCCAGCTTGTCCGGCAAGCCCAGCTCAAGGCTTATCCACAGCGGCATATCGATGATGTACATGGTGTTGCAGGTCCACATCAGCGTGGAGGCAATAAACAACATGCGCACATTTTTGTTCTGCCAACCGCCGGTCTGTTCCAGCGGCACGTCTACAGGCTGCTCCACCCGAGCAACAGACGGCAATATCAGCGCAATCAGCACCAGGCTAATGGCAAAAATCCCTGCGGCAATGGAAAACATCGCCGTAAAGCCGTAATTCAGCGCCAGCATGAATGCCAGCGGCGGTCCAATCACCCAGGCCAGCGAAAGCTGCGCACGCATCACCGAGCTAAACATCACCACTTCACGCGCGGAGTTATCAGCATATTCCCGCGCCAGCGCAAACAGCTGCGGCATGGCGGTGTTCGCAAGCGAGGCCAGCAGCACACCGCAGGTGATCAGCGTGAGATAGTGGCGATTAAAGGCAAACAGCAGCGCGTTGCCAATTGCCATCAGGCAGCAGAACATGATCAGCTTGCGCCGATCGCCCTGGCTGTCGGATCGTTTCGCGAGGCCAAGGCTGACGACGATCCCGACAATCGCATTGACGGTGTAAAATAGCCCGACACAAAATGGCTGCGCCCCGACTTCACGGCTCAGGAACAGACTCAGCGTGGGTGCCTGCAATGCCCCCGCCACGCCCATCATAAAAGCGACCAGCATAAATGCCGCGTAAACGCCGTTGAGGCGCCGTCCCATGGTCATAATCCAGAGCATATCTTTCCTTTTAAGCGCAGCTGAAACGAAAAAAGCCAGCAGATAATACCTGCTGGCGGGTGAACGAGGCTGTATCCTGCCATTATATCTGGCATCGACGCTGGGTAAAAAACGCATAATCCAGGCGGAGGGCGCTGGGTATAGAAATCTATTCCCAAGCCTGACAACGCAGAGTATGCGTTTTTTACACGCGTCCCGGAGGGCTGGGGCCATTTTTTCACATAGCTGTGTTGCTCACACCTTATTTGGTCCACCAAATTTCACTGTTCGCGCCTTGCCATGTGAAAAAATTGCCACCAGCGATGCTCAGAGATAATGGCAGGATACAGCCTGCACCAATACTCAGTCACACATGATGTCTGCAATTCCCAATTCAGGAGTCAGATGTTATCTCCCACTGCATCAGCTCTTCGAGCATCTTTAAGCGCTGCGGTGCGCTCAGGCAAGCCAACCAGGACGATTTTTCTGTCGCGGTAAAGTACTTCAACCAGAACTGACGCATAGATGACCCCTTCGTTGTCTCATCGCTTCATCGGAATCTATTATTGGCTTAATATAGGGATTATAAAATTGCTGAGTTTTCCGCAGGAGTTCCCCTTTTATGTCTTCTGGTCGTTTGCAACAACAGTTCATCCGTCTGTGGCAATGCTGTGACGGCAAGACGCAAGACACGACGCTCAACGAGCTGGCGGATCTGCTGAGCTGCTCGCGCCGCCATATGCGTACGCTGCTTAATACCATGCAGGATCGCGGCTGGTTAACGTGGGAAGCTGAAGTTGGACGAGGTAAACGCTCGCGACTGACATTCCTCTATACCGGGTTAGCACTCCAGCAGCAGCGCGCGGAAGACCTACTGGAACAGGATCGCATCGATCAACTGGTGCAACTGGTCGGTGACAAAACGGCCGTCCGGCAAATGCTTATCTCCCACCTTGGCCGCAGCTTTCGCCAGGGTCGGCATATCATGCGCGTTCTCTATTATCGCCCCATGCACAACCTGCTCCCCGGCACGGCATTACGCCGCTCCGAAACCCATATCGCCCGGCAAATCTTCAGTGCCTTAATTCGGGTAAATGAGGAAAATGGGGAACTGGAAGCGGACATTGCCCATCACTGGCAGCAAATTTCACCTTTGCATTGGCGGTTCTTCCTGCGCCCGGGGATCCATTTTCATCATGGTCGCGAGCTGGAAATGGAAGATGTTATCGCCTCGCTGAGGCGCATTAACACCCTGCCGCTGTATTCACACATCACGCAGATCGTCTCTCCCACGCCCTGGACGCTGGATATCCATCTGGCCCAGCCAGACCGCTGGCTTCCCTGGCTATTGGGTCAGGTCCCCGCCATGATCCTGCCGCGAGAATGGGAAACACTAAACAACTTCTCCAGTCACCCGATTGGTACCGGTCCGTATGCAGTAATACGCAACACCAGTAACCAACTGAAAATTCATGCATTTGATGATTATTTTGGCTACCGGGCCTTGATCGACGAAGTGAACGTTTGGGTATTACCCGACATCGGAGAAGAACCTGGCGGCGGGTTGACGCTAAAAGGTCCCACAGAGGATGAAAAGGCGATCGAAAGCCGCCTCGAAGAAGGCTGCTACTACCTGCTGTTTGATGCGCGTAGCCACCGTGGCGCTAATCAGGAGGTACGCGAGTGGGCAAGCCGCGTTCTCTCGCCAACGAATTTAATCTGCCACGCCGACGAACAGTACCAGCGACTGTGGTTTCCCGCGTATGGTTTACTCCCCCGCTGGCACCACGCGAAACCTGGCCATGGTGAAAAACCCGCCGGGCTGGAAACGCTGACAATCACCTACTATCGCGATCATATCGAACACCGGATTATCGCGCAGATTATGAAAAGGTTGCTGGCGGAACATCAGGTACAACTGAATATTCAGGAGATCGACTACGATCAATGGCATGCAGGTGAAATCGTCAGCGATATCTGGCTCAACAGCGCCAACTTTACCCTCCCGCTGGACTTTTCGCTGTTCGCCCATTTGTGCGAAGTCCCATTGCTGCAAAACTGTATCTCGCGGGACTGGGAAAACGACGCGGCTCGTTGGCGAACGGGCGAAATGAGCCTGGCAGCATGGTGCCAACAGTTGCTCGCCACAAAGGCCATTGTGCCATTAATCCACCACTGGTTGATCATTCAGGGACAGCGCAGTATGCGCGGGCTGCGCATGAATACCCTCGGCTGGTTTGATTTTAAATCGGCGTGGTTTGCTCCGCCGGATCCTTAGATCCGGCTCTTGATTGCCGCATAGCAACAAAATCATTACACTAACGCCGTTCTCAACGGGGTGCTAAATAAAAAACATACACAAAATCATTCGATCTGTGTATGGGCTGAGAGATACCCGTCGAACCTGATCCGGATAATGCCGGCGAAGGGATTTGAGGCTTATCTCAAGTCCTTTGCCACCCAACTCTTGAGGTGCAAAGTGTTTAAAAAATGTCTTCCGCTTTTACTGCTGTGCGCAGCGCCTGTCTTCGCCAAACCTGTACTGACCGTCTATACCTACGACTCGTTCGCAGCTGACTGGGGCCCGGGCCCAACAATCAAAAAAGCCTTTGAAGCTGACTGCAACTGCGAGCTAAAACTGGTCGCGCTGGAAGATGGCGTCTCGCTGCTTAACCGCTTGCGCATGGAAGGAAAAAACAGCAAAGCCGACGTCGTGCTGGGTCTGGATAACAATCTGCTGGAAGCGGCCACGCAAACCAAACTGTTTGCCAAAAGTGGTGTTGCAAACGACGCCGTTAACGTACCCGGCGGCTGGAAAAACGATACCTTCGTTCCGTTTGACTACGGCTATTTCGCTTTCGTTTATGATAAGAACAAGCTGAAGAATCCGCCCAAAAGCCTGAAAGAACTGGTAGAGAGCGACCAAAAATGGCGCGTCATTTATCAGGATCCGCGCACCAGCACGCCAGGTCTGGGTCTGCTGCTATGGATGCAGAAAGTCTATGGCGATAAAGCGCCAGAGGCGTGGCAGAAGCTGGCGGCAAAAACCGTCACCGTCACCAAGGGCTGGAGCGAAGCCTACGGCCTGTTCCTGAAAGGTGAAAGCGATCTGGTGCTCAGCTACACCACCTCTCCGGCCTATCACATCATCGCCGAGAAAAAAGACAACTACGCCGCAGCCGACTTTAGCGAAGGCCATTATTTGCAGGTGGAAGTCGCCGCCCGGACTGCGGCCAGCAAGCAGCCGGAACTGGCCGAGAAATTCCTGAAGTTTATGGTGTCTCCTGCATTCCAGAATGCGATTCCCACCGGCAACTGGATGTATCCCGTAACGCAAGTCGCCCTGCCGCCAGGATTCGAGCAACTGAATAAGCCAGCTACCGCGCTGGAATTTACGCCACAGCAGGTTGCGGCTCAACGTCAGACATGGATTAGCGAATGGCAACGCGCCGTCAGCCGTTAATTCCCGGCTGGCTGGTTCCAGGGCTTACCGCAGCCACGCTGATGGTGGCCGTTGCCCTGGCCGCATTTCTGGCTCTGTGGTTTAACGCCCCGCAGGGAGAGTGGCTCTCGCTGTGGCAAGACGACTACCTGTGGCACGTAGTGCGCTTTTCTTTCTGGCAGGCTTTTTTATCCGCTGTGCTGTCGGTTGTCCCGGCGATTTTCCTTGCCAGAGCGCTCTATCGTCGCCGTTTTCCAGGACGTCTGGCGCTGTTGCGTCTGTGCGCGATGACGTTAATCCTGCCAGTGCTGGTCGCGGTATTCGGTATTCTTAGCGTCTACGGCCGCCAGGGTTGGCTGGCCTCGCTCTGGCATACATTCGGGCTGGAGTGGACGTTTTCGCCATACGGTTTGCAGGGCATTCTGCTGGCGCATGTCTTTTTCAATCTGCCGATGGCCAGCCGCCTGCTGTTACAGTCGCTGGAAAACATTCCCGGCGAACAGCGGCAGTTAGCCGCTCAGTTGGGTATGCGTGGATGGCATTTCTTCCGTTTTGTTGAATGGCCGTGGCTGCGTCGTCAGATCCTGCCCGTCGCGGCACTCATCTTTATGCTGTGCTTCGCCAGTTTCGCCACCGTTTTATCGCTGGGCGGCGGGCCACAAGCCACGACCATCGAGCTGGCTATTTATCAGGCGCTGAATTTTGATTACGATCCTGCCCGCGCAGCCATGCTAGCGTTGATCCAGATGGTTTGTTGTTTGGCGCTGGTGCTCCTCAGTCAACGTCTGAGCCGCGCGATTGCTCCCGGTGCTACCCTGGTACAAGGCTGGCGCGATCCCGACGATCGCCTGCACAGCCGACTGGCTGATGCAATCCTGATTATTCTTGCCCTGTTGCTGTTACTGCCGCCGCTGCTGGCGGTGATTGTCGATGGCTTAAACCGCCATGTTCTGGATGTACTGATGCAGCCAGTGCTGTGGCAGGCGCTGGGAACCTCGCTACGCATTGCCCTGGCAGCAGGTGCGTTATGCGTCGTACTCACCATGATGCTGTTATGGAGCAGTCGTGAACTCCGTGCCCGACAGCAGTTGCTGGCAGGCCAGATGCTGGAGTTGAGCGGCATGATGATCCTCGCCATGCCGGGTATCGTGTTAGCTACCGGCTTCTTTCTGCTGCTCAATAACACCATTGGGCTTCCCGAATCTGCCGACGGCATTGTTATTTTTACCAATGCGTTGATGGCGATCCCTTATGCACTGAAGGTGCTGGAAAACCCAATGCGTGACGTCACTGCGCGCTACAGTATGTTGTGCCAGTCGTTGGGCATTGAGGGATGGTCGCGCCTGAAAGTGGTTGAACTGCGCGCCCTGAAGCGCCCGTTGGCGCAGGCAATGGCGTTTGCCTGCGTTCTGTCGATTGGCGATTTTGGCGTAGTGGCGTTATTTGGTAATGAGGATTTCCGCACCCTGCCGTTTTATTTATATCAGCAGATTGGCTCTTATCGCAGTCAGGATGGCGCAGTTACGGCGTTATTACTGCTGATCCTGTGCTTTACGCTGTTTACCGTTATTGAGAAATTGCCGGGTCGAAATGTTAAAACTGATTGATATCACATGGCTTTATCACCATCTGCCCATGCGCTTTACGCTGTCGGTCGCGCGCGGCGAGCAGATTGCAGTGCTCGGCCCCAGCGGCGCCGGGAAAAGTACGCTTTTGAATCTGATTGCCGGCTTTCTCACGCCCGCCAGCGGTACCATGATGATTGAAGGTGAAGATCACACCGCCACGCCGCCCTCACGCCGACCCGTTTCCATGCTGTTTCAGGAAAATAACCTGTTCAGCCACCTGAGCGTGCAGCAAAACATTGGCCTGGGCCTTAATCCGGGATTGAAGCTGAACGCATCGCAGCGGGAGAAAATGCACCACATCGCCCAACAAATGGGGATCGACTCACTGCTGGAGCGACTCCCCGGCGAGCTTTCCGGCGGACAGCGACAGCGCGTGGCGCTGGCGCGTTGCCTGGTGCGGGAACAACCTATTTTACTGCTTGATGAACCGTTCTCTGCGCTCGATCCTGCGCTGCGCCAGGAGATGCTAACGCTGGTCGCCGAGGTCTGTCGCGAGAAGCAGTTGACGTTACTGATGGTTTCTCACAGCGTAGAAGATGCGGCGCGAATTGCGTCCCGCTCAATTGTAGTCGCCGACGGGCGCATCGCCTGGCAGGGCAAAACGGACGATCTGTTAAGCGGCAACGCCAGCGCCTCGGCGCTATTGGGCATTAAAGCATAATGCGTTGCCGGATGACGGCGTGAACGCCTTATCCGGCAACGGTATCGTCAGTAACCCACAACTTTACGCAGAATATCGATATACACCGGCATCAGCGGATGACGCAGCAACGCCACCAGCGCGACCACGCCGATCCCGAGCGTCAACGGCGCCAGATACAGCAAACGGCTGCGTGGGAAATACGCCGTTAAGCGATCGACAGCCGCTTTGCCACTGCGCCACAGGCGCCAGCACAACCAGCCGCCCACCCATAGCAGCAGCGCCGTCGCCAGCAGCAACCATTTGAAATCCCCGCTCTGCATATCAGAAGGAATATCAATTGCCGCCCCCGCCAGGATCCCCGGCAGGAAGTAGAACGGTGGCCACAGCACGCAGCCGATAATATTCGGGACGATAAATTTAGCGACAGGCAGATCCAGCATGCCTGCAACCATCGGCACCAGCGGACGCGTCGGTCCGACAAAACGCCCCACCAGAATAGTAAACATGCTGTGCTGATGCAGGGCGTGCTCGGTTTTATCCAGCAACGCCTTGTTCTTTTTCATGAACGACCAACGGTGCAATGGCTTTTTAAAGCGCCAGCCCAACCAGAAGGAGATCCAGTCCCCCAACAGACAGCCGACGATGCCCGCAAGCCAGGCATGCCAGAAGTTCAGTTCGCCGCTGCCAATCAGCGCGCCCAGCCCCGCCATCATCACGGTACCGGGCAGAATCAGGCCAACCAGCGCCAGCGACTCCAAAAAAGCCACCAGAAGTACGGCGATCAGAGAGTAGAGGGCGGACTGGAGAATAAAGTGTTCCAGCAATGCTTGCATAATGTGTCCGTCAAATTTACGAAGCAGGGATTTTGATAACCCCTCTCAACTTCGTCAAGCCATCAATTGTCTGAATAGATTGCGAGTTATGACAACTTTCAGGATACATCATTCACTTTTTATTCACATCCAGCGCGAAACTCGCTCGGACTGGCGCCGGTACATTTTTTGAAAACACGAGAGAAATAGAGCTGATCGTCAAAGCCAACATTGCGACCTACGGTGGCAATGGGCATACGTGTGGTACTCAGTAATAGCTTCGCCTGGCTGATGCGCTGATCTTCGCGCCAGCTTAATACGCTGATGCCCAACTGCTGACGGAACAGATGCGACAAACGGGAAGGCGACAGGCAGACGTGCTGCGCAACGCTGGCAATATCAAAATTGCTGTCCGCCAGGTGATCGCTGATGTACTGGCAGGCATCGCGGACGCGGTTGTCCATGGGCGGGTGTAGCGATTCATTGATGGCTTCCATACGCCGGAGCAACAACTGCTCCAGTAAATTAATCGCCAGCAGTTCGGAATAACGACCTTCTCCCTGCCCGGCGTTAATTATCTGCCCAAACAGCTCGTTAAAATGCGGCTGATGCGTTTCATCCGGGCGGAAAAAGCCGGTCTGGCCAAAAATGGCCGGCCAGGTCAGCCACTCCTGCCAGTAGGCGCGCGGGCGAAAGTAAACCCACTGGTGATACCACTCGCTGGCATCAGGATGGCGCCCGTAGTGGTGAATTTCACCAGGCGGAAACAACAGAATATCGCCAGGCCGGCAGACAAACTGCTTGCCCTGATTATTGATAACCCCTTCGCCACGGATGGTGAGATTGAGGATATAACCCTTCATACCCAGCGGCCTGTCGATAAAAAAATCCAGGTATCCGTTCGCCTCAATGGGGGTTAATCCGGCCACCAAATGCGCGTTAAACGAATAACCTGGCAACAGGGGATCGTTTTGCGTTTCAGCCATAATTTCAATACTCCCTATATCCTGCCAAGAAACAATTTGTCCATATTACGCCAGACATCATCGCTGTCGCCCCTGCGGACCGCTGTATTTGCGGCAATGGACCACCAATCCCGCTTGTGAAAAGCTCTTTGTAAAAAACATGTGCTACGCCAACGTCAAAATCGGCTAACAAAAGTGTCTATAACTACGGCAGAAATGTCCACATTGATTATTTGCACAGCGTCACACTTTGTGATGCCACAGCATTTTAGTCCATAAGATTAGCGGATCCTGCCTGACGGTTTTTATCGCTACTCACTACTGTTTATCCATACCCGTATTTTTGGATGGAGTAAGACGATGGCGATTGCAATTGGCCTCGATTTTGGTAGTGATTCAGTACGCGCTTTGGCGGTGGAATGTGCCACCGGCGAAGAGATCGCCACCAGCGTTGAGTGGTACCCACGTTGGCAGGAAGGGCAGTATTGCGATGGCCCAAACAACCAGTTTCGCCATCATCCGCGCGACTACATTGAATCCATGGAAGCGGCGCTGAAAACCGTACTGGCCGAACTGAGCGCTGAGCAGCGCGCGGAAGTAGTCGGTATTGGCGTTGACAGTACCGGTTCAACCCCGGCACCCATCGATGCAGACGGTAATGTACTGGCGCTGCGTCCGGAGTTCGCGGAAAACCCGAATGCAATGTTTGTCCTGTGGAAAGATCACACCTCAGTAGAAGAAGCTGAAGAAATCACCCGCCTGTGCCACACACCAGGCAAGATAGATTACTCCCGCTATATCGGCGGCATTTATTCCAGCGAATGGTTCTGGGCCAAAATCCTGCATGTAACTCGTCAGGACCATGCGGTAGCCGAAGCTGCGGTCTCGTGGATTGAGCTATGCGACTGGGTTCCGGCCCTGCTCTCCAACACCGTACGCCCACAGGATATTCGTCGCGGTCGCTGCAGCGCCGGGCATAAATCCCTGTGGCATGAAAGCTGGGGTGGTCTGCCGCCAGCCAGTTTCTTTGACGAACTCGACCCCATCCTCAACCGCCATCTGCAATACCCAATGTTTACCGATACCTTCACCGCGGATCTGCCGGTTGGCACCCTGTGCGCCGAGTGGGCACAGCGTCTGGGACTACCGGAAAGTGTGGTGATTGCAGGCGGCGCTTTTGACTGCCATATGGGCGCGGTCGGCGCAGGTGCACAGCCTAACACGCTGGTGAAAGTCATCGGCACGTCGACCTGCGACATTCTGATTGCCGACAAGCACAGCGTTGGCGAGCGTGCGGTGAAAGGCATTTGCGGCCAGGTTGATGGCAGCGTGGTACCTAATTTTATTGGCCTCGAAGCTGGTCAGTCTGCATTCGGCGATATCTATGCCTGGTTTAGCCGCGTGCTGAGCTGGCCGCTGGAACAGCTTGCCGCACAGCATCCGGAACTGCAGACCCAGATTAAAGCCAGTCAAAAACAGCTGCTGCCTGCACTCACCGAAGCCTGGGCGAAAAATCCATCACTGGAGCATCTGCCGGTGGTGCTCGACTGGTTCAACGGTCGCCGTACGCCCAATGCCAACCAGCGTCTGAAAGGCGTAATTACCGATTTGAATCTGGCAACCGACGCACCAGCGCTGTTCGGTGGTCTGATTGCCGCCACCGCCTTTGGCGCGCGCGCCATCATGGAATGCTTCACCGAACAAGGCATTGCGGTTAACAACGTGATGGCGCTTGGCGGTATCGCGCGCAAGAACCCGGTCATCATGCAGGCCTGCTGTGACGTGCTGAACCGTCCGCTACAGATTGTCGCTTCAGACCAGTGCTGTGCACTCGGTGCGGCTATCTTCGCCGCCGTTGCCGCGAAAGTACACGCTGATATCCCTGCCGCTCAGCAGCAGATGGCAAGCGCCGTGGAAAACACGCTGCAACCTCGCCCAGAGCAGGCTCAACGTTTTGAACATCTTTATCGCCACTATCAACAGTGGGCAGTAAGCGCTGAACAACAATACCTTCCGACTGCCGCTCCGGCGCAACAAGCCCCGGTAGATCTGGCAACCCTGACACATTAAGGACACGACAATGACGATTTTTGATAACTATGAAGTGTGGTTTGTGATTGGTAGCCAGCATCTGTATGGCCCTGAAACCCTGCGTCAGGTAACCCAACATGCCGAGCACGTCGTTAACGCACTGAATAATGAAGCTAAACTGCCCTGCAAACTGGTGTTAAAACCGCTGGGTACTTCACCTGACGAGATTACGGCTATTTGTCGTGACGCTAACTACGACGATCGCTGTGCAGGGATGGTGGTCTGGCTGCATACCTTCTCCCCGGCCAAAATGTGGATTAACGGTCTGACTATCCTCAACAAACCGCTGATGCAGTTCCACACCCAGTTCAACGCCGCCCTGCCGTGGGATAGCATTGATATGGACTTTATGAACCTGAACCAGACTGCGCACGGCGGCCGTGAGTTCGGTTTCATCGGCGCACGTATGCGTCAGCAACATGCCGTGGTCACCGGTCACTGGCAGGATAAACAAGCGCATGAACGCATTGGCTCCTGGATGCGCCAGGCCGTGTCCAAACAGGATACCCGCCACCTGAAAGTCTGCCGTTTTGGCGACAACATGCGTGAAGTTGCGGTCACCGATGGCGATAAAGTCGCTGCGCAGATCAAGTTCGGCTTCTCGGTAAATACCTGGGCCGTGGGCGATCTGGTGCAGGTAGTGAACGCAATTAGCGACGGCGAAATCAACGCGCTAATCGATGAGTACGAAAGCACCTACACCATGACGGCGGCGACGCAAGTCCACGGTGAAAAACGTCAGAACGTTCTGGAAGCGGCCCGTATTGAACTGGGGATGAAGCGCTTCCTGGAACAGGGCGGATTCCACGCCTTCACCACCACATTTGAAGATTTACACGGCCTGAAACAGCTCCCGGGTCTGGCCGTACAGCGTCTGATGCAGCAAGGCTACGGCTTTGCGGGCGAAGGCGACTGGAAAACCGCCGCTCTGCTTCGCATCATGAAGGTGATGTCAACCGGTCTGCAGGGCGGCACCTCATTTATGGAGGATTACACCTACCACTTCGAGAAAGGCAACGATCTGGTGCTCGGCTCGCACATGCTGGAAGTGTGCCCGTCCATCGCGGTGGAAGAGAAACCGATCCTCGACGTACAGCATCTCGGCATTGGTGGTAAAGACGATCCTGCCCGTCTGATCTTCAACACCAAAACCGGTCCGGCAGTGGTTGCCAGCCTGATCGATCTCGGCGATCGCTATCGTCTGCTGGTTAACTGCATCGACACGGTACAAACGCCGCACGACCTGCCGAAACTGCCGGTGGCTAACGCATTGTGGAAAGCCCAGCCAGATCTGCCAACCGCTTCTGAAGCCTGGATCCTCGCCGGTGGCGCGCACCACACCGTGTTCAGCCATGCGCTGGATCTGAACGATATGCGCCAGTTTGCTGAAATGCACGATATCGAGATCGCGGTGATCGATAACGATACCCGTCTGCCGGCCTTTAAGGACGCGCTGCGCTGGAACGAAGTGTATTACGGCTTCAAACGTTAACAACTGCCGGATGACGGCGTAAACACCTTATTCGGCCTACAAGAATGTGCGATTTGTAGGCCGGATAAGCGTAGCGCCATCCGGCAAGATTCATCGGAGAGCATCATGTTAGAAGATCTCAAACGTCAGGTACTGGAAGCCAATCTGGCGTTGCCTAAGCACAATCTGGTCACCCTGACCTGGGGGAACGTCAGCGCCGTCGATCGCGAGCGCGGCGTGTTTGTGATTAAACCTTCGGGGGTCGATTACAGCGTAATGACCGCCGACGATATGGTGGTAGTCAGTATCGCCACGGGTGAAGTAGTAGAAGGCCAGAAGAAGCCCTCTTCCGATACCCCAACGCACCGTCTGCTGTATCAGGCATTCCCGACCATTGGCGGCATTGTTCACACCCATTCGCGCCATGCGACCATCTGGGCGCAGGCCGGTCAGTCGATTCCGGCCACGGGGACCACCCATGCGGACTATTTCTACGGTTCGATTCCCTGCACACGGAAAATGACCGACGAAGAAATTAACGGCGAATATGAATGGGAAACCGGCAATGTAATCGTTGAAACCTTTGAGAAACAGGGTATTGACGCCGCGCAGATGCCTGGCGTGCTGGTGCACTCTCACGGTCCGTTTGCCTGGGGAAAAAATGCCGAAGACGCGGTGCATAACGCCATCGTGCTGGAAGAAGTCGCCTATATGGGGATCTTCTGTCGCCAGCTCGCGCCGCAATTACCGGATATGCAACAAACCCTGCTGGATAAACACTACCTGCGTAAACACGGTGCTAAAGCGTATTACGGGCAGTAACCTCTTCTGAGCATGACAACTGTATAAAATCACAGCTAATTTATCAGAACCAGGCTATAATAATGCCTGGTTTTTTGATGGATACGCAGCGTGGCGCAAGCAGGTTTTATTTTAACCCGGCACTGGCGGGACACCCCACAGGGAACTGAGGTCTCATTCTGGCTGGCTACAGACAATGGGCCGCTGCAGGTCACGCTCGCGCCTCAGGAGTCGGTCGCGTTTATTCCCACCAGTCAGGTTCCTCGCGTAACGTCATTATTACGCACTGAAAACGGCTATCGCCTGACACCGCTGCAGTTGCAAGACTTCCACCGTCAGCCCGTTTCCGGCCTGTATTGCCGCTCACATCGCCAGCTCATGCGGCTGGAAAAACTGCTGCGCGAAAACGCAGTCACCGTCTATGAGGCCGACGTACGTCCACCTGAGCGGTATCTGATGGAGCGCTTTATCACCTCCCCTGTTTGGGTTGAAGGCGACAAGCGTGATGGCATGCTAATTAATGCTCGCCTGAAGCCGAACCCTGACTATCGACCACCGCTAAAATGGGTATCGCTGGATATCGAAACCACGCGCCACGGCGAACTTTACTGCATCGGTCTTGAAGGTTGTGGGCAGCGTATTGTCTATATGCTCGGCCCGGCAAACGGCGACGCCTCTACGCTTGATTTTGAACTTGAGTACGTTGCAAGCCGTCCGCAGTTGCTGGAAAAGCTCAATGACTGGATTGCCCGTCACGATCCTGATGTGATAATCGGCTGGAACGTCGTGCAATTCGATTTACGCGTCCTGCAAAAGCACGCCGAACGTTACCGCATTCCCCTGCGTTTTGGTCGTGATAGTAGCGAGCTGGAGTGGCGTGAGCATGGCTTCAAAAACGGCGTATTCTTCGCGCAGGCTAAGGGTCGCCTGATTATCGACGGCATCGAGGCACTCAAATCCGCATTCTGGAATTTCTCGTCCTTTTCACTGGAAACGGTGTCGCAGGAACTGCTGGGCGAAGGGAAGTCGATTGATAATCCGTGGGACAGAATGGACGAAATTGACCGTCGATTTGCCCAGGATAAGCCCGCACTTGCCACCTACAATCTCAAAGACTGCGAGTTGGTCACGCGTATTTTTCATAAAACCGAGATCATGCCATTTCTGCTGGAACGATCGACGGTCAACGGTCTGCCGGTCGATCGGCACGGTGGTTCAGTTGCCGCCTTCGGACATCTCTACCTGCCACGAATGCACCGGGCGGGTTATGTGGCGCCGAATCTGGGTGAAGTCCCCGCGCACGCCAGCCCTGGCGGCTATGTGATGGACTCGCGTCCAGGCTTATACGACTCCGTACTGGTGCTGGACTACAAAAGCCTGTACCCCTCAATAATTCGTACTTTTTTAATCGATCCGGTGGGGCTTATCGAAGGGATGGCGCAGCCGGATCCGGAATACAGCACCGAAGGGTTCCTTGACGCCTGGTTTTCCCGCGAAAAGCACTGCCTGCCGGAAATCGTTACTCAGATCTGGCACGGGCGCGAAGAAGCAAAACGCCGCGGCAATAAGCCACTTTCGCAGGCGTTGAAAATCATCATGAACGCATTTTACGGCGTGCTGGGCACCACCGCCTGTCGCTTTTTCGACCCGAGACTGGCCTCGTCCATTACCATGCGCGGCCATGCGATCATGCGCCAGACCAAAGCGTTAATTGAGGCTCAGGGTTACGATGTCATTTATGGCGATACCGATTCCACCTTCGTCTGGCTTAAAAAGGCGCACTCAGAAGACGATGCAGCCCGAATTGGTCGGGAGCTGGTGAGCTATGTCAACACCTGGTGGGCGCAATCGCTGAAGCAGCAAAATCTGACCAGCGCGCTGGAATTGGAGTTTGAAACCCATTTTTGTCGCTTTCTAATGCCGACCATTCGCGGTGCAGATACCGGCAGTAAAAAACGCTATGCGGGGATGATTCAGGACGGTGCTGAGCAACGAATGGTGTTTAAGGGGCTGGAAACGGTACGAACCGACTGGACGCCGCTGGCCCAACAGTTTCAGCAGGAGCTATACCTGCGAATTTTTCGTAACGAACCTTATCAGGAGTTTATTCGCGAGACTATTGACCGTCTGATGGCTGGTGAAATGGATGAACAACTGGTGTACCGCAAGCGCCTGCGCCGCCCGTTAAGCGAATACCAGCGAAATGTTCCACCACACGTTCGTGCCGCGCGACTCGCCGATGAGCAGAATGTAAAACTGGGGCGTCCACCGCAGTATCAGAATCGCGGAACCATAAAATATGTCTGGACGGTCAATGGCCCTGAACCTGTTGATTATCAGCTATCTGTGCTCGATTACGAGCATTATCTGACCCGCCAGATCCAACCCGTTGCCGAGGGAATTCTTCCCTTTATTGACGATAATTTTGCTACACTACTCACAGGACAACTGGGGTTATTTTGACGCGTGACGAAACCGCCGCCATCCAGTACCATAGCGCCCTTTCCATTCCTGGACCCATTTAACACCACTACCACTGATTTATTAGCCTGGTAGCGGGGTCGTATGCTCTCAATAACGGGGACTAGCCCGGAAAATGACGAGTATTGCCTGCAATTAAAGATATAGAGCCGAACATATATGCCTTTTACACTTGGTCAACGCTGGATCAGCGATACAGAAAGCGAATTGGGACTTGGTACTGTTGTCGCCATGGATGCGCGAACCGTCACTTTACTTTTCTCATCGACGGGCGAAAACCGTCTGTATGCGCGCAGTGATTCCCCCGTGACCCGCGTGATGTTCAATCCTGGCGATACGATAACAAGCCATGAAGGCTGGCAACTGCATGTCGATGAAGTAAAAGAAGAAAACGGCCTGCTTGCCTATATCGTATGCCGTGGAGTGGCTTGCGTGGTCAACGTACCAGCCTGATTCCTCACCAGCTTAACATTGCTCATGATGTTGGCCGCCGTCATGCCCCTCGCGTTTTACTGGCAGACGAAGTGGGTTTAGGTAAAACCATTGAAGCCGGGATGATCCTGCATCAACAGCTGCTGTCCGGCGCCGCAGAGCGCGTGCTGATCATCGTCCCGGAGACATTACAGCACCAGTGGCTGGTCGAAATGCTGCGTCGTTTCAACCTGCGTTTTGCGCTGTTTGATGATGAGCGTTATGCAGAAGCGCAGCACGACGCCTACAACCCGTTTGAAACCGAACAACTGGTCATCTGCTCGCTGGACTTTGCCCGTCGCAATAAACAGCGTCTGGAGCACCTGTGTGACGCCGAGTGGGATCTGCTGATTGTCGATGAAGCTCATCACCTGGTATGGAGCGAAGACGCGCCCAGCCGCGAATATATGGCCATTGAACAACTGGCAGAACGTGTGCCGGGCATCCTGCTGCTAACCGCGACACCTGAGCAGCTGGGCATGGAAAGTCACTTTGCACGTCTGCGCCTGCTGGACCCTAGCCGTTTCCACGATTTCACCCAGTTTGTTGAAGAGCAAAAAAATTATCGTCCGGTCGCCGACGCCGTCGCTATGTTACTGGCAGGCAACAAGCTGAGTAACAATGAGCTGAACATGTTAGGCGACATGATCGGCGAGCAGGACATTGAGCCGCTATTACAGGCGGCAAACAGCGACAGTGAAGACGCCCAGAGCGCGCGTCAGGAGCTGGTTTCAATGCTGATGGACCGCCACGGCACCAGCCGCGTGCTATTCCGTAACACCCGTAATGGCGTGAAAGGCTTCCCGAAACGCGAACTGCATACCATCAAGTTGCCGCTGCCAACCCAATACCAGACGGCGATTAAAGTCTCCGGCATCATGGGCGCGCGTAAAAGCGCGGAAGACCGTGCGCGCGACATGCTCTACCCGGAACAGATTTATCAGGAATTCGAAGGCGACACCGGCACCTGGTGGAACTTTGACCCGCGCGTGGAATGGCTGATGGGCTACCTGACCAGCCACCGCTCGCAAAAAGTATTAGTTATCTGCGCGAAAGCCACCACCGCACTTCAGCTGGAGCAGGTTCTGCGCGAGCGTGAAGGTATCCGCGCCGCCGTGTTCCATGAAGGGATGTCGATCATTGAACGTGACCGCGCCGCGGCCTGGTTTAGCGAAGAAGATAGCGGCGCCCAGGTAATGCTGTGTTCTGAAATCGGCTCCGAAGGGCGTAACTTCCAGTTCGCCAGCAATCTGGTGATGTTTGACCTGCCGTTCAACCCGGATCTGCTGGAACAGCGTATTGGGCGTCTGGACCGTATTGGTCAGGCGCATGATATTCAGATTCATGTTCCGTACCTGGAAAAAACCGCGCAATCCGTGCTGGTGCGCTGGTACCACGAAGGTCTGGATGCGTTCGAACACACCTGCCCGACCGGCCGTACCATCTATGACACGGTCTATAACAATCTGATCGGCTACCTGGCTGAACCAGAAAATACCGAGGGCTTTGACGATCTGATCAAAACTTGTCGCGAACAGCATGACGCACTGAAAGCACAACTGGAACAAGGTCGAGATCGTCTGCTGGAGATCCACTCTAACGGCGGTGAAAAAGCTCAGCGGCTTGCTGAAAGTATTGAAGAACAGGACGATGATACTAGCCTGATCGCTTTCGCCATGAATCTGTTTGATATCGTTGGTATTAATCAGGATGACCGTGGCGACAATTTAATCGTGCTGACGCCGTCCGATCATATGCTGGTGCCGGATTTCCCTGGGCTGCCGGAAGATGGCTGCACCATTACGTTCGAGCGCGATGTCGCCCTGTCACGTGAAGACGCACAGTTTATTACCTGGGAGCATCCGCTGATCCGCAATGGTCTTGATCTGATCCTCTCCGGCGACACCGGAAGCAGCACTATTTCGTTGTTGAAAAACAAAGCATTACCTGTTGGTACGCTGCTGGTTGAGCTGGTCTATGTCGTTGAAGCGCAAGCGCCGAAACAGCTGCAGTTGAACCGCTTCCTGCCGCCAACGCCGGTACGCATGCTGCTGGATAAAAACGGCAATAACCTTGCCGCACAGGTTGAGTTCGAAACCTTTAACCGTCAGCTCAGCGCCGTTAACCGCCACACCGGCAGCAAACTGGTCAACGCGGTGCAGCAGGATGTTCATGCCATTCTGCAACTCGGTGAAGCGCAGGTGGAAAAATCAGCCCGCGCGCTGATCGACGCGGCGCGTAAAGAAGCGGACGAGAAGCTGACGGCAGAACTTTCCCGTCTCGAAGCGCTGCGCGCCGTTAACCCGAACATCCGTGATGACGAACTTAGCGCAATCGAAAGCAACCGTCAGCAGGTGATGGAAAGCCTGGATCAGGCGGGCTGGCGTCTGGACGCCCTGCGCCTGATCGTCGTGACGCATCAGTAACGGAGCCATACATGGGGATGGAAAACTATAATCCGCCGCAGGAACCCTGGCTGGTCATCCTGTATCAGGATGAGCACATTATGGTGGTCAACAAGCCGAGCGGCTTGTTGTCTGTGCCGGGTCGTCTGGATGAGCACAAAGACAGCGTGATGACGCGTATTCAGCGTGATTATCCGCAGGCTGAATCCGTGCATCGTCTGGATATGGCAACCAGCGGCGTGATTGTAGTCGCGCTCACCAAAGCGGCAGAGCGCGAGCTAAAACGCCAGTTTCGCGAGCGCGAACCGAAAAAACAGTATGTTGCACGCGTCTGGGGACATCCCGCTCCGGCCGAGGGTCTGGTTGATTTACCGCTGATTTGCGACTGGCCGAACAGGCCAAAGCAAAAAGTGTGTTATGAGACCGGGAAATCGGCGCAGACAGAGTATGAAGTCGTGGAGTTCGCGGCGGATAACACCGCCCGGGTAGTGCTCAAACCCATTACCGGACGCTCCCACCAGTTGCGTGTGCATATGCTGGCTTTAGGGCATCCAATCCTGGGCGACCGCTTCTATGCTCCGCCAGAAGCTCTGGCGTTAGCGCCGCGCCTGTTGCTGCATGCAGAGATGTTAACCATCACGCATCCCGAATACGGCAACAGTATGACGTTTAAAGTCCCGGCGGATTTTTAAACGCAGAGCCAATTGATGCCGGGGGCGCTTCGCTTGCCCGGCCTACATTCATTAACGTAGGCCGGATAAGGCGCAAGCCGCATCCGGCAATTCACCTTACTTAAAGCCTTTCTGTTCTTTGATTAGCTCATATGCCTTTTGAATTTCCTGCGCTTTTTGCTTCGCCATTTCCATCATCTCTGGCGGCAGACCTTTCGCAACCAGTTTGTCCGGATGGTGCTCGCTCATCAGCTTACGGTAAGCGCGCTTTATGGTGGTCGCATCATCGGTCGTTTTCACACCCAGCACATTGCAGGCGTCTTCCAGCGTCGGGCCGCGTTGCGCCTGCTGCCAGCCACCGCCGCCAGACTGCTGCTGATAGCCGCCGCCAAACTGCGCGCCGCCCTGCATCATGCGCAGGAACTGATCAAATTGGGTGCGTGAGATCCCCAACTCTTCAGCAATCACATACAGCACTTCACGTTCGTTAGGATGCAACGACCCATCGGCAAATGCCGCCTGGATCTGAATCTCCAGAAACATGCGGATCAGATCGAATCGACCAAAACAGACGCTGCGAAACTGACGCATCTTTTCACGTAATGGGTAATTATCCGATTTTCCTACCCGGAAGGCGTGTTGTGCAGCAGTTCGCGAGTCACCGTGCAAATTCATCCGATCCATCAACTGGCTGGCGATATGAATATCGGCTTCCGTGACGCGACCTTTGGATTTGGTCAGATGTCCCATCACCTCAAAAGTGGTGGCAAAAAACAGCGCCTGGCGTTCACGTTGGTTGGCAAACCACGCCATTTTGCGCATGCGGGCTTTGTCGAACATGTGGCCAACTAACAGCCCCAGAACCACACCCCAGAAGCCGCCGCCCATCATTAAGGCCACGGCTACACCAATTATCTTTCCCCAATACTGCATAGACTCCCCAAATCTTTATGCTCTCAGCCAGGCTATGTCCCACAATATAAGGTGCTTTTACCGATTTACGGCTGCGGTCAATTGTGGGACATCGCCTATAATTTGCATTATCATACCTGTCATTCAATGCCGTGCCTAACACCACAAACGCTATACACGTTGGATTTCGAGTTGCAGCAAGGCGGCAACGTAGTGAGTCCCCGGAGCTTACCCATGTAAGTGACTGGGGTGAACGAGGAAGACAACGAAGATGCAGCTTGAAAGGTGGCGGGTATAAAATGGGCAGGATTAATACTAGCGAAGTGAAGATGAGATAAGTTAGGCTGTGACCGTTTGTCACGCGCGACGCTACTGATGATGGAACAATAAATACAACGTATGAAAAAACGTATTCCCACTCTTCTGGCCACCATGATTGCCAGCGCCCTCTATAGCCATCAGGGCCTGGCAGCCGATCTCGCCTCACAGTGTATGCTGGGCGTGCCGAGCTATGACCGTCCTCTGGTACAGGGCGAGACTAATGAGTTACCCGTCACCATCAATGCCGATAACGCAAAAGGGAATTATCCCGATGACGCGGTGTTTACCGGCAACGTGGACATCGCACAGGGTAACAGCCGCCTGCAGGCCGACGAAGTGCAGCTTCATCAGAAGCAGGCTGAAGGCCAGCCGGAGCCAGTACGTACCGTCGATGCGCTGGGCAATGTCCACTATGACGACAATCAGGTTATTCTGAAGGGACCGAAGGGCTGGTCTAATCTGAATACCAAAGATACCAACATCTGGGAAGGTGATTACCAGATGGTGGGCCGTCAGGGGCGTGGGAAAGCCGACCTGATGAAACAGCGTGGGGAAAACCGTTATACCATTCTGGAAAACGGTAGCTTTACCTCCTGTCTGCCAGGTTCCGATACCTGGAGCGTTGTCGGTAGCGAAGTCATTCATGACCGTGAAGAACAGGTCGCAGAGATCTGGAACGCCCGTTTTAAACTGGGTCCGGTTCCGGTCTTTTACAGTCCTTATTTACAGTTACCCGTCGGCGATAAGCGCCGTTCCGGTTTCCTGATCCCGAACGCAAAATATTCCACCAATAACTATTTTGAGTTCTATCTCCCGTATTACTGGAACATTGCGCCCAATATGGACGCCACCATCACGCCACATTATATGCACCGTCGTGGCGGTATCATGTGGGAAAACGAATTCCGCTACCTCACCCAGGCGGGTGTGGGCTTGATGGAGTTCGACTATCTGAATTCCGATAAAGTATACGAGGACGAACATCCGAAGGATGACAATTCACGTCGCTGGCTGTTCTACTGGCAGCACTCTGGCGTGATGGACCAGGTGTGGCGTTTCAACGTCGACTACACCAAGGTCAGCGACACCAGCTACTTTAACGATTTCGATAACAAATACGGTTCCAGTACCGACGGCTACGCCACGCAGAAATTCAGCGTCGGCTACGCGGTACAAAACTTTGACGCTACGGTATCGACCAAGCAGTTCCAGGTCTTCGACGCACAAAACAGTAACAGTTACTCTGCGCAGCCGCAGTTGGACGTCAACTATTACCAGAATGACGTCGGTCCGTTTGATACCCGGATTTATGGTCAGGCGGTCCATTTCGTGAACACCAATGACAACATGCCGGAAGCCACGCGTGTTCACCTGGAACCAACGATCAATCTGCCGTTGTCGAATAACTGGGGGAGTATCAATACCGAAGCGAAGCTGATGGCGACGCACTACCAGCAGACCAATCTGGATTGGTATAACAGTAATCCGAAGAACACCAAGCTGGACGATTCAGCCAACCGCGTCATGCCGCAGTTTAAAGTTGACGGCAAAATGGTATTCGAGCGCGACATGCAAATGTTGGCACCGGGCTATACCCAGACGTTGGAGCCGCGCGCCCAGTACCTGTACGTCCCGTATCGTGACCAAAGCCATATCTATAACTATGACTCTTCCCTGCTGCAATCTGACTACAGCGGCCTGTTCCGCGACCGTACCTATGGCGGCCTGGACCGTATCGCTTCCGCCAATCAGGTGACGACTGGGGTCACATCTCGCGTTTATGATGACGCAGCCGTTGAACGTTTTAATATTTCTGTGGGTCAAATCTACTATTTCACCGAGTCTCGCACCGGCGATGACAACATCAAATGGGAGAATGACGACAAAACGGGCTCACTGGTATGGGCGGGCGACACCTACTGGCGCATCTCCGACCGCTGGGGTTTACGCAGCGGGATCCAGTACGACACGCGTCTGGACAGCGTTGCAACCAGCAGCAGCAGTATTGAATACCGTCGCGATGAAAACCGTATGCTGCAGTTGAATTACCGTTACGCCAGTTCGGAGTATATTCAGGCTACTTTGCCGTCTTACTACTCTACGGCAGATCAATATAAAAACGGGATTTCGCAGGTGGGCGCGGTGGCAAGCTTCCCGATCGCCGATCGCTGGTCGATTGTTGGTGCTTATTACTTCGATACCAACGTGAACAAAGAAGCGGATTCAATGCTGGGCCTACAGTACAACTCCTGCTGTTACGCCATTCGTTTCGGCTACGAGCGTAAGCTGAACGGTTGGGATGACAAAATGCAGCACGCGATTTATGACAACACGATCGGCTTTAATATCGAGCTCCGCGGCCTGAGCTCTAACTACGGTCTCGGCACGACTCAAATGTTGCGTTCGAACATTTTGCCGTATCAAAGCGCTTTATGATCTGATTGATTTACAACGTAATCCGCATTGCGGTTAATTAATAATGGAAAAAGTATGAAGAACTGGAAAACGCTGCTTCTCGGTATCGCCATGATCGCGAATACCAGTTTCGCTGCCCCACAGGTAGTCGATAAAGTCGCAGCCGTCGTCAATAACGGCGTCGTTCTGGAAAGCGACGTCGATGGCTTAATGCAGTCAGTAAAACTTAATGCGGGTCAGGCTGGTCAGCAGTTGCCGGACGACGCCACGCTGCGTCATCAGATCCTGGAACGTTTGATCATGGATCAAATCCTTCTACAGATGGGCCAGAAGATGGGTGTTAAAATCTCTGACGAGCAGCTGGATCAGGCTATTGCCAACATCGCCAAGCAAAACAATATGACGCTGGATCAGATGCGCAGCCGTCTGGCACAGGATGGCTTAAGCTATTCAACCTATCGTAGCCAGATCCGCAAAGAGATGACCATCTCCGAAGTGCGTAACAACGAAGTTCGCCGTCGCGTCACTATCCTGCCTCAGGAAGTGGATGCCCTGGCGCAGCAGGTAGGCAACCAAAACGATGCCAGCACCGAGCTGAACCTGAGCCACATTCTGATCCCATTACCGGAAAACCCAACTTCCGACCAGGTTAACGCGGCTGAAAGCCAGGCGCGCTCTGTTGTTGATGAAGCGCGTAACGGTAGTGATTTCGGCAAACTGGCTATTACTTATTCCGCTGACCAGCAGGCGCTGAAAGGCGGCCAGATGGGATGGGGACGTATTCAGGAGCTGCCGGGTATCTTCGCCCAGGCGTTAAGCACGGCGATAAAAGGCGATATCATCGGCCCAATTCGTTCCGGTGTCGGCTTCCACATCCTGAAAGTTAACGATATGCGTGGCCAAAGCCAGAGCATCTCAGTGACTGAAGTTCACGCCCGCCACATTCTGCTCAAGCCGTCGCCGATCATGACCGATCAGCAGGCGCGTCTGAAGCTGGAACAAATCGCGGCAGATATTAAGAGCGGTAAAACTACCTTCGCGGCAGCCGCTAAAGAGTTTTCTCAGGATCCAGGCTCTGCCAACCAGGGCGGCGATCTGGGTTGGGCTGCAGCGGATATTTTCGACCCAGCTTTCCGTGATGCGCTGACCAAACTTCATAAAGGCCAGATGAGCGCCCCGGTGCACTCCTCTTTCGGTTGGCATCTGATCGAACTGCTGGACACGCGTAACGTTGATAAAACTGACGCAGCGCAGAAAGACAGAGCTTACCGTATGCTGATGAACCGTAAATTCTCGGAAGAAGCAGCAACCTGGATGCAGGAACAGCGCGCCAGCGCTTACGTTAAAGTTCTGAGCAACTAATGGCTCGTACTCAACGCGTTGTTATCACTCCCGGCGAACCCGCCGGGATTGGCCCAGACCTGCTGGTTCAGCTCGCCCAGCGCGATTGGCCTGTAGAACTCGTTGTCTGTGCGGATCCAGCACTCCTCAGTGACCGGGCAGTAATGCTCGGTTTACCGCTTTCACTCCTCCCCTACTCTCCAGATACCCCAGCCAGACCGCAATCAGCAGGCACATTGACGCTATTACCGATTGCACTGCGGGCACCTGTTGTCGCGGGTCAGTTGGCGGTAGAAAACGGACAATATGTGGTGGATACGCTGGCTCGCGCTTGCGATGGTTGTCTGCAAGGTGAGTTTGCGGCGCTGATCACCGGTCCGGTTCACAAGGGCGTAATCAATGACGCAGGCGTTCCGTTTACCGGGCATACTGAGTTTTTTGAAGAGCGTTCACAGGCAAAGAAAGTTGTTATGATGCTGGCGACCGAAGAGCTGCGCGTTGCCCTGGCAACCACGCATTTGCCGCTCAGAGCCGTTGCCGACGCCATTACGCCCGCCCTGCTTCAGGAAGTCATCGGCATTTTGCATCATGATTTACGCACCAAGTTCGGCATTGCCGATCCGCATATTCTGGTGTGTGGTCTTAATCCGCATGCTGGTGAAGGCGGTCATATGGGAACGGAAGAGATAGACACCCTCATTCCGGTGCTCGATGAACTGCGTGCGCAGGGGATGAAATTAAACGGTCCGCTGCCCGCAGATACGCTGTTTCAGCCCAAATATCTCGACCACGCGGATGCCGTGCTGGCAATGTACCACGATCAGGGTCTCCCCGTGCTAAAATACCAGGGATTTGGCCGCGGTGTGAATATCACGCTAGGCCTGCCCTTTATTCGCACATCCGTCGATCACGGTACCGCACTTGAACTCGCGGGTCGTGGACAAGCAGATGTCGGCAGTTTTATTACGGCGCTTAATCTCGCCATCAAAATGATTGTTAATACCAATGAATAATCGAGTCCATCAGGGCCATTTAGCCCGTAAACGTTTCGGGCAGAACTTCCTCAACGATCAGTTTGTGATCGAAAGTATTGTCTCTGCTATCAACCCGCAGAAAGGTCAGGCTATGGTCGAAATCGGCCCAGGCCTGGCGGCATTGACCGAACCAGTAGGCGAACGTCTGGACAAGCTCACGGTCATTGAGCTCGACCGCGATCTGGCAGCACGCCTACAGACACACCCGTTTTTAGGGCCTAAGCTGACGATTTATCAGCAAGATGCCATGACCATGAACTTCGGCGAACTGGCACAAACGATGGGGCAGCCGCTGCGTGTATTCGGTAACCTGCCGTATAACATCTCCACGCCGCTCATGTTCCATCTTTTTTCCTATACTGATGCCATTGCCGACATGCATTTCATGTTGCAAAAAGAGGTGGTCAATCGTCTGGTTGCAGGGCCAAACAGTAAAGCGTATGGTCGATTAAGCGTCATGGCGCAGTATTACTGCAATGTGATCCCGGTACTTGAAGTACCGCCTTCTGCATTTACGCCTGCGCCTAAAGTTGATTCAGCCGTTGTGCGTCTGGTCCCTCATACGACGATGCCGTACCCGGTTAAAGATGTTCGTGTGCTGAGCCGTATTACCACCGAAGCGTTTAATCAGCGCCGTAAAACGGTACGTAACAGTCTCGGCAACCTGTTTAGCGTTGAAGTACTGACAGAGCTGGGCATTGATCCGGCGATGCGAGCGGAAAATATCTCTGTCGCGCAATACTGCCGGATGGCTAACTATCTGTCAGAAAACGCGCCATCGAAGGAGAGTTAAACATGATCAATTCGCCCCGAGTGTGCATTCAGGTACAAAGCGTCTACATTGAAGCGCAATCCTCACCTGATGATGAACGTTACGTTTTTGCTTACACCGTAACTATCCGCAATTTGGGGCGAGCGCCTGTGCAGCTGTTGGGGCGTTATTGGTTGATCACTAATGGTCATGGCCGCGAAACCGAAGTTCAGGGTGAAGGCGTGGTTGGCGTCCAGCCCCACATCGAACCCGGCGAAGAGTACCAGTACACCAGCGGTGCGGTGATTGAAACGCCGCTGGGCACCATGCAGGGTCATTACGAAATGATCGATGAACAAGGCATCGCCTTTACTATCGACATTCCCGTATTCCGACTCGCCGTTCCAACACTCATTCATTAAAACAATAACTATGGCGACATACCTTATTGGCGACGTTCACGGTTGTTACGATGAACTGGTAGCCTTGCTGCATCAGGTAGACTTTAATTCCGAAAAAGACACCCTATGGCTCACCGGCGATCTGGTCGCTCGTGGACCGGGCTCGCTGGACGTTTTGCGCTACGTGAAATCACTGGGCGACAGCGTGCGGTTAGTATTGGGTAATCACGATTTACACCTGCTGGCCGTATTTGCCGGTATCAGTCGTAATAAACCTAAAGACAGGGTCACATCGCTGCTCGAAGCACCGGATGCCGATGAATTACTTAACTGGCTCCGCCGTCAACCGCTGTTGCAGGTAGATGAAGAGAAGAAGCTGGTGATGGCGCATGCCGGTATCACCCCACAGTGGGACCTGCAGACGGCAAAAGACTGTGCTCGCGATGTTGAAGCCGTGCTGTCGAGCGACTCGTATCCATTCTTCCTTGATGCGATGTACGGCGACATGCCCAATAACTGGACCCCGGAACTCACGGGGCTGGCGCGCCTGCGTTTTATTACCAACGCCTTTACCCGCATGCGTTACTGCTTCCCCAACGGTCAGTTGGATATGTACAGCAAAGAGTCACCAGAAGAGGCACCTGCCCCGCTGAAGCCATGGTTTGCCATTCCTGGACCTGTCAGTGAAGCGTACAGCATTGCATTCGGGCACTGGGCATCGCTGGAGGGTAAAGGCACACCAGAAGGTATTTACGCGCTGGATACGGGGTGTTGTTGGGGAGGCGATCTCACCTGTCTGCGCTGGGAAGACAAACAGTACTTTGTGCAGCCATCAAATCGCCATCTGAATCTGGATCCTGGCGAAGCAGTCAACGCCTGATAGTCGTTTGCCGGATGCGGTGCTCGCACCTTATCCGGCAAACGAATATGCCATCAGGCACCCAAATTAACGACGCTCCAGAACCTCGAAGCAGTAGCTGTGAGAGTTTTGCGCGTCGGCATCGTGGAATTCACTGAACACCGATTCCCAGTCATCCGGCTCGTAGTCCGGGAAATGCGTATCCCCTTCCACTTCAGCGTCAATATGCGTCAGATACAGTTTCTGCGCTTTTGGCAGGAACTGCTCATACACACGCCCACCGCCAATTACCATAATTTCAGGCTCATCGCCGCAGGCTGCAATTGCTTCATCCACAGACTTCACCCACTGCACGCGATCGTCGGTGCCAGGCTTACTGCTGATGACGATATTTTTACGCCCAGGTAACGGTCGCCCGATGGATTCCCAGGTGTGGCGTCCCATGACAACCGGCTTGTTTAAGGTATTACGTTTAAACCAGGCGAGATCGGCAGGGAGGTTCCACGGCATGGCGTTCTCCATACCGATGACGCGATCTACCGCTAACGCCGCAATCAGACTGATCATTGAATATTTCCCGGATACAAAAAAATTGTCGCCACTATACGGAAAGCGCAATCTTTCGTCGACTGGCGGAAAGAGGATGAACAGGAAAATTTTCCGTTCTGCTGGCGAACCGACCTATTTATGGTGGTACGCCAGCATTACAGTAGTTCAAAAACAGCCAATTAGCAGTAAAGTTTGCAGAACATCACATTTTTTACCCTATGCTGACGGTTTCACTTCCGGCTCATCGGCGACGTCGCCCGTATGCTTACCTTCATCCGTGCCTTGCCAGCCATGGCGCTGAATTAACGATAAGTGCTGACGATCTTCCGCAATAATTTCACTCAGCATTGCGCTGGTGCGTTTATAAACGGCCGCGCGGGAAGTCGCGTCATTTTCCCCTTTCACCATCTCCTCTACCATCATGGTATTGAATCGGCGGAATACGTCGGCCCGCTCACGCGCCTCATAGCGACCAAGGCCGAGCCCCTCCAGCGCCAGACGTCCAGTCTTCAGTGCACCTTCAAAGGTTTCACGTTCCGGCATATCCACGCCCGCCTGGCGCAGGCGAATGTAATGATCCACGTCGCGCGCACGAGCAATAATTTGCAGATGCGGGAAATGCTCTTTCACCATTTCGGTTAACTGCAGGCTGGTTTGCGGATCGTCAATGGCATTAATAATGACTTCAGCTTTCGCCGCCCCGGCAGACTCCAACAGATCCATCCGGGTCGCATCGCCATAGAAAACCTTCATGCCGAATTTACGCAGCGTTTCGATATGGTCCGGGTCATGATCAAGAACCACCATTTTGACACCGCTGGACAACAACAGACGACCGGTTATCTGGCCAAATCGCCCAAATCCAGCGATGATCACCCGCGGTTGCTCCTCATCGATTTCATCGGCTTCCCGCTCTTCCTCAGTCGCCGACTTTTCCAAACGCGTCAAAATCACCAGCAAAATCGGCGTAGCCGCCATCGACAACGCCACCGCCAGCGTCAGCGATTTCGCCCAGTCAGGATCGAGCACATTTGCCATTTGCGCCGCGCCAAACACCACAAAAGCAAACTCACTGCCCTGCCCTAATAATACGGCAAACCAGCGGCGCTGCTTGTTCGGCACCTGCAACGGTTTCGCTATCAACCACAGCATGACGGTTTTAATAACCAGGAAACCGACCAGCAAAATGATAATGCGCAAGGGATTATCAATCAGCGTACCAAAGTCGATAGACATCCCCACACCGATGAAGAATAGTCCCAGCAGCAGACCTTTAAACGGCTCAATGTCGCTTTCCAGCGCATGCCGATACTCAGAGCTTGCCAGCAGCACCCCGGCCAGGAATGCCCCCATCGCCATCGACAATCCAACCTCTTCCAACAGCAGACCGAAGCCAAACACGAGGAACAGCGCAACGGCACTAAATACTTCCCGCAGGCCCGAACGGGCGACAAAACGTAAGGCCGGACGTGTGACATAACGCCCCAACACCACCACCAATACCAGTGCGCCCGCTACCTTAAGGGCAGACAATGCAAACGCCCCAAGCGTTGTCGATGCACCGCTCGCTGCCAGTAACGGAATCATCGCCACCAGTGGAATAGCGGCGATATCCTGGAACAGCAGCACGGCAAACGCGCTGCGGCCCATTTGTGAAACCATCAGGTTGCGTTCATTCATCGCCTGCATAGCGATAGCCGTAGAGGAAAGCGCCAGCGTCATGCCGATCAGTTCCGCTACCTGCCAGCGCAGGCCGAGGAACATACAGAACACACCAATCAGGCCCCCGCATACCACCATCTGTAGCGCGCCGCCGCCGAACACCGAGGCTCGAAGTTTCCACAAACGTTGCGGATCCAGCTCCAGACCGATGACAAACAGCATCAGCACCACACCGATCTCCGCAAAATGCAGGATGGATTCCGCATCCGTCACCAGCCTCAGGCCCCATGGACCGATAATGCACCCGGCGATGAGATACCCCAGTACCGACCCGAGTCCCAACCGTACGGCGATGGGGACAATCAGTGCCGCCGATCCGAGGTAAATCAGCGCCTGTATCAGCGTATGGCTATCCATGGTGTGCCTCCTGCCATTCCATCAGACGCTGTTTGTAGTGACGCGCCTGCGCTTGCAGGGTTTCATCATCACAGATAAACGTACAGTGCATCGCAAACGGCGGCAGCCATTTGAGGCCGCAATAGAGCGCTGTTGCCTGTAAAGGCTGGGAAAGCACATCAAATCCGGGATGGGAGCCAATATCGAAGTGGTTTTCACCGCCGCCGGTCGTCACCGCCCACAGCAGATGTTTACCGTGCAGCGCAGTTCCACCGTGGCCGTACGCCCAACCGTGTGCAAGGACCTTGTCCATCCACAGCTTGAGTAATGGAGGTGTGCTGTACCACTGCATCGGATGCTGCCAGATGATCAAATCAGCGCGTGCCAGTGCATCCTGTTCAGCGGCAATATCGATATTGAAGTCGGGGTAGAGCTGGTAGAGCGAGCGGATCTCCACGCCCTCCAGCGTCCTTGCCTGTTCAAGCATCCGCTTATTCGCATGCGAGTGCTGCGGATAGGGATGCGCATAAATGATGAGGATCATGATTAGCCTGTTTCACTGCATTATTGTAATAACAGTGAGTTTAGTCACTTAATCCGCAGGCTAACAGTCAATATTATTGAGTGGCTGAATGGAGAAAACTGAACTAGTTATCCAGCTCACTCATATCCTTAACCTGATCGCGGTTAATCTGTTCCGTCTTACCCGTCTGGGCATTTTTGTACGATACCAGGCCAGTATCATCATCGACTTGCGGTTTGCCGTCAGTGACAATCGTTTTACCATCGGTGGTTTTAACCGCCTGGTTTGAGGAACAACCGGCCACGGTAAACAGTGCTGCTGCGGTAAAAATAGAGGTGATCAGGATATGTTTTTGCATGGTGTTCTCCCTGCTTTTCAGTTGTTTTCAGTGATATACCTGTTAACTGTAGTCTAACTTACTGAGTTGCAGGGAAAATACAGAACACTCCTAATAGCCCGCCCGGGTCACGGGCTTACTGCGAATCGTCATTTGACTGGTTTGCGCCAGCGTCAGACCTCGTGTTTCCGGGGCGAAGGCGATGGACACGAGCAGGCCAATCAGCGAAATTCCTGCGCCCATCAGCATGACATTGCTGATCCCGTATTTGGTGATGAATACCGGCAGCGCCCAGGTTGAAACAATGGTGCCGATGCGGCTTAAGGACATGATCACCCCGACGGCAGACGCGCGAATATCGGTAGGGAACAGTTCATTTGGGTACAGCCACTGCAGATTTCCCGGTCCCCCCGAGAAAAACGCGTACACGGCAAACGCCAGCACCACCAGCCACGCCCCCATATCAGGAATTAACCCCAGCACGGCCAGCGCCAGCGTCATCATTATAAAGCTGCCAATTAACAATGGCCGACGGCCCGCGCTATTGAGCCAGAACATGGGCGGAATGCACCCCAGCATAAAGCACAGGCTTATCACCACATTGCCCAACGCCGCGCTTTTCCCGGCACCAAGCCCCAACAGTCCAACAATCTGCGGACCAAAGGTATAAATGGCGAACATCGGGATCACCTGGCAGGTCCAGATAGCGGCGACAAACAGTACAAACGGAAAATGGCGGCGGTTAAACAGCTGTAGGAAGCGCGTCTCCTGCGGTGCCTCTTCGTCGAACACCACCGGTTCGCCGAACAGTTTGATCATCATCGCTTCACACTCTTTCACCCGACCTTTACGCAGCAGCCAGCGCGGCGATTCAGGAAGATCGAAGCGCCCAATCAGGATCAAAATACAGGGGATCACCGCGCTGCCCAGCATCCAGCGCCATCCGCCCTCAACATCATACAGCCAGTAACCGACCAGATCGGCACAGGTAGCGCCGACATACCACATCGCGGCGATAAAACCGATGGAGAAAGCGCGTTGGCGGGTATTGGAGAACTCGGTAATCATCGAGGTGGCAATCGGATAATCGGCACCAATCACAATGCCGATCAACACGCGCATCACCAACAGCTCAACGGGCGAGGAAACAAACATGGTTGCCGCCGATATCACACCAATGGCGATAATATCGATGATGAACATTTTGCGCCGCCCGACCTTATCGGAAATGTAGCCAAACAGCGACGTCCCCACAAACAGACCGGCGAGAGTGCCAGCACCCAGCAGACCAATCCACTGTGCGTCCAGTTTCAATGCTGGCGTGAGCTGTTCCAGCGCCACGCCAATCATCACCAGCACATAACCATCCAGAAATGGCCCACCGCTTCCCCACAGCATTATCCGGCGGTGAATAGAGGTAAATTTGATGTCATCAAAGTTCCTGGGCTGCTGCATAGCGACTTCCTGTTTCAACACGGGCAAAGCGTCATCTGTAAGCCGGATAAGGCGTTTACGCCGCCATCCGGCATTGGCGCCACATGATTGCCGGATGGCGACGCTAACGCGTCTTATCCAGCCTACGGGTGCACAACCTCGTACTTATTAGCCGTAGCGAAACTCCACGCCAAATGTCCCGCGCGGGTATTCCCACTTTTCCAGCGCTGTATCAAGTCCGAGAATGCGGCACGTTCCGCATTCCAGGCATCCGGCATAATCAAAACGGACGCTGCCATCGTCCTGCTTTTTATACAGTCCGGCTGGACAAGCCTTAATTAGCACTTCCAGCGCTTGTTTATCAGGATCGGTTTTGAGAATGATATGCGGGCTTTCTTCATCCACATTGAACTTATTGACGCCCAGTTTGACGTCCACATTGACGGGAGATGTCATAATACGGTCACTCCTTTCAGGCCATCTTTCATCAGGTTGATGAAGCCCACTTTCTTCGCATGGCGCAGGATTTTTTTGCGCATTGGCACCGGAGCGGAACCATCCACGGTGAACAGGTCGCGCGCGATACTGACCGCCATTTCGGGATAGGCGGTAAACATGCGTGGGTTATCAAGGAAAGCGGGAAGCTTCTGATACATGCGCATATCGCGCATTGGACCATCATCGAGATTCTGACGGTATTCGCCCAGCGACTGCTTGCTGAAGTCGTCGCGCTTCATCGCGGAAAGCACCGTTTTCGCCGCCGCTTCGCCTGCGGATATGGCGAGATCCATACCGCGGATGGTAAAGCCGAGGTTCATACACATTCCGGCAGCATCACCGGCAATCAGTACTCCGTCACCCACCAGTTCAGGCTGCATATTCATACCGGCCTCCGGTACGACGTGCGCGGCATATTCCACCAGCTTGCCACCGGCGATAAGTGGGGCAACCGCCGGATGCTGTTTTAAATCTTCCAGCATTTGCGGGACCGATTTTTTAGCATCTTTCAGATGATGAAGCCCGCAGACCAGCCCCAGAGAAAGGGTCGTTTCATTCGTATAGAGGAAGCCCCCGCCCATCAGGCCATCGGTCGGTGAACCGGCAAACAGGCAGGCTGCGCCTTCGTTCCCCTGTAACTGGAAACGATCTTCAATCACCGATTTCGGCAATTCGATCAGCTCTTTTACGCCAACGGCAACATGAGATGCCTCAACGCGCCTGGCCATGCCCAGTTTTTCTGCCAACAAAGAATTCACCCCGTCAGCGAGGATCACCACTTTGGCTTCCAGAATATCGCCGTCGGCTTCCACGCCCACGACTTTGCCTTCTCGCTGCACAACGTTATCCACGCGAATACCGGTGATAAGCTGGGCTCCCGCTTCCTCGGCCTGCTCCATCAGCCAGGCGTCAAATTTGCTGCGTAAGACGGAATAAGAAACCTGCGACGATGCGGCCTCTTCACCATTGCAATAGTCGATGGTCATCGCCCCTTTGTCGGTCATAAAGGCGAGTTTTTCGTGGGTAATTATGCGTTCAATGGGAGCCTGCTCAGCAAAACCGGGAATGATGCGCTCCAGGCTATGCGCATACATGCGCCCACCGGTGACATTCTTCGCGCCAGCAGAATTGCCGCGCTCGATGACCAGCACCTGTGCACCTTCCCGAGCCAGCACCAGCGCCGCAACCGAACCGGCCAGACCTGCACCCACGATGATGGCATCAAAGATATCTTCGGACATACGTACTCCTGTCAGTGGCAGGATACTTTCGCACCCTGCCCGAATGGTTTAACGCGCCAGAGCAGCCGTCAGCGCAGGCAGGATCTTCAGCGCATCGCCAACGATGCCAAAATCTGCGTACTGGAAGATCGGCGCATTTTTATCTTTGTTGATGGCGAAAATCGTCTGCGCGCCGTTGGCGCCGACCATATGTTGGATCTGCCCGGAGATCCCCACGGCCAGGTACAGTTCTGGTTTGAGCATCAGGTTGGAAATGCCGACGTAGCGTTCGTGCTCCATCCACTTCTCGTTTTCAGCCACCGGACGCGAACAGGCCAGCTCAGCGCCAATGGTCTGGCACAGTGCTTCAGCCAACGAGATATTTTCTTTGCTACCAATACCGCGTCCCACGCTGACCACCAGACGGGCTTTGTCGAGATCGACGCTGTTGCTCTGACGCGCCTGAGTTGCCGTACGGGTCACGGCAATAGCCGGAGCCTGCCACTGGACGGTGTGCACCTCGCCGCTGCGGGCGGTATCCACTTGCTGCGCGTCAAACGTTCCGCTGCTGAGTGTGATAACAGCAAACGGTGAAGCGATTGTTTCTGCTCCCATCGCCAGGCCGCCGTAGACCATATGTTTGACCGCTGCTTTTCCATCCTCCACCGCGACTGCGCTGGCGTCGTTTGAAACCGCAGCCGACAAGCGAAAGCCCAGCTTTGCCGCTAACAGCTTGCCCCGACGCGTATTCGGCAGCAGCACCGCGCCGCCCTCGCTGTGCTGACGAATGGTCTCGGCCATCGCATCGGCGTAGTCTTCAACCATACGGTCTTCTGGTTTGCCGCTGAGCAGCCAGACATGAGCTGCGCCTAAATGGCATGCCGCCGCGCTGTCCTCATCGCTGAGTACAAATGTGTTAACGTTTTCACCTAAAGCCTGCGCACCATTCATCAGTTCCGGCAGACGAGAAGGGGTATCGCTGAATACCCAGACACTGGAAAATTTGTTCATAACATCCCCTGATAATTAAATGATTTTGCGAAGATTCTCGACAAACGCGGCAATCTGTTCTTCACCGTCACCTTCAATCACAACGCGCTGACGCTCGCGCTGCTTCGGTGCGGCAACCTGTTGTTCGGAATACGCTTGCGCGCCGTTCAGCCCAATGTCCGCAGACGACCAGACCTGAACCGGTTTTTTCGCCGCGCCAAGAATGGCTTTCATGGAAGGGATTTGAGGGGTGTTGATGTCAGTAGAGACCGCGATCACCGCCGGAAGCGGGATACTCAGGGTTTCAACTTCATCTTCCAGTTCACGCTCTACCGTCAGCGTGTTGTCGGTAAGAGAGAGGATTTTACTCACGCCGTTAATCGCCGGCACGTTCAGCATTTCGCCCACCAGCAGACCAACCTGCTGAGCATAAAGATCGGAAGAACCGTCGCCGCAAATAAGCAGATCAAAACCTGACTTTTGTGCGGCGGCAGCCAGCACGGTGGCGGTTTGTTGCGGCAGCGCCTGTTCAAATTGTTCGTCAATGACAACAATCAGTTCATCAGGGCCACGGGAGAGCACGTCTTTGCGCCCTTTTGCATTGGTCAGCGCTTTGCCGCCGACGCTCATGGCCACAACCTGAGCCTCTCCCACCTGCTGTTTCAATTGGCAAGCCGCTTCGATCGCATTCAGATCATATTGGCTGATTTTGCCATCCGCTTTGCTGAAATCGAGTGTTCCATCAGCATTATTAATCGCAATATCCTGCTCATCAGGTACGCATTTGTAGCAAGTAATTATCTTCATTGCATCTCCAGAAATCATGAAGGAAACGTATTTATATCGGCGGTGTTAAATACAGATATCACGCTCTTTAATTCGGAAATAAAACATTAATCACCAATATTGAAAATGTCACACATTGATATTCGTAACTTTCAATAGTGTTATGTACTTCACCAATATTGAAAGAAACATGTCAAATACGAAAATTTTCAATATTGTTTGCTGGTTCAACAATATTGAACGTCAGTCACTTAAAAAAGTTAAAAAATCAACATCAACACAATGATTAATAAAGAAAATACCTGGATTTTCAGACAAAATAACCAGCATAAAAAAGTGTGACGCAGATAACAGAATAGCCGGAAATGAATACCCATTATGAATTACTCACTGAGGCGCCCCAGAGGTTAAAAAGTTATCAACAAATCATTAATAACAAATAAACAAACGATCACATACGGGCACGCTAAATAAATTTCGTTTTCACACTGGAATTCACTTATGAAAAATGAAAAGAGAAAGTCGGGAATTGAACCGAAGGTTTTTTTTCCGCCATTAATAATTGTTGGGATACTTTGTTGGCTAACAGTAAGAGATCTTGATGCCGCTAACGTCGTTATTAATGCGGTATTCAGTTATGTCACCAACGTCTGGGGTTGGGCATTCGAATGGTATATGGTCATCATGCTCTTCGGCTGGTTCTGGTTAGTCTTTGGCCCGTATTCGAAAAAGAAATTAGGTGACGAAAAACCCGAGTTTAGTACCGCCAGCTGGATTTTTATGATGTTCGCGTCCTGTACATCCGCCGCGGTGCTGTTCTGGGGTTCCATTGAGATCTACTACTATATCTCTACCCCGCCGTTTGCTCTCGCCCCCAACTCCGTTGGCGCAAAAGAGATAGCTCTGGCGTACAGCTTGTTCCACTGGGGACCGCTGCCGTGGGCAACCTACAGCTTCCTTTCAGTCGCATTCGCCTACTTCTTCTTTGTACGCAAAATGGACGTTATCCGTCCCAGTTCCACGCTGGTGCCATTAGTGGGCGAGAAGCATGCCAAGGGCTTGTTCGGCACCATCGTTGATAACTTCTATCTGGTGGCGCTGATCTTCGCGATGGGAACCAGCCTCGGTCTCGCTACCCCGCTGGTAACCGAGTGTATGCAATGGCTGTTCGGTATTCCGCATACGCTGCAACTCGACGCCATCATCATTACCTGCTGGATCATATTGAACGCTATTTGCGTGGCCTGCGGCCTGCAAAAAGGGGTCAAGATTGCCAGCGACGTACGTAGTTACCTGAGCTTCCTGATGCTCGGCTGGGTGTTTATCGTCAGCGGCGCCAGCTTCATCATGAACTACTTCACCGACTCGGTCGGCATGCTGCTGATGCATCTGCCACGCATGCTGTTCTACACCGATGCCATCGGCAAAGGCGGCTTCCCGCAGGGCTGGACTGTTTTCTACTGGGCGTGGTGGGTTATTTACGCCATCCAGATGAGTATCTTCCTGGCGCGTATTTCTCGTGGTCGTACCGTACGTGAACTGTGTTTCGGGATGGTGCTGGGCCTGACCGCATCAACCTGGATCCTGTGGACCGTCCTTGGCAGCAACACGCTGCTGCTGATGGATAAAAACATTCTCAACATCCCGCAGTTGATTGAACAACACGGCGTGGCGCGCGCCATTATCGAAACCTGGGCTGCTTTACCGCTCAGCACCGCCACCATGTGGGGATTCTTTATCCTCTGCTTTATTGCCACCGTCACGCTAATTAACGCCTGCTCCTACACCCTGGCGATGTCCACCTGTCGCGAAGTTCGTGATGGTGAAGAACCGCCGCTGTTGGTGCGTATCGGTTGGTCCGTTCTGGTCGGCGTCATCGGCATCGTTCTGCTGGCGCTGGGTGGGTTGAAGCCCATTCAGACCGCAATTATCGCCGGGGGATGTCCGCTGTTCTTCGTCAACATCATGGTGACGCTGTCCTTTATTAAAGACGCCAAAGTGCACTGGAAAGACAAGTAATTCTTATTAACCCAATTGATCAAGAGGCTGAAAGATGGATTTCAACTTAAATGACGAGCAGGAACTGTTTGTCGCCGGTATTCGTGAACTGATGGCCAGTGAGAACTGGGAAGCTTATTTTGCCGAGTGCGATCGCGACAGCGTCTACCCTGAGCGTTTTGTAAAAGCGCTGGCGGATATGGGCATCGATAGTCTGTTGATCCCGGAAGAACACGGTGGGCTGGAAGCGGGATTTGTCACCGTTGCCGCCGTCTGGATGGAACTCGGACGTCTTGGCGCGCCAACTTACGTGTTGTACCAATTACCAGGCGGTTTTAACACTTTTCTGCGTGAAGGGACTCAGGAGCAAATTGATAAAATCATGGCGTTCCAGGGGACCGGTAAGCAGATGTGGAACTCTGCTATCACCGAACCGGGAGCGGGATCGGATGTTGGCAGTCTGAAAACCACTTATACACGCAAAAATGGTAAGGTTTATCTTAATGGCAGTAAGTGCTTTATCACCAGTAGCGCCTATACCCCGTACATCGTAGTGATGGCGAGAGATGGTGCATCGCCGGATAAACCTGTTTATACCGAGTGGTTTGTTGACATGAGCAAGGCGGGTATCAAGGTCAACAAACTGGAGAAACTCGGTCTGCGCATGGATAGCTGCTGTGAAATCACCTTTGATGACGTTGAACTGGACGAGAAAGACATGTTCGGTCGGGAAGGTAATGGCTTCAACCGTGTGAAAGAAGAGTTTGACCATGAACGCTTCCTCGTCGCGCTGACCAACTACGGTACGGCAATGTGCGCTTTTGAGGACGCCGCGCGTTATGCCAACCAACGCGTACAGTTTGGCGAAACGATCGGCCGTTTCCAGCTGATCCAGGAGAAGTTCGCGCACATGGCGATCAAACTGAATTCCATGAAAAACATGCTGCTGGAAGCCGCATGGAAAGCGGATAACGGCACCATTACCTCGGGTGACGCGGCAATGTGTAAATACTTCTGCGCCAATGCCGCGTTCGAAGTGGTAGACACCGCTATGCAGGTACTGGGCGGAGTAGGCATCGCGGGTAACCATCGCATCACGCGTTTCTGGCGTGACCTGCGCGTTGACCGTGTTTCTGGTGGTTCTGACGAAATGCAGATCCTGACGTTGGGTCGTGCGGTACTTAAGCAATACCGCTAATTCAGCACGATTAGTAGGCCGGATGGCGGCGCGAGCGCCTTATCCGGCCTACATGGACACCCATAAATGCCAGGAGAAAAATGATGAATCATTTACCAATGCCAGCCTTTGGCCCGCTTTCCGGGGTACGCGTTGTCTTTTCAGGGATCGAAATTGCCGGTCCGTTCGCCGGACAGATGTTCGCCGAATGGGGTGCTGAGGTTATCTGGATTGAAAACGTCGCATGGGCCGATACCATCCGTGTGCAGCCTAACTATCCACAGCTCTCACGCCGTAACCTGCACGCCCTGTCGCTGAATATTTTCAAAGATGAAGGTCGGGAAGCGTTTCTGAAGCTGATGGAAACCACCGATATTTTCATTGAAGCCAGTAAAGGCCCGGCCTTTGCCCGCCGCGGTATTACCGATGAAGTGCTGTGGGAACATAACCCGAAACTGGTTATCGCCCACCTTTCCGGCTTCGGCCAGTTTGGTACCGAGGAGTACACCAATCTTCCGGCGTATAACACCATCGCACAGGCATTTAGCGGCTATCTGATCCAAAACGGCGACGTGGATCAGCCAATGCCAGCCTTCCCGTACACCGCCGATTACTTCTCTGGGATGACCGCAACGACAGCGGCGCTGGCGGCCCTGCACAAAGTGCGCGAAACGGGTAAAGGTGAAAGCATCGATATCGCTATGTACGAAGTGATGCTGCGCATGGGTCAGTATTTCATGATGGATTACTTCAACGGCGGCGAAATTTGCCCACGCATGACCAAAGGCAAAGACCCGTATTACGCTGGCTGCGGCCTGTATAAATGCGCCGATGGCTATATCGTCATGGAGCTGGTCGGCATCACGCAAATCAACGAGTGCTTCAAGGATATTGGCCTCGCCCACATTCTTGGCACACCGGAAGTCCCGGAAGGCACCCAGCTTATTCATCGTGTGGAATGCCCTTACGGCCCGCTCGTGGAAGAGAAACTGGACGCCTGGCTGGCAACGCACACCATCGCCGAAGTCCAGGCGCGCTTTGCTGAGCTGAACATCGCCTGCGCGAAGGTGCTGACCATTCCAGAACTGGAAGGCAACCCGCAGTACGTTGCCCGTGAATCTATTACTCAGTGGCAAACGATGGACGGTCGCACCTGCAAAGGACCGAACATCATGCCGAAATTTAAAAACAACCCGGGGAAAATCTGGCGCGGCATGCCGTCACATGGCATGGATACGGCCGCCATTCTGAAAAACATTGGTTATAGCGAAGCAGACATAAATGAGCTGGTCGGCAAAGGCCTGGCCAGAGTTGAGGAATAAACGCGACGCGCTGACCGCTCATTGGTTAGCGCTCACGCCTGATTTCAGTGGATAAAGCAATATGGATATCGTTGGCGGACAAAACTTACGTCAGATGTGGGACGACCTGGCCGGGGTGTACGGAGATAAAACGGCGTTAATTTTCGAATCCTGCGAAGGAGTCGTTCGGCAGTTTAGCTATGCCTCGCTCAATGAAGAGATTAACCGCACGGCAAACTTGTTCCATTCCTTAGGGATCCGCAAGGGCGATAAGGTCGCATTGCATCTGGATAACTGTCCGGAATTCATTTTTTGCTGGTTTGGGCTGGCAAAAATTGGCGCCATCATGGTACCGATTAATGCCCGCTTGCTGGGTGAAGAAAGTGCCTGGATCCTGCAAAACAGCCAGGTAAGCCTGCTGGTCACCAGCGCCCAGTTTTATCCTATGTACCGCCAGATACGGCTGGAAAATAGCACCCCGCTTAATCATATCTGTCTGATTGGCGAACAGCTTCCGGCTGAGGACGGCGTGAGTCACTTTACCCAACTGCAATCCCGCCAGTCCGCCACGCTGTGTTATACACCTGCGTTATCCACTGACGATACGGCGGAAATTCTGTTTACCTCAGGCACCACCTCTCGACCTAAAGGGGTGGTAATTACCCACTACAACCTGCGTTTTGCGGGCTATTACTCTGCCTGGCAAATTGCTCTGCGTAATGATGACGTCTACATGACGGTGATGCCCGCTTTTCATATCGACTGTCAGTGTACCGCCGCAATGCCCGCATTCTCCGCAGGCAGCACCTTTGTGCTGCTAGAGAAGTACAGTGCCAGGGCGTTCTGGAATCAGGTGCATAGATATAAGGCGACGGTTACCGAATGCATTCCGATGATGATCAGAACGTTGATGGTTCAACCTGCCGCACCTACGGACAGACAGCATCACCTGCGCGAAGTGATGTTCTACCTCAATTTATCCGAGCAGGAAAAAGACGATTTTACCGAACGCTTTGGCGTCAGGCTGCTGACCTCCTACGGTATGACTGAAACCATCGTCGGTATTATCGGCGACCGTCCCGGTGACAAACGACGCTGGCCCTCCATTGGCCGCGTGGGATTTAGCTATGAAGCCGAAATCCGTGACGATCACAACCGTCCCCTGCCCGCCGGAGAAATTGGCGAAATCTGCATTAAAGGCGTGCCGGGCAAAACCATCTTCAAAGAGTACTACGCGCAGCCGGAGGCGACCGCCAAAGCGCTGGAACCTGGGGGCTGGTTACATACCGGTGATTCGGGCTATCAGGATGAGGATGGCTATTTTTATTTCGTCGACAGACGCTGCAACATGATTAAACGCGGCGGGGAAAATGTCTCCTGCGTCGAGCTGGAAAATATTATTTCTGCGCATCCGAAAATTCAGGACATTGTGGTTGTCGGTATTAAAGATTCAATCCGTGATGAAGCCATTAAAGCGTTTATCGTCCTTAATGAAGGTGAAACATTAAGTGAAGCCGAGTTCTTCAGCTTCTGCGAAAACAATATGGCGAAATTCAAGGTTCCCTCTTTTATGGAGATAAGAACCGACCTGCCGCGCAATTGTTCAGGAAAAATAATCAAAAAAAATCTGAAATAACCCTTCCGACAGGAATTCCTCCTGCCGGGAAATCTATTTATCTGGAGATGAACTATGAGTGAATCATTACATCTGACCCGTAACGGCCCGATCCTGGAAATTACCCTCGACCGGCCTAAAGCCAATGCCATTGACGCCAAAACCAGCTTTGCCATGGGTGAAGCGTTTCTTAATTTTCGTGACGACCCGGAATTACGCGTAGCGATTATCACCGGCGGCGGTGAGAAATTCTTTTCTGCGGGCTGGGACTTAAAAGCGGCGGCTGAAGGTGAAGCGCCGGACGCCGATTTTGGCCCAGGCGGCTTCGCCGGTTTAACCGAAATTTTCGACCTCGATAAGCCGGTCATCGCTGCGGTTAACGGCTATGCGTTTGGCGGTGGTTTTGAATTGGCGCTGGCGGCGGATTTTATCGTCTGCGCGGAAAACGCCAGCTTCGCGCTACCGGAAGCCAAGCTCGGCATCGTGCCTGACAGCGGTGGCGTACTGCGTCTGCCTAAATTGCTGCCACCGGCAATCGTCAACGAAATGGTGATGACCGGCAGACGAATGAGCGCCGAAGAAGCGCTGCGCTGGGGCATCGTCAACCGAGTTGTCAGTCAGAGCGAACTGATGGATAGCGCGCGTGAACTGGCGCAGCAGTTGGTGAATAGCGCCCCGCTCGCGATTGCCGCACTGAAAGAGATTTACCGCACCACCAGCGAAATGCCGGTGGAAGAAGGCTACAGCTACATCCGCAGCGGCGTGCTGAAGCACTATCCATCTGTACTGCATTCAGAAGATGCGCTTGAAGGACCGCAGGCGTTTGCCGAAAAACGCGACCCGGTGTGGAAAGGTCGTTAATGTGCCGATGCCGGATAGCGATTCGCTTATCCGGCAATAAAACCGAGATAAAACGATGAGCTACTACGCCTTTGAGGGCCTGATTCCGGTGGTACATCCGGATGCCTTTGTCCATCCCAGCGCCGTACTGATTGGCGATGTCATTGTGGGTGCCGGAGTTTATATTGGCCCGCACGCGTCATTGCGTGGTGATTATGGTCGCTTGATCCTGGAGGCAGGTTCTAATCTGCAGGATGGCTGCATTATGCACGGCTACTCCGACACCGACACCATCGTGCATAAGAACGGGCACATCGGCCATGGCGCAATCCTGCACGGTTGCGTGGTGGGCAGAGATGCGCTGATCGGCATGAACAGCGTCATTATGGACGGCGCAGTGATTGGCGAAGAGAGCATTGTCGCCGCCATGAGCTTTGTCAAAGCCGGCTTTCAGGGAGAGGCAAGGCAGATGCTGGTAGGCTCACCCGCTCGCATATTGCGTGAAGTCACGGACCAGGAACTGCACTGGAAACGGCTAAACACCAAAGAATATCAGGATCTTGCAATCCGCTGCCAAACAGGTCTACACGAAACACAGCCCTTAACGCGGGTCGAAGAAAACCGGCCGCGCCTGAAAGGCACGACGAACGTAAAACCCAAATCAGCACAGTAATTGATGCCGGATGCGCTCACGCTTATCCGGCCTACGCGTCAATCACCGTTTATGCCGCCATCAGGCAAACTGATTTTTAGCGACGCATACTCTTGGAGAGCATCATCTGCCATTTCTGCTCACGATTAAGCTCTGTTGGAGGAACAGCGGACAGGCGCGGCGTTTTCGCCACACTTACCTTTTTTTCCTGCAAATTGTGATTCAATCGGCGGTAGAGATGAGAATCAATACTAATGACTTTTACCAGACGCTGGCACTGGCAACCCCGACCAGCAATCTGATTCGGGATCATCTTAACTTCACAAACAATTTCTCCCACTTCCGACAGAATATAAGAGAGCGTATTAATTGCTTTGCAGTGTTCAATATCAAAATGGCGGGAAATTTCCTTGGCGGTAATCCAACGATCCTCAGCCATCATCCAGTCGGCAATTAACAAATAAAGCGGTCTTTCAACATATTTTTCACACATAAGCACACCATTTCACAAATTAAAAATCTGGCTACGGCCTGTCCAAATTAATAAAAACTAAGCCATATTAAAATTGTGGATATGAGGGATAGTATGCGACTTAAATATTGAATAGTGTGAGCAATATCGTGCTTATTACATTGAAAATGTGGTTACGTAAACGGACTTGTCCAGGAATGACCTTACACAAGATAAAAAAGGGTTTCTTTACAGAAACCCTTTCAAAATTATATTACAGGTCCGGTTAGAGCAATATCCACCGGACCCGTTGTTTACGACTTTTTGATCTGCGCGTGCATTTCCTGAACCGACGTCACCTTCTCAGTAGCATCAGCATTCAGCGCCATTGCTGTGGCGAAACCGCCGTTCAGCGTAGTGTCATAATGCACTTTGTACTGCAGCGCGCTGCGGCGAATCAGCTTGGAGTCTTCAATCGCCTGACGACCTTCGGTGGTATTGATGATGTAGGTATATTCGCCATTCTTAATACGGTCCTGAATGTGCGGACGACCTTCATGCACCTTGTTCACCAGGCGTGGATTGATACCCGCTTCACCCAGAACAATCGCGGTCCCGTGCGTCGCATCCAGCTCGAAGCCAAACTTCAGCAGTTTCGCCGCAAGGTCAACCACGCGCTCTTTATCGCCTTCGCGAACGGAGAGCAGCGCACGACCCTGTTTTTTCATGGTGGAGCTACTGCCCAACTGTGCCTTGGCGAACGCTTCCGCGAAGGTACGGCCCACGCCCATCACTTCCCCGGTAGAGCGCATTTCTGGCCCTAACAGCGGGTCAACACCCGGGAATTTGTTGAACGGCAGCACCACTTCTTTTACCGAGTAGTACGGCGGGATTACTTCTTTGGTTACGCCCTGCTGTGCCAGCGTTTTCCCGGCCATCACGCGCGCCGCGACTTTCGCCAGCGGTACGCCAGTTGCCTTGGAGACGAACGGAACGGTACGCGCCGCACGCGGGTTCACTTCAATCAGGTAAACTTCGTTATTCTTCACCGCAAACTGAACGTTCATCAGACCGCGAACCTGCAGTTCGAAGGCCAGTTTCTGCACCTGTTGGCGCATCACATCCTGAATTTCCTGGCTCAGGGTGTACGCTGGCAGGGAACATGCGGAGTCACCGGAGTGTACACCCGCCTGTTCGATGTGCTCCATGATGCCGCCAATCAGCACCATTTCGCCGTCGCAGATAGCGTCCACGTCCACTTCAACCGCATCGTCAAGGAAACGGTCCAGCAATACCGGCGCATCGTTAGAAACGCTGACCGCGGTCTGGAAGTAGCGACGCAGGTCGGCTTCGTCGTAGACGATTTCCATCGCGCGACCACCGAGAACATAAGATGGACGCACCACCAGCGGGTAGCCAATCTCTTTCGCCTTCTCAACGGCCATCTCAATGGCGGTTACGGTAGCGTTCGCCGGTTGTTTCAGCTTCAGACGGTCAACCGCCTGCTGGAAACGCTCACGGTCTTCCGCACGGTCGATGGCATCCGGGCTGGTACCAATAACCGGCACACCTGCCGCTTCCAGCGCACGCGCCAGCTTCAGCGGGGTCTGGCCGCCGTACTGTACGATGACGCCTTTCGGCTTCTCGATACGCACGATTTCCAGTACGTCTTCCAGCGTGACCGGCTCGAAGTACAGGCGGTCGGAGGTGTCGTAATCGGTTGAAACCGTTTCCGGGTTACAGTTGACCATGATGGTCTCGTAACCGTCTTCACGCAGCGCCAGCGAGGCGTGTACGCAGCAGTAGTCGAACTCAATGCCCTGACCGATACGGTTTGGACCACCGCCCAGCACCATGATTTTATCGCGGTCGACGGACGGATTCGCTTCGCACTCATCTTCATAGGTGGAGTACATGTAAGCGGTGTCGGTGGCAAATTCTGCCGCACAGGTATCCACGCGTTTGTAAACCGGATGCAGGTTATACTGGTCACGCAGCTTGCGGATTTCCGCTTCGCGAACGCCAGCCAGTTTCGCCAGACGCGCATCGGCGAAACCTTTACGCTTCAGTACACGCAGGAAGTCAGCGTCAAGCCCGTTGATGCCAAGGTCGGTGACTTTTTCTTCCAGACGCACCAGTTCTTCAATCTGCACCAGGAACCAGCGGTCGATGTTGGTCAGGTTGAACACGCCATCGACGGACAGGCCAGCACGGAAGGCATCGGCGATGTACCAGATGCGCTCAGCGCCAGCGTCTTTCAGCTCGCGACGGATTTTGGTCAGTGCTTCCGGGTCGTCCAGGCTTACTTTCGGGTCGAAACCGGTCGCGCCCACTTCCAGACCGCGCAGCGCTTTCTGCAGCGATTCCTGCTGGGTGCGGCCAATCGCCATCACTTCACCGACAGATTTCATCTGCGTGGTCAGACGGTCATTAGCGCCAACGAATTTCTCGAAGTTGAAGCGTGGAATTTTCGTCACAACGTAGTCGATGGACGGCTCAAACGAGGCCGGAGTACGGCCACCGGTGATGTCGTTCATCAGTTCGTCGAGGGTGTAACCTACGGCCAGCTTGGCGGCGACTTTCGCAATCGGGAAGCCGGTAGCTTTGGACGCCAGCGCCGAGGAGCGGGATACGCGAGGGTTCATTTCGATGACAATCAGGCGACCGTTTTTCGGGTTTACCGCAAACTGGACGTTAGAACCGCCAGTTTCTACGCCGATTTCACGCAGCACCGCCATCGAGGCGTTACGCATGATTTGATATTCTTTGTCGGTCAGCGTCTGGGCTGGTGCTACGGTGATGGAGTCACCGGTATGGATGCCCATCGCATCGAAGTTTTCGATGGAGCAGACGATGATGCAGTTGTCGTTTTTATCACGCACCACTTCCATCTCGTACTCTTTCCAGCCAATCAGTGATTCATCAATCAGCAGCTCGTTGGTTGGGGAAAGATCCAGACCGCGTTCGCAGATTTCTTCGAACTCTTCGCGGTTGTAGGCGATACCGCCACCGGTGCCGCCCATGGTGAAGCTAGGACGGATAATGCACGGGAAGCCAACGTCAGCGGCAACCGCCAGCGCTTCTTCCATGGTGTGAGCGATGCCTGAACGCGCGGTGTCGAGACCAATCTTCTTCATCGCGATATCGAAGCGACGACGGTCTTCCGCTTTATCAATGGCATCCGCCGTTGCGCCAATCATGGTCACGCCGAACTCAGCCAGTACGCCCTGGCGTTCCAGTTCCAGCGCACAGTTCAGCGCTGTCTGACCGCCCATGGTTGGCAGCACCGCGTCCGGGCGTTCTTTCTCAATAATTTTGCGTACTACTTCCCAGTGAATCGGCTCGATGTAGGTGGCATCGGCCATTTCCGGGTCGGTCATGATGGTTGCCGGGTTTGAGTTCACCAGAATAACGCGGTAACCCTCTTCACGCAGGGCTTTACACGCCTGCGCGCCGGAATAGTCAAACTCACACGCCTGACCGATAACAATCGGACCCGCGCCCAGAATCAGGATACTTTTTATGTCTGTACGTTTTGGCATGGCTCTTTTACTCCTGATTATTTCGCGGACTGACGGTATTGCTCAATTAACTCGATAAAGTGGTCGAACAGCGGTGCAGCGTCGTGCGGACCCGGACTCGCTTCAGGGTGCCCCTGGAAGCTAAACGCCGGTTTGTCGGTACGGTGAATCCCCTGCAGGGTGCCATCAAACAGTGACTTGTGGGTCACGCGCAGGTTGGCAGGCATCGACGCTTCATCTACGGCAAAACCATGGTTCTGTGCGGTGATCATCACGGTGTTGTTATCAATATCTTTTACCGGATGGTTGCCGCCGTGGTGGCCAAACTTCATCTTAATGGTCTTCGCACCGCTCGCCAGCGCCAGCAGCTGATGGCCGAGGCAGATGCCAAATACCGGAATATCGGTTTCGAGGAATTTCTGAATCGCGGTAATTGCGTAGTCGCACGGCGCCGGGTCGCCAGGGCCGTTGGACAGGAAGATACCGTCCGGATTCATCTTCAGGACTTCTTCTGCAGAGGTTTTCGCCGGTACAACCGTCAGGCGGCAGCCGCGGTCCGCTAACATGCGCAGAATGTTACGTTTGGCACCGAAATCGTAAGCCACAACGTGGAACGGCAGTTCATCTGCGGATTTTGCTTCCGGCAGGTCACCGGCCAGCGTCCAGCTCCCCTGCGTCCAGCTATAAGGCTCCGCGGTGGTCACTTCTTTCGCCAGATCCATACCGTTCAGGCCTGGGAAAGCTTTTGCTTTTTCCAGTGCCAGCGCCGCATCCGGGTTATCGCCCGCGATGATGCAGCCGTTCTGAGCCCCCTTTTCACGCAGCAAACGCGTCAGCTTACGGGTATCGATATCAGCAATCGCCACAATGTTATGGCGCTTGAGGTAAGAAGAGAGGTCTTCGGTATCGCGGAAGTTGCTGGCAATCAGCGGCAGGTCGCGGATGACCAGGCCTTGCGCATGCACCTGAGAAGATTCTGCATCGGCTTCATTGGTGCCGACATTACCGATATGAGGATAAGTAAGAGTGACGATTTGGCGGGAATAGGAAGGATCAGTGAGGATTTCTTGATAACCGGTCATTGAAGTATTGAAAACGACTTCCCCAACCGCCGAACCTGTTGCCCCTATGGCCCGACCGTGAAACTGGGTTCCGTCTTCCAGAACCAATAGCGCTGACTTAATCAAAACACCCTCCAGAGAATATTCACTCACTTTATTTGCATATTAATTCATTAACACCTCATGAATCAATGCAAATTTGCTTACCTATGGATTTCTGGCAAACGGCGGCATTCTAGAGATAGCCCACGTAAAAGTCTACCCAAAAGGGTAATTTTTATTATTATTTTACGCCATTGGGATAAATCACACGATTTAACAGGCAAAAAGATCAGCTAACTCAGGGTGGAAAACGCTTGCGGCAGGCAAAGAGTGTAAAAACAGAATGTAAGAGAGAAAAAAGTGGACCATTTGGTCAAAATTTACATTGAGATAACAAAAACACCCAACAAAACATATAAAAATACCAATCTGAAAGAAAAAACATACTAAAAAGCTAAAAACAAAAGGGCAATAAAATATTGCCCTATGTAATCAAATAATTATGATTACAATAACCACATCACGAAGGGTAATGAAAGCTATAAACTGCGTAAATCAAGCACATCTTTCATATCAAAAAGACCATTTGACTTTGATTTTAGCCAAATCGCCGATCGCACTGCGCCATTGGCAAAAGTCATGCGGCTGGACGCTTTATGCGTGATCTCAATACGCTCGCCAATATCAGCAAACATTGCGGTATGCTCCCCGACGATATCCCCCGCCCGCACCGTGGCAAAACCGATCGTGCCCGGTACGCGCTCACCGGTGTAACCTTCACGCGAATAGACAGCGCACTCTTTTAAATCTTTATCCAGCGCCCCGGCAATTGCCTCGCCCATCGCCAGCGCAGTGCCTGACGGCGCATCAACTTTATGGCGGTGGTGGGCTTCAATAATCTCGATATCGGTGTAATCGCCCATCACTTTCGCCGCCTTCTCCAGCAGCTTAAGCATGACGTTAACGCCAACGCTAAAGTTCGCGGCGAAAACGATAGCAATCTCCTGCGCAGCATCGCGAATAGCCTGTTTACCGGCGTCATCAAAGCCGGTGGTGCCAATCACCATCCCTTTACCGTGCTGGCGGCAAAACGCCAGATGCGTCAGCGTGCCTTCCGGGCGGGTAAAATCGATGAAAACATCGAAATCATCTTTTACCGCTTCAAGGCTGCTTTGCACGGTAACGCCCGTTTTCCCAGCTCCCGCTAACTCTCCGGCATCGCTTCCCAGCAAGGACGAGCCTTCGCGCTCTAACGCCGCACCAAGCTGTACGCCTTCCATGCCGAGAGTGGCCTGAATCAACTGACGCCCCATGCGTCCTCCGGCTCCCGCGATGGCAACGCGGATTTGTGCATCATGCATAGCTATTCTCTTTTGTTAATTTTACGTAAATCGTTTTCAGATTAACCAGCACAACGCTGCGCCGCCAGCCGAAAACGTCGATAATTAGAATTTAATGATAAACAGGCAGAGATATCAGTAAAAGGCATGACGATCAGCTAAAACCACATGATTCTCTGACCACCAGCGCAGGCGGCAGAATAATACGTTTCGGTGGTTCGTCATTTCCCTGAATGCGACTATAAAGCAGTTCCCCGGCCTTGCGACCTATCTCTTTTGCCGCCACCGACACGGTGGTGAGCGCAGGTTGAACCAGCGCCGCTTCAGTGATGTCGTCGAACCCGACCAGCGCAAAATCACGCCCAGGTTCGCGCCCCATTTTACGTAATGCCTGCATGACCCCAAGCGCCACGATATCCTGGTAACAAACGGCGGCGGTAATTTGCGGGAAGCGCAGAAGAAGCGACTCCGCCGCTTTTGCGCCGTCAATTTGGCTGGCCTGCGTCGCCACTATCCATTCCGGATTCGGCGATATTCCGTGTTCCAGCAACGTGCTGGTGAATCCACCGATACGCTGCGCCCGGCTCCCGGAACTAGGGCTGCCCCCAATAAACGCAATATTCTTGTGCCCCATTTTGACTAAATGGGTAGTGGCCATTTGCGTACCGAGAAAGTTATCAGTGCCCACAAAATCAAAATCAGGATCGCTAAGGGGACGGACCACCATGATGGCGGGAATATTGCGCCTTTTCAGCGCTTCAAAGAAGGAGGTTGGCGTTTCGCGCGCCGCACAGAGCACCATGCCGCAGGCATTATTGCGCATCAACGAGTCGACAAATTTTTGCTGCCGTTCTCCTGACTCTTCGCTGTTTGCCAGAAACAGCAGCAGGTCATGCCGCTCCATCTCATGGCTTAGCCCTGCCGTCATCTCACCATAAAAAGGGTTAGTGATATCGTGTAACAACAATCCGACCTGATTACTGCTCCGGTTACGCAGGTTGGCGGCCGTTTGATTATAAACGTAGCCAGCATCGTCCAGCGCTTTGAGCACGCGGTCACGCGTGGCCTGAGAAATACGCCCCCGGTTACGCAATACCATTGAAACGGTTGCCGTGGAGACTCCCGCGCGTTCCGCTACCTGCGCCAACGTGACTGTTGTCATGACTTCTCCTGAATTTATTGCGAAGGTTAATCGAATAACCGAAATCTTGTCTTTATACGTGTGATTCACATCACGCTAACGTGCTTTTCACCGCACGGGATTCTGATTATGGCGGGTTAATCGCGTTAACCACACGATGAAAATAAGGTTAATCGATTAATCTTAAATAAGCCAACACGGAGACAGAAAATGCGTACAACCTATAATAAATTCCCTGAGGTTAACGTTCAGGGCTATGACAACCACGCCTGGCAGGGTTGGTCGTCGATCCATTCAGTGATTAACACCAGGGTTTCTGGCGCAACTAAAACCGTATTGATCGTGGATTGCTATCCGGGCGTGCGGCTTGAAGAGCTGGAGCAACAGCTCGTGACAACATTAGATGCCGCACTGGTGTTGAATATTGAATCCGCCCGCCGCGATGAGCAGGCCCTGCATGATTTACTGGCGCGTAACCTGACCGACGATCGCGTATTCGGCGTGCTTTCCTGCCATCACCTGGATGAATTTTTTGATAGCGACAAACTCAGCCAGCTTCGCCAACAGATTGATGCCGTTAGTGAAGGGCTGGTCGTGGTATACGGCTCTGGCGCTGCATTGGCACACCCGGGTGACGTGCTTGTTTATGCTGACCTTCCGCGCTGGGAAATTCAGCAGCGCATGCGCCATGACGGGCTGGGTAACTGGGGGGCAGAAAACCAGGATGAAGATATTCTTCGTCGTTACAAACGTGCTTTTTTCATTGAATGGCGGGTCTTCGACAAACACAAAACGCCGTTACTCAAACGCGCCGATTATTTGCTCGATACCACGGTAGAAAATAGTCCCGCGATGGTCAGCGGCGACGCGCTACGCGCCGGTCTGCAACAAACCACCCAACAACCGTTTCGCGTTGCCCCTTTCTTTGACCCAGGCGTCTGGGGCGGGCAATGGATGAAACAACACTTCGATCTCGATCCCTCAGCCCCCAATTACGCGTGGTGTTTTGATTGCGTGCCCGAGGAAAACAGCCTGTTACTGCGTTTTGGCAACGTGCGGATCGAGATCCCCTCTCAGGATCTGGTGCTGACCCTTCCCCGCCCCCTGCTGGGCGAAAAAGTTCACGCGCGATTTGGCGCGGAATTCCCGATCCGTTTTGACTTTCTTGACACTATTGGCGGCCAGAACTTGAGCTTTCAGGTTCATCCGCTCACCGAATACATTCAGCAGCAGTTTGGCATGCACTATACCCAGGATGAGAGCTATTACATTCTCGAAGCCGAGCCGGACGCCGTGGTGTATCTTGGCACCAAAACCGGGATCGCGCCGCGGGATATGCTCGACGATCTCCGGGCCGCGGGGCGTGGTGAAAAAACGTTTGATGATGAACGATTCGTGAATCAGATCCCTGCGCATAAACACGATCACTTCCTGATCCCCGCCGGAACCGTCCACTGTTCAGGAGCGGGCACCATGGTGCTGGAGATCAGTGCAACGCCGTATATTTTCACCTTCAAACTGTGGGACTGGGGTCGCTTAGGGTTAGACGGCTTACCGCGCCCGGTGCATCTGGATCACGGTCAGCAAGTTATTGACTGGCAGCGTGACACGCAATGGGTGCACGACAACCTGGTCAACCGTATTGAACCTATCGCTGAAGGAGAAGGTTGGCGAGAAGAAAGAACCGGGATGCACGAACGCGAGTTTATCGAAACGCGTCGCCACTGGTTTACGGCACCGGTCACTCACCATACCCATGGCGGTGTAAACGTCCTGAACCTGGTCGAGGGAGCTCAGGCCGTTGTCGAAAGCCCGAGCGGCGCGTTTGCCCCGTTTGTCGTCAACTATGCAGAGACCTTTATCATCCCTGCTGCCGTTGGGGAGTATCGCATTTCGCCGTTTGGCAAAGGCATCGGTCAACAGCTCGCCACGATTAAAGCCTGGGTCAGAGGATAAGCGCATGATTAACGTTATTGTTGCCACCCATGGTCCCCTGGCGGAAGCGCTTCTCGCCAGCGGTCGTATGGTTTACGGAGAATTACCGCATGTTTATCCCGTCACGCTGAGTGAACAGGCAGGCATCGAAGGCTTTAAACAGACGTTTTCTCAAGTTCTCGCAAGTGCCGGGAAAGACGCTGACGGCGTTCTGGTGCTGTGTGACATGCAAAGCGGTACGCCGTGGAATGTCGCCTGCCATCATGCGTTTTCTGCACAAACGGTTCCTCCCGTTGCCGTTGTGGCGGGAGTCAATTTCCCAATGTTGTTACAAAGCGAAGAGATCTGCCATTTAACGGACGTTCACGCCGCAGCCGTCGAGCTGCTGGCGTTGACTGTACCCACGCTGATTAAAGCCGCCCCGGTTTTATCCGTTCAGTCCGACGATTTTTAAAGGAAACCACTATGAGTATTTCTTTTGTACGTATCGATGACCGCGTAATCCATGGGCAGCTCGTGACACGTTGGGCCAAAGAGCTGCCCTGTGACGGAATTGTCGCTATCGACGACGCCGTCGCGGCCGACCCTCTGCTCTCTTCGGTGATGAAAGGCGCCGTACAGGACACCAAAGTCTGGTTGTTTGATACGACCACCGCGATTGAAAAACTGCCAAAAGTCATTGCCAGCGAGAAGCGTTATTTTGTCATTGGTAAATCCCCCGTGACGCTCAAACGCATTGAAGAAGCGGGTATCAGCCTGAAAAATGCCAACGGCAAGATTAATGTGGGTCCAATGAGTGCTCGTGCTGATACCACCACCATCGGCCCGAATCAGTCGGTCAACGGGGATGAAATTGCCGCTTTTGACTGGCTAACGCAGCATGGGCACCTGGTTGAGTTTCGCCTGGTGCCTGATGCCAGTTGCTACAGCTGGCAGGACGCACGTCAGAAGCTGAAATAAGGAGCGCACGATGATTATCGAAGCTACGTTGATTGGCATACTTTGCTATCTCGGCGCCCTCAGCAGCCCTTGGCTTTTGGGACTGACCGGCGGCTGGTACCTGATCACCCGCCCGCTGATTTCCGGAATGCTGGTCGGGATTATTCTCGGCGACATTAAAACCGGGATCATGATTGGCGTTGCGGTTCAGGCGGTGTATATCGCGATGGTCACGCCCGGCGGTTCAATGCCCGCCGACCTCAACTTTGTCGCTTACCCGGCAATTGCTTTAGGGATCCTTTCCGGAAAAGGCCCTGAAGTCGCGGTCGCGCTGGCGGCCACAATCGGTATCGCCGGAACCATTTTGTTTAACGCGATGATGGTACTGAACTCTTTCTGGAATCACCGGGCAGATGTGGCGCTGGAACAGGGCGATGAACGAGGTATTTACCTGAACAGCGCCGTCTGGCCACAGGTGACAAACTTTGTCCTGCGTTTTGTTCCGACCTTTATTGCGGTCTACTTCGGGGCGCAATACATCAGCGGCTTTATGGACAGTTTGCCGAAAATTGTTCTGTCGACGATGAACGTACTGGGCGGCATTTTACCCGCCGTCGGGATCGCGATTTTGCTCAAGCAGATCATCAAAAACTACACCATGTTGATCTACTTCCTCGTCGGTTTTGTCTGCATCGTCTTTTTAAAACTCAACATGGTCGCGCTGGTGATCGTCGGTTCACTGCTGGCGTTGATCCATTACAACTACAAACCGGAACCGCCGCAGGCCGCGAATGCAAAGTCGGTAGCCGATGATGATGAGGATGAATTCTGATGGAAGAACGTACACTTACACGTAAAGATCTTCGCCGCTGCTGGCGCGCATGGATGATGCACAACTTGTCGTCGATGAGCTTTGAACGTCTGGAATCTTTTGGCTTTTGTCTGAGCATGCTTCCGGTGGCGAAAAAGCTCTATCCCGACGCAGCCCAACGTACCGAAATGCTGCGCCGCCACGCCTCGTTTTATAATACGGAACCCCAGATAGGCGCGATCGTAAATGGCATGGTGCTGGGGCTTGAGGAGAAAAAAGCGAACGGTGAGCCGATCGATGGGGAGACCATCAATACCCTGAAAGTTGGTCTGATGGGCCCTATTGCCGGGATCGGCGATTCAATGATCCCTGGCATGTTGATCCCTATCCTGCTCAGCATCGGTATGGCCCTGGCGGCCGGCGGTAATATTCTGGGGCCGCTGTTTTATACCGTTGCCTGGTTGGCTATCATCATTCCCGGCTCGTGGTTCCTGTTCCTGAAAGGCTACAAGATGGGTTCCGGCTCGGTGGAAATGCTGGTGAGCAGCAAGTCTGCCCGTCTGCGTGAAGCGTTATCGCTGCTGGGCGTGTTTGTCATGGGGGGCGTGGCGGCAAGTTACGTTAAGCTTGGCACCGGGTTGGAATTTATTACCAAAGATGGGGTAAATATCCATGTTCAACAAATGCTGGACGGTATCTTCCCGCAGTTACTGCCGCTGATTGTGGTACTTGGCACCTGGTATCTGATGGCCAAGCGTGGTGTGTCGCCAGTGAAAGCGATGATTCTACTGTTGATACTGGCCGCCCTCGGCGTCGCCACGGGCCTGTTTGCGGGGTAGTGCCTGTCATTTGCCGGATGGCGCGTACGCTTATCCGGCCTACTGTACTGTGCCGCGTTTTTCAGTTTGTAGGCCAGACAAAATCAGTACCGGGGCTATGCCCCGGCTCTTTATGGGTGAAAGTTTTGCCACAGCTCGGGATGCTTGTCCGGGCGCGAGATAAATTGAAATCGCGCCGGGTCCTCGATGAACTGCTGGTAAACAGGTGCGGAAGTAATCGAGAACTCCGTATATTGTCGGGGCGTAATGGCCTGCAGTCGTCCGGGAATATAACGCGGATTATGCTGCCAGATAACGTTGTTTCCCTGCAGTAACGGGTACCACGCCAACCCTTTATGCGCGCGCACGGCGTCGTACTCAAAACCATATTCACGATCGCACCACGCGCCAAAGGTTAACGGGACATCCGGATCTGCGGATATGGTTGCATGCCCCCAGCCGGACGGTACCAACACTTTCTCACCGGGTCCGGCGATTACCGCAAAACAGCGGCCCGGGTCGTCCTCAACATACTCCTGCATATAGATTATTGCTTTTCCCTGCCAGATTTCGTACAGCTCCGGCGGGGACCAGCCGCTGTGCTGGCTGATACGATGAATATGTCCCTGACTACGTACCGGCTCCTCCCCCAACCGTCCCGCCGCATAGGTCACCACGCCAAATAACAGCATCCGCTTTTTCAGCTCTTCGCGATCCTGCATTCGCGCCACATCCATCGCAATGGCATACACCTCTTGCGGCCCTTCACAGTGCGGATCGCGCAGCGAGGCGCGGATGTCATCGAGTTGACGAATTTCCGGCATCGGCCCGGTAACCTCATCCCCATAGCTAAAACCAAGCGGGTGATGATGAACCGTCATATCGAGGCCGTAAGAATGCGCTAAGTCAGCCATTCTGTACCTCCTTCGCCTGAACCCTCTTATTTTCCTCAAAGACTCTGATCCTGAAGCCCCTGGTGAGCGCCGCATAATCATGTCCCGCAATCCCCGGCCATACGGCGAGCGCCGACAGCACCTCTTCCCCGGTATTGATTAACCGGTGCGCGGTAAAGCCCGGGATAATGTGGACGGATCCGGCGAATACTTTTTCCAGCCTCGCGTCGCCCTGTTCGGTTTGCAACAGCAGCAAACCGGTGCCACGCAGACCAAAATAGACTTCCCCCTGCTCGCGACGCGCATGGAAATGCCCGCGGGTCATAAAATACTCGCAGCCGACCCGGCCAGGATAAAGATGGGTAACGCCGGTGTAGAGTTCACCTTCAGCGGAAGACGTATCCAGCATCTCAACGTCATACACGACCTGCTCGCCAGCCAATTGCTGACGGGCGTTTTCATCGGCAAAAACGTCAGTAAGATCATGAATACAGGTAGATTTGCGCAATAACGGGCCATCGGCCAAAGCGCCGCTTGCCCACGCCACCTGCGGTGGCTGGATAAAAGAAAGGTTCATATGTGTCTCCGGCCCGAGGAGAACAACAGGATCAGATTAGCAGATTAATCGATTAACCTGCTAATTCTGTCTGCATATTGCGGGCCGGATCACAGCCTCAAGGGGCCAGTGCCAGCACCTCTGCCACCCACTGCTGGAAACCTTCCACGTTCAGGCCCAGCGCAACCTGCGCATTTGCCGGATGCCCCAAACGTCCTTCGATGTCCACCACCGTCGTACCCGAGGTATATTGGCCCTGGGTTTCAACCGCCACGAAACACGACTGCAGGGTAAACAGTTCCGGGCGCACCAGCCAGGCAATGGCGCACAGATCGTGCATTCGCAGCCCCGTATTCATACTGCCGCTACGGTAATGGCTAAACAGCGCGTGCAGCATTTTTCCCGTCTGGTTAAGCTGAGGCAACGTCGCCAGATAGTCCGGGGCGAGCATAGCCTGATTAGTGACATCCAGCCCACACATCACAATCTCCAACCCGCTCTGGAAGACTTTCGCTGCGGCCTCGGGATCGATAGCAATATTAAACTCGGCGTTGGGTGTGAAGTTCCCGCGCCCGGCAGAGCCGCCCATAATCACCAGACGGTGAATGTTAAATACGCATTCAGGATAATGGGTCAGCAGCAGCGCAATGTTGGTCAGCGGGCCAATCGCCACCAACGTCACGGGCTGCGGGGCATGCATCAGCGCATCGCGAATCGCCTGGAAGGCGGGTTTTGCCATCGCCTGGCGGTCGTGTTCGACAAATTCATACCCTTCCATACCAGACTCGCCGTGCACGGAAGCGGCATCACGCAGCGGCCGCACCAGCGGCATCGATGCTCCCTGCGCCAGTGGAACATCCGCATTCCAGAAGTGCAGCAGTTGCAACGCATTGCGAGTGGTTTTTTCCACCGACACATTGCCTGCTACCGTGGTCATCAGTTGCAGATCCAGCTCAGGGGCAAACAGCGCGGCGGCAATGGCGGCGGCATCATCAATGCCGGGATCGGTATCAAGAATGATCGGTAAGCGCATGGTTTCTCCATAAAAAAATGCCAGACGTTAAGTCTGGCATCTTCTCATAATCGTAACCGGAAAGACTTACTCTACTTCACGAACATCCACACGCAGCTCTTTCGGCACTTCGAAAACGATGTTCTCTTCGCGGCCTTCCAGCGGAATAGCTTCCCCACCGCCAAGCTCCTGCAGGCGAGCAATCACGTTTTGCACCAGGATATCCGGCGCCGAGGCTCCGGCCGTCACGCCTACGCACTGCGCCTCTTTCACCCACGCTTCCTGGATGTCGGTCGCATCGTCAATCAAATACGCCGCTTTCCCCATTCGCTGGGCCAGTTCAGCCAGACGGTTGGAGTTAGAGGAGTTCTTCGAGCCGACCACCAGCACAACATCAGCCTGTTCCGCCAGCGCGCGAACCGCTTCCTGACGGTTGGTGGTGGCATAACAGATATCGTCTTTGCGCGGCCCGACAATTTTCGGGAAACGTTGACGCAGAGCATCAATAACGTCAGAAGTGTCGTCAACGGAAAGCGTTGTCTGCGTCATGAAGGATAATTTGCCTTCATTTTTCACATTCAGTTTCAGCACATCATCTGGTGATTCAACCAGATACATTCCCCCTTGCGGGTTGCTGTACTGGCCCATCGTGCCTTCGACTTCCGGGTGCCCGGCGTGACCAATCAAAATGGATTCTTCGCCACGACGGCTGGCGCGGGCAACTTCCATATGCACTTTCGTGACCAGCGGGCAGGTCGCATCAAAAACCGTGAGATCACGGCCTTTGGCTTCGTTACGCACCGCCTGAGACACGCCATGAGCGGAGAAAATCAGGATCGCGCCATCCGGCACTTCGCTGATTTGCTCGATAAAAATAGCGCCGCGCTCGCGCAGGCTATCCACCACATAGCGGTTATGCACCACCTCGTGACGGACATAAATCGGCGCGCCATAAATAGCCAGCGCGTTTTCCACAATGCTGATAGCGCGGTCTACGCCAGCGCAAAAACCGCGCGGGTTGGCCAACAGGATCTGCATTTTACGCCTCCAGTGCCGGTTCGACTTCCAGCACTTCAATATCAAAATGAACGGTATGCCCGGCCAGCGGATGGTTGAAATCAACCGTGATCGAGTCACCGTTGATTTCGCGGATCACGCCAGGCATCTCACTGCCGTCCATTGCGGTAAAGAGCATGATAGCGCCAATTTCTGGCTCGCCCGCGTCCATAAATTCCCGACGCGAGAAATACTGAATTAAGTCCGGGCTTGACACGCCAAAGGCGGCATCCGGTTCCAGAGCAAAAGTGGTTTTATCACCTTCTTTTAGCCCCAGCAGGTGTTGTTCCAGTCCTTCAGACAGAGAACCGTCGCCCAGGCGAAACAGCGCAGGCTTGCCGTTATTGCGGGTTGACTCTGCGGTGGAGCCATCGTCGAGCTTAAGGGTGAAGTGCACCAGCACCGCACTGTTACTCTGTACTGATTTAGACATGCAGGTTGCTCTTTAAAATTGCTGCCGCCTGTTTGCCCGGTGGCGCTACGCTTACCGGACCTACAAGGATCGCAGTATATTGTAGGCCGGATTAGCATAGCGCCATCCGGCATTTTTTTATGCGGCTTTTTTCTCTTTCGACGGTAAGAAGCCTTCGAGGACAATCAATGCCGCCCCGATACAGATAGCTGTATCGGCCAGATTGAAGGTCGCGAAATGCCAGTCACCGACGTAAAAGTCAATCATATCAACCACGAAGCCGTGCCACAGGCGGTCGAACAGGTTGCCCAGCGCGCCGCCAATGATTAATGCATACGCGATGTTGTTCAGCTTCTGCGTCGCCTTCGAGCGATACATCATCACCATCAGGATGACGCAAATACCGATGGCGATGCCGGCAAAGAACCAACGTTGCCAGCCACCGCTGTCAGCTAAGAAGCTAAACGCCGCACCGTAGTTACGCGCGTAGTGCAGATTAAGCGACGGAAACAGCGACACCGTATCCCCCAGAGCAAAGTTCTGGAGGATCAGGTATTTGCTGCCTAAATCGATAATCAGCACGACTACCACCAGCCACAGCCAGCGTAGTCCTGTTGAACAAAGAGGCTTACTCATCAGGCAAACTTACGTTGTTCGCCATCACCGGCGATGTTGCTGACACAGCGTCCGCAGATATCTGCATGTTCCGCCACCTTGCCGACGTCGGTAGTGTAATGCCAGCAGCGCGGGCATTTCTCACCTTCGGCCTTGCTCAGTACGATTTTCAGACCTTTGAGCAGTTCGCTCTGCTGAGCATCAGCAGGAGCCGCTGCATAATCCGCAACCGTCGCACCGGAGGTCAGCAGAACAAAGCGCAACTCTTCGCCCAGCGCGGTCAGTTTTGCCGCCAGTTCAGGTTCAGCGTACAGGGTCACTGCCGCTTCCAGAGAACCGCCGACTTTCTTATCCGCACGCGCCTGCTCGATAACCTTGTTCACTTCGCCGCGCACTTTCAGCAGCTCGTCCCAGTAGGCATCGTTCATCGCTTCGGTTTCGCCTAAGCCAAACAGACCTTCGTACCATTCACCGGTAAAGACGTACTTCTCACGATCGCCCGGCAGGTAGCCCCAGATTTCATCGGCGGTGAAGGACATGATTGGCGCCATCCAGCGAACCAGCGCTTCAGCGATATGGAACAGCGCAGTCTGGCAGCTACGACGCGCCACGCTGTCCGCTTTCGCGGTGTACTGACGGTCTTTGATGATGTCGAGGTAGAACGAGCCCATTTCTACGGAGCAGAAGCGCATCAGGCGTTGTACCACTTCGTGGAAATCATAGGCTTCGTAAGCTTTCAGGATCTCTTCCTGTGCCGCTTGCGCACAACCTACCGCCCAACGATCCAGCACCACCATATCTTCCGGTTTCACCATGTCTTTCACTGGATCGAACCCGTTCAGGTTCGCCAGCAGGAAGCGCGCGGTGTTACGGATACGACGATAGCTGTCGGCAGCACGTTTCAGGATTTCGTCAGAAACGGCCATTTCGCCAGTATAGTCGGTAGAAGCAACCCACAGACGCAGAATATCCGCGCCCAGTTTGTTCATCACGTCCTGCGGAGAAACGGTGTTACCGATAGATTTGGACATCTTACGGCCCTGACCATCTACGGTGAAACCGTGGGTCAGTACCTGGCGATAAGGTGCTTTGCCTTTCATGGCGGTGGAGATCATCAGGGAAGACATGAACCAGCCACGGTGCTGGTCAGAACCTTCCAGATACATATCTGCCGCATGACCCGCAAACTCAGGACGCACGTCCACGACGGATGAGTGGGTTGAACCGGAGTCGAACCACACGTCCAGCGTATCCGGGACTTTGACATACTGGTCAGCTTCGTCGCCGAGGATATCTTTCGGATCGAGATCCCACCATGCCTGGATGCCGTCAACTTCAACGCGCTTGGCGACTTCTTCCATCAGTTCGATAGCGCGCGGATGCAGCTCTTCGGTGTCTTTGTGAACAAACAGAGACATCGGCACACCCCATGTACGCTGACGGGAGATACACCAGTCAGGACGGTTGGCAACCATCGATTCAATACGCGCCTGGCCCCAGTCCGGGATCCACTGCACGCCTTTGATCTCTTTCAGCGACTGCGCGCGCAGGCCTTTCTGATCCATGCTGACGAACCACTGTGGGGTCGCACGGAAGATGATCGGTGACTTGTGACGCCAGCAGCATGGGTAGCTGTGCTGCATCTTCTCAACATGCAGCAGCGCGCCTTTTTCGCTCAGCAGCGCAACGATTTTGTCGTTGGCTTTAAAGACGTTCACGCCGTCCAGATCCGGATAGGTACCCGCCAGGTATGCGCCGTCCGGACCAACCGGATTAGCGATTTCCAGACCGTACTTCTGGCTGATGACGTAGTCATCCGGACCGTGGCCACCAGCGGTATGGACCGCACCGGTACCCGCGTCCAGCGTAACGTGATCGCCAAGGATAGCCGGCACGTCAAAGCCCATGAATGGGTGAGTAAAGCGCAGCAGTTCCAGCTCTGCGCCTTTAACGGTGCCGAGAATGGTGTATTCAGCCGCGCCAATACGCTGCATGACGCTTTCAACCAGATCTTTCGCCAGAATCACAGCCTGGCCGTCAATCTGCACCAGCGCATAGTCAAAATCAGGTGCCAGAGAGATTGCGCGGTTCGCCGGTAACGTCCACGGGGTAGTGGTCCAGATAACCAGAGAGATCGGACCGTTGACGTCAGAAACGCCAAATTTCGCTTTCACCGCATCCTGATCGGCAGCGTGGAACGCTACGTCGATGGATGGGGAGGTTTTGTCATAATACTCAACTTCCGCTTCCGCCAGCGCGGAACGGCAGTCAACGCACCAGTGCACCGGCTTCGCACCTTTGTGCAGGTGACCGTTGCCGATGATTTTACCCAGCGCACGAATGATGTTGGCTTCGGTTTTGAAGTCCATAGTCAGGTACGGATGCGACCAGTCGCCCAGCACGCCAAGACGGATAAAGTCTTTACGCTGACCGTCAACCTGGGTCGCTGCGTATTCGCGGCACTTGGCACGGAACTCAGCGGCGGTGAACTTCTCGCCCGGCTTGCCGTATTCCTGCTCCACTTTCAGCTCGATCGGCAGACCATGGCAGTCCCAGCCCGGAACGTAAGGCGAGTCATAGCCCGTGAGTCCTTTGGACTTCACGATAATGTCTTTCAGAATCTTGTTAACCGAGTGACCAATATGAATGCTGCCATTCGCATAAGGAGGGCCATCATGCAGAATGAAGGTTTTTTTGCCTTTTTTGGCCGCACGAATGATGCCGTACAGGTCATCATCAGTCCAACGCGCCAGCATTCCCGGTTCGCGCTTGGCGAGATCGCCGCGCATCGGGAACCCTGTTTCCGGCAAATTCAGGGTTGATTTATAGTCACTCATCAGATTCTCGGTTCCGTATTTAAAACTCGTATAGGCATTAAGCCGGTTTTGTTAGCCCAAAAAATTCACGGGCAGTCAACTCATCACGCGCAATCTGCGCTTTTAGCTCATCCAGCGAGGCAAATCGCTGTTCGCTGCGTATTTTTTTACGCAGTACTACATCTATATGGCGACCATACAGGTCCATTACAACGTCCAATAGATGCACTTCCAACTGCTGGCGTACGCCTGCTACCGTCGGGCGGGTGCCGATGTTGGCGACGCCGGGCAACGGTTTGTCACCCAGCCCCATCACTTCAACCGCATAAACCCCTTTCACCGGAGAAACCTGGCGACGCAACGGTAAGTTTGCCGTCGGAAAACCGATGGTGCGCCCTAATTCATCACCGTGAACGACACGTCCTGAGATAGTAAAAGGATGCCCAAGCAGGCTTTCGGCCAGTTGCAGGTTATCTTCTGCCAACGCCTGACGTACCGCGGTGCTGCTAATGCGCACACCGCCTTCGCAGAAGGTTTGGGTGCTGGTGATATCAAAACCATACTCAGCGCCCGCTTCCTGTAATAACAAGAAATCGCCCGCACGGCTAGCGCCAAAGCGGAAATCATCGCCAACGGCAAGAAATTGTACACCAAGGCGCTTAACCAGCAGATCGCTGATGAAGGTCTGCGCCGTTAATGCCGCAAAGCGCCTGTCAAAACGCACGCACAGCACGTAGTCCACGCCGCATTCCGCCAGATAACGCAGTTTTTCCCGCAGGCGGGTAAGGCGCGCAGGTGACTTCTCCGTCGCAAACAGTTCCAGCGGCTGTGGTTCGAAAATCATCACCACCACCGGTAAATTGCGTTTGCGCCCTTCTTCCCGTAAGCCTTGCAGCAACGCACGGTGGCCACGGTGCACGCCGTCGAAATTACCAATAGTCAGCACACACCCATGCGGGGCCTGACTGAGATTATGTATGCCTCGTATCAGCTTCATGTCTGGCTCAAAACAGTGAAAATCGTGAAAGTATACCCTGTACCGCGGTCAACGTTAACCGGCGATTGTTTCTACGAAACAGAAAGAGGATTGTTTTCATTGTTATGAAACAAATTGCAGACCTCCACGGGCACGCCAATGCAATTTTTCTCGTCGAAAAGCTGTATTCACAGCACGCAAGCTGGTAGAATCCTGCGCCATCACTACGCAACGAGTGCTGTAATTTAAACGGCGCTTATTTGCACAAATCCATTGACAAAAGAAGGCTAAAAGGGCATATTCCTCGGCCTTTGAATTGTCCATATAGAACACATTTGGGAGTTGGACCTTGGCTAATATCAAATCAGCTAAGAAGCGCGCCGTTCAGTCTGAAAAGGCCCGCAAGCACAACGCTAGCCGTCGCTCTATGATGCGTACTTTCATCAAGAAAGTATACGCAGCTATCGAAGCTGGCGACAAAGCTACTGCACTGAAAGCATTTAACGAAATGCAACCAATCGTGGACCGTCAGGCTGCTAAAGGTCTGATCCACAAAAACAAAGCTGCACGTCATAAAGCAAACCTGACTGCACAGATCAACAAACTGGCTTAATCGCCTGCTTGTTGTCGCTTTGTGAAAAAACCCGCGCAAGCGGGTTTTTTTATGTCTGTCATTTGTTCGTTGGCGTAAAGAGCGCCGAGTAGTCCGCATTGCAGATACGCTGCACCGCCGGATGCTGGATCATCCTTTCCGCAAATATGGCGTGATACTCCTCCATCACATTCTCTACGCGTCCAATTTCAACAATAGAATCATCGGCATAGAAATTGTGCGAATACAGCGTAGGCGCAACGAAAATGGCGTTATGCGTTGCCCCAAACGCTTTCATCAGCGCAGCGTCATCAAACTCGCCGAGGATTTCGACATTCAATCCTTGTGAGTTAATCCAATTCAGCAGCTTACGTCCGAGCATCGAACGGCGCCCTGGGATCAGCAATCGACGCTCTTCAAGACAGGCCGGGAATGGTTTCTCAGGCAGCGGTTTGGTGCACCAAAAACTCACGCTGCATTCGCCTATCCGCACTGAGAACAACCCTTCCTGCTGCGTTGAATCAATCGGACAGTCGGAGATAATCATATCCAGCTTATGCTGGCTGAGTTGATCCAACAGCATCTCGTGCGTTGACTCAAAACAACGCAGATGGATTTGTTCATCTTCAACCACAGCGGCATCCAGTACGCTACTGACCAGTTGCTTCGATAATGCATCCGCCACGCCAACATCGAACAGCAAATTAGACTCTTTGCGGTAGTTCACGATATCCAGCATTTCCTGGCTTAAGGTGAACATCTTATCCGCATAACGAAAAACCAATTCGCCTAACTCACTGGGCTCCAGCCCACGCCCCTTGCGCTTGAACAGCTTTCCCTGCAAGCGTTCCTCAAGCGCTTTAATCTGCCCGGTAATGGTCTGCGGTGTCAGATAAAGCGCTTCTGCTGCACCAACCACCGAACCTTCTTTATAGACATGCCAAAAGTAGTACAGGTGGTTGTAATTTATATGAGACATACTCTCTCCCTGAAAATTGTCACGAAAGGGCTACCCGTCAGGCTGACGCGTTCAACCGGGTGCGTAACCAGCTGTAACCAATAACCGCCGACAGTAAGGAGCCAATCAGGATCCCCAGTTTCGCCCAGTTAATCAGCTCAGGATCGACGTTGCCAAACGCCAGGCTGGCGATAAAAATCGACATCGTAAAGCCAATGCCGCACAGAATGCCGACCGCCATAATCTGCTGGAAATTCGTTCCCTCTGGCAATTGCGCCACCTTGAGGCGTAACGCCAGCCAGCAAAACAGACTGATACCCAACGGCTTACCGATCAACAAACCCGCAATGATCCCCAGCGGTAATATCGAGGTCAGTCCATCAATAGTGACGCCCTGCAGTGAAACGCCCGCGTTGGCGAAGGCAAACAGCGGCAGGATAAGGTATGCCACCCACGGATGCAGAACATGCTCCAGTCGCTTCGCCGGTGAACGCCCGTGTTTTTCCTTCAACGGAATGAAGAAGCCCACGATCACCCCCGCCAGCGTCGCATGCACGCCCGACTTCAATACGGCAGTCCACAGCACCACGCCGACCAGAATATAAATACCGGTGCGTCTTACACCGCACAGATTCAATGCCGCCAGAACGAGGATCGCGCACGCAGCAACGCCCAGCGACAGCAGCGAGAGATCGCTGGTATAGAACAGTGCGATGATGACGATAGCGCCGAGGTCATCAATAATCGCCAGCGCCATCAGGAAGATTTTCAACGCCAGCGGAACGCGGCTGCCCAACAGCGCCAGCACGCCTAATGCAAAAGCGATGTCCGTTGCCGCCGGGATCGCCCACCCTTCACGGGTGATGGGATCGGCATAGTTGAATGCCAGGTACAGCAATGCCGGGACAATCATGCCTCCGATAGCAGCAATGATCGGGAACGCCGCCTGACGCAGACTGGCCAGCGAACCTTGCATTAACTCGCGCTTTACTTCCAGACCAATCAACAGGAAGAACACCGCCATCAACGCGTCGTTGATCCACAGCAGCATATTTTTGTTGATCTCAAGCGCGCCAACCCGCAGTTGAACAGGCGTTTCCAAAAAGGCGTGGTACCATCCACTGGTTACCCCGATATTTGCCATCAGCATAGCAACCACGGCAGCGATGATCAGAATGATGCCCCCCGAGGCGTCGCTACTAAAAAAACGATGCAGATGTTTCACTTTTATTCTCTCTATTGGGTGAATACTTCGTAAATACTATCTTACACCCTCAAAAAGCTCGTTAAAATTAGATTATTCATGATGGATAGATCGGTTTTTACGAGTCATTCAGTTAAAGTCGATAAAGATTTTCCGAACCGAAAACAGAAATAAAAAAGCCTGAAACTTTTCAGTCCCAGGCTTTTTATTCGAGATAAAACTGCGAATTAGCGCGTCAGATCGTCAAAGAACTTCTTCACACCGTCGAAGAAACTTTTGGAGCGCGGACTGTTTTGTTCGCCGGTCGGGCCGCCAAAGCTGTCCTGCAGATCTTTGAGCAGTTGCTTCTGCTTGTCGTTCAGGCCCACTGGGGTTTCAACTACCACGCGGCACAGCAGGTCGCCCTGAGCGCCACCGCGTACAGACTTGACGCCCTTTCCACGCATGCGGAAAAGTTTGCCAGTTTGCGTTTCGCCCGGAATTTTTAACTTCACACGACCGTCCAGCGTCGGGACTTCAATCTCGCCGCCCAGCGCAGCCATCGCAAAGTTAATCGGTACTTCGCAGTACAGGTTATTGCCTTCACGTTCGAAAATTGGGTGCTGTTTTACCTGCACCTGAACGTACAAATCACCTGCTGGCGCACCATGTTCACCGGCTTCACCTTCGCCCGCTAAACGAATACGGTCGCCGGTATCAACCCCTGCCGGGATCTTAACGGACAGCGTTTTGCTTTTCTCAACGCGACCATGACCGTGGCATTTGTTGCACGGATCTTTGATCAGCGTACCGCGGCCCTGACAGTGTGGACAAGTCTGTTGTACGGCAAAAAAGCCCTGACGCATCTGTACCTGACCAGAACCGTGACAGGTTGGACAGGTCTGCGGCTGAGTGCCTGCCTTCGCACCGCTGCCGTGGCAGACGTCACACTCTTCCAGCGTAGGAATACGGATCTCTTTGGTGACGCCACGCACGGCTTCTTCCAGAGTGAGATCCATGTTGTAACGTAAATCAGCACCACGTGAGGCGCGCTGACGACCACGACCGCCGCCAAAGATATCGCCAAACACGTCACCAAAGATATCGCTGAAGTCAGCCCCGCCGCCAAAACCGCCGCCGCCGCCCATGCCGCCTTGCTCAAACGCTGCATGACCGTACTGATCGTAAGCCGCACGTTTTTGCGCATCGGTCAGGATCTCGTACGCTTCTTTAATCTCTTTAAACTTGGCTTCGGCCTCTTTATCACCCTGGTTGCGATCCGGGTGAAATTTCATGGCCAGGCGCTTGTAGGCCTTTTTGATTTCACGCTCTTCCGCTGATTTGGAAACGCCTAAAATCTCGTAATAGTCTTGCTTAGCCATCTCTTTTTATCTGCCCCTAACATGCGTGCACGGGCGGAGAGGAAACCTCTTCGCCCGTGCCAGTAATTACCCGTTCAAAGGGCGATTATTTTTTGTCTTTCACTTCTTCAAACTCGGCGTCGACAACGTCGTCATCTTTCGCGTTGTTTGCAGAAGCATCAGCGCCTGCTGCACCAGCCTGCTGCTGTGCGTGCTGCTGCTGAGCGATTTCCATCAGTTTCTGGGAAACCTGTGCCAGCGCCTGCATTTTCGCTTCGATATCCGCTTTGTCTTCGCCTTTCAGAGAAGTTTCCAGCGCGGTCAGTGCAGACTCGATGGCAGTTTTGTCGTCAGCTGGCAGTTTGTCGCCTGCTTCTTCAACCTGCTTGCGAGTGCTGTGCAGCAGATGGTCACCCTGGTTACGGGTCTGAACCAGCTCTTCAAACTTACGGTCAGATTCTGCGTTTGCTTCTGCTTCGCGAACCATTTTCTGAATTTCTTCTTCGTTCAGACCAGAAGAAGCCTTGATGGTGATCTTCTGCTCTTTACCGCTGTTTTTGTCTTTCGCGGAAACGTGCAGGATACCGTCGGCATCGATGTCAAAAGTAACTTCGATCTGCGGCATACCGCGCGGAGCCGGGCTGATACCATCCAGGTTAAACTGACCCAGATCTTTGTTATCAGCGGCGCGTTTACGTTCACCCTGCAGCACGTGGATGGTTACCGCAGACTGGTTGTCTTCAGCGGTAGAGAACACCTGGCTGTGCTTGGTCGGGATAGTGGTGTTTTTCGCGATCAGTGGAGTCATCACGCCACCCATGGTTTCGATACCCAGAGACAGCGGGGTAACGTCCAGCAGCAGCACGTCTTTCACATCACCGGTCAATACACCACCCTGAACGGCAGCACCGATTGCCACTGCTTCGTCCGGGTTAACGTCTTTACGCGGCTCTTTACCGAAGAACTCAGCAACTTTCTTCTGTACCATCGGCATACGAGTCTGACCACCGACCAGGATAACGTCCTGAACGTCGGAAACAGACAGACCAGCATCCTGCAGAGCAACTTTCAGCGGCTCGATAGAACGGTTAACCAGGTCTTCAACCAGGCTTTCCAGTTTCGCACGGGTCACTTTGATGTTCATGTGTTTAGGACCAGTCGCGTCTGCAGTAATGTACGGCAGGTTCACGTCGGTCTGCTGAGCGGAAGACAGTTCGATCTTCGCTTTCTCAGCGGCTTCTTTCAGACGCTGCATCGCCAGCGGGTCATTACGCAGATCGATACCCTGATCTTTCTTAAATTCGTCAACCAGGTAGTTGATCATACGGCTGTCGAAGTCTTCACCACCCAGGTGGGTATCACCGTTGGTTGCCAGAACTTCGAAGGTTTTTTCGCCGTCAACTTCGTCGATTTCGATAATAGAGATATCGAAAGTACCACCACCGAGGTCATAAACCGCGATAGTACGGTTGCCGACTTCTTTATCCAGACCGTAAGCCAGTGCCGCTGCGGTCGGTTCGTTGATGATACGTTTTACTTCCAGACCTGCGATACGGCCAGCATCTTTGGTTGCCTGACGCTGAGCATCGTTGAAGTATGCAGGTACGGTGATAACCGCTTCAGTTACCGGTTCGCCCAGGTAATCTTCAGCCGTTTTCTTCATTTTTTTCAGCACTTCAGCAGAAATCTGCGGCGGTGCCATTTTCTGACCTTTTACGTCAATCCATGCATCACCGTTGTCAGCACCGATGATTTTGTACGGCATGATGGCTTCATCACGCTGTACTTCTTCGTCCTGGAAGCGGCGGCCAATCAGGCGTTTAATCGCAAACAGGGTGTTTTGCGGGTTTGTCACTGCCTGACGTTTAGCCGGCTGACCAACCAGAGTTTCACCATCCTGGGTATAAGCAATGATAGAAGGCGTGGTGCGATCGCCCTCGGCGTTCTCGAGCACACGTGCAGTAGTGCCATCCATAATCGCTACACAAGAGTTGGTAGTACCCAGGTCGATACCAATAATTTTACCCATCTAAACGTCTCCACTAAAAATTCGGTCATCATGTGGTTGTGAATCTGTAATAAGGGCGAAACGTGCGGTTTCAACTACCCTGAATCGTTTTTTTTCAGACTCACCACTGCGGTTGTCTACAAGATGGGGTCGTAACCCACGTCATCAAGGGGGGCATGAAAATTTTTTTTAGCCTTGTGGCAATAAAATCACAGAAAAAAGGCTAAAAGATTAAAAAATGAATAGTCCCAAACCAAAATTAATTCACAAGGCAAATCAAAACAAGCAAGGTCATTCATAAGAAAATTGTAATAAAAAGAAAAGATTACGAGCATGAATCGTTTCTCCGACGGCGGTAAGATGGTCTGAAGTTACGCACTTTTGCAGCCGTCAAAGAGAAATTCCATGAAATCCGTGTTAACCCTTTCCACCAGCCTGCTTATGGGCCTGCTGCTGAGCAGCGCCGCGCACGCTAACGATCATAAAGTTCTGGGTATGATTGCGATGCCCCGCAACGCAACCAACGATCTCACGCTGAGAATTCCCGTTTGCCGGGTTGTAAAACGCATTCAGCTCACCGCCGATCGCGGCGATATTAAACTTAACGGCGCATCCGTCTACTTCAAAGCAGTACGCACTTCCAGCCAAAGCCTGAACGTCCCGTCATCCATTAAAGAGGGACAAACGACCAACTGGATCAATATTAATAGCGATAACGACAATAAACGCTGCGTGTCCAAAATCACCTTCTCAGGCCAGTCGGAAAACTCCTCTGATATGGCAACGCTGAAAGTTATTGGCGACGACTAATTTCACTCATTTTTATTCAGAAGCCATAGAAAACATGAATGTCACGTATTTGAATGACGACGATCTCGACTTTCTTCAGCATTGTAGTGAGGAGCAACTCGCCAATATTACCCGCCTGCTTACGCATAATGAAAAAGGGAAAGCCCGTCTGTCGAGCGTACTGAGCCACAACGAATTATTTAAATCGATGGAAGGACACCCGGAGCAGCACCGCCGTAACTGGCAGTTGATTGCCGGTGAGCTTCAGCATTATGGTGGCGACAGCATTGCCAATAAACTCCGTGGGCATGGAAAACTGTATCGGGCGATTTTGCTTGATGTTTCGAAGCGCCTGAAGCTTAAAGCCGACAAAGAGATGTCCACGTTCGAAATCGAACAATATCTGCTGGAACACTTTTTACGTAATGCCTGGCAAAAAATGGATGCGGAGCATAAACAGGCCTTTTTGCAGGCGGTTGATGCAAAAGTCTCTGAGCTGGAAGAACTTTTGCCGCTATTAATGCAGGATCGTCATCTGGCAACAGGTGTATCTCACCTGCTCTCCAGCCAGCTTAGCAAGATCCTACGCACACACGCCGCCGTAAGCGTCATCGGGCACGGATTGCTGCGTGGAGCCGGACTTGGCGGCCCGGTCGGCGCCGCAGTAAACGGGGTTAAAGCGGTGAGCGGCAGCGCCTATCGCGTGACGATCCCGGTGGTACTACAAATCGCCTGTCTGCGCAGAATGATCAACCACGCGCAAGCGTGATGCCCATCACAGGGAAAATATTTCATTTTCCCTTCGTTAGATCATAGACAGTGCCCTCTCCCCTGATTATCATGCCGCGCCCCAAAGACAGTGATCGTTATTTGGGGAAACTATTTCACCATTCAATCAATGATGATTTTGAGGAATTATGGGCAACACTAAGTTGGCTAATCCGGCACCGCTGGGCCTGATGGGCTTTGGCATGACCACCATTCTGCTTAACCTGCACAACGCGGGTTTCTTCGCCTTTGACGTTATTATTCTGGCGATGGGCATTTTCTACGGCGGAATCGCGCAAATTTTTGCCGGTCTGCTGGAATATAAAAAAGGCAACACCTTCGGTTTAACCGCCTTTACCTCCTACGGTTCGTTCTGGCTGACGCTGGTTGCAATCCTGATCATGCCGAAAATGGGCCTGGCGGATGCAACCAATGGTCAGTTCCTGGGCGTGTACCTGGGTCTGTGGGGCGTGTTCACACTGTTCATGTTCTTCGGCACGCTGAAAGCTAACCGCGCGTTGCAGTTTGTCTTCCTGAGCCTGACAGTGCTGTTCGCACTGCTGGCGGTTGGCAACATTGCAGGTAACGAAGCGATCATTCACGTTGCTGGCTGGATTGGCTTAGTGTGTGGCGCAAGCGCCATTTACCTGGCGATGGGTGAAGTGCTGAACGAACAGTTTGGCCGTACCATCCTGCCGATCGGTGAAACGCACTAATCTGACGCTATCCCCCCGAACGGGGGGATATTCCTTACAAGCGCTGTAACTCTCCCTGTACGCTCGTATCGCGATGATAAATATCCTGTCGCAGCCAAATCCCCAGACCTAACCCCACCAGCGATAACGCCAGCACATACCAGGCCGGAGCCATTGGCGACACGCTCATTAACATCGTCACGGCGATTGGTGTCAGACCACCAAAAATGGCGTACGACACGTTGTAAGAAAAGGAGATTCCGGTAAAGCGGACCTCTGCCGGAAACGCCCGCACCATCACATAAGGCACTGCTCCCACCACACCAACGCACAACCCTACCAGCCCGTATAACAAGAACAAGTGCTGAGGGTGGCTGCCGGTCAGGTGATAAAAAAACCAGCTTGAACAGGCCAGCAGCAGGCTGCCGACAATAAAGGTTTTGCTGGCGCCGACCCGGTCGACAATAAACCCGGCCAGCAGACACCCGACGCACAGCATAATGGTGGCGACACTGTTGGCCTGTAACGTTAGCGCGGGTGCAAAGCCATACTGCTTCTGCAACCAGACTGGCGACATCAGGATCACCACCACAATCCCGGCCGATAACAGCCAGGTCAGCAGCATGGAAATGACCACCGCTTTTTTATGTTTGCTCACCACCGACTTCACCGGTAGCTCTTGCGCCAGCGCTTTACGCTGCTGCATTTCGAGGAAGATGGGCGTTTCCTGCAACCAACGACGCAGGTACATCGCTACCAGCCCAAACACGCCACCCAGCAGGAACGGGATACGCCAGCCATAGTCATGCACCGCCTGCTGCGTCAGGCTGATATTCACCAGAGTTGCGACCACCGATCCCAGCAGAATCCCCACCGTCAGCCCGGCGGTCAGCGTGCCACAGGCAATGCCGATGCGGCGCTCCGGTACGTGTTCCGCCACGAACACCCACGCGCCCGGCACTTCTCCGCCGATGGCTGCGCCTTGCAAAATGCGCATCAGCAGTAACAGCAGCGGTGCGAGGATCCCCATTGAGGCGTAGGTAGGCAAAAGACCAATCGCCAGCGTCGGTATCGCCATCAGCAAAATACTCAGGGTGAACATTTTTTTACGCCCGACCAGATCGCCAAAGTGCGCCATGATGATGCCACCCAGCGGACGCGCCAGATATCCGGCGGCAAAAATGCCGAAGGTTTGCACCTGACGTAGCCATTCAGGAATGTCTGCCGGGAAGAAGAGTTCGCCAACAACAGCGGCAAAGAAGACGAAGATAATGAAATCATAAAACTCAAGCGCACCGCCGAGAGCAGCAAGCGTAAGAGTTTTATAATCCTGGCGATTCAGCGGTCGAGTGTGTTGTGACATAGCAAACCATGAGTCAGTGGAGTTATTGAATCTGTCTGTCGATATATGTAAAGCAAAAATTACTATATCGTAAACAATTCAATACTCCACCGTCATTGGCACTTATGTCACGATCGGGCTACTTTCAGGCGTTTGTATCGCGAATTGCGCTTTTAGGACGAAAAGATGCTACAACAGCCGGTGCGGTTTCCACATACGGCCCATCCAGCAACTGTATACAATACGGTACACTTGCAAAAATACCCGGCACGATAACCTTACCGTCGGCATCTTTCACGCCTTCCAGCGTTTCTTTGATCGATTTCGGCTGGCCAGGTAGGTTCAGGATCAGCGCCTGTTTACGAATCACACCAACCTGGCGGGAGAGAATAGCCGTTGGCACAAAGTGCAGGCTTATCTGGCGCATCTGCTCACCAAAGCCCGGCATCTGGCGGTCGGCTACGGCAAGCGTGGCATCAGGCGTTACATCGCGACGGGCCGGGCCCGTTCCACCGGTAGTCAGCACCAGATGACAGCTCATTTCATCAACCAGCTCACATAAGGTCTGTTCGATGATCGCCTGTTCATCCGGGATCAGTCGCGTTAGCAGCTCAAAAGGGGTGGTAAGGGCAGATGCCAGCCACTCTTCAAGGGCCGGGATGCCTTTATCCTGGTAAACGCCGCTGGAAGCACGGTCAGAAATGGAAACCAGGCCAATGCGTAAAGTATTCATGATTATTCCGTTTAAACAGTCTCGTTAAACAGAATGATACACTGCGAAGGGAAGGACAGACAGGTTTCAGAAGAGGTAGCGTGACCCCTGTCAGGGCCACGCGTTAATGATTACAGCAGATCGCCGATCATTTTTTCCAGTTTACCCTGGTCTACAGCAAACTTACGGATACCATCCGCCAGTTTGTCTACAGCCATCGGATCCTGGTTGTGCTGCCACAGGAACTCAGCTTCGGTGATGCGTGCAGGACGCGCTTTCACTTCGCCAGAGAAGGACAATTTACGTTCGATAGTACCTTCGCTTTCCGCAAGCTCTTTCAGCAGTGCCGGTGCAATCGTCAGACGATCGCAGCCTGCCAGCTCAATGATTTCGCCGACGTTACGGAAGCTCGCACCCATCACCACGGTTTCGTAACCGTGCTGTTTGTAGTACTCGTAGATTTCAGTTACGGAAACCACACCCGGATCTTCTGCCGGTGCATACTCTTTCTTGTCGGTGTTAGCTTTGTACCAGTCCAGAATACGACCAACAAACGGAGAAATCAGGTATACGCCTGCTTCGGCACATGCACGCGCCTGCGCGAAGGAGAACAGCAGAGTCAGGTTACAGTTGATGCCTTCTTTTTCCAGCTGCTCAGCGGCACGGATGCCCTGCCAGGTTGAAGCCAGTTTGATCAGAATGCGATCGTTGCTGATGCCAGCATCGTTGTACATCTTGATCAGACGTTTTGCTTTCGCGATGGACGCGTCGGTGTCGTAGGACAGACGAGCGTCAACTTCAGTAGAGATACGACCCGGGACCAGTTTCAGGATCTCCAGACCGATATTTACTGCCAGTTTGTCGGTCGCGTCGACGATCTGCTGCGCGTGGTCATTGCTCTGCTGCTTAGCCCAGGCTACAGCGTCATCAATCAGCTTGCGGTATTCTGGGATCTGCGCTGCGTTAAGAATGAGAGAAGGGTTAGTTGTGGCATCCTGAGGCTGATACAGCTTCATTGCCGCGATGTCTCCGGTGTCGGCCACTACTGTGGTGAACTGACGAAGGGAGGTCAATTTGTCCGTCATGATAGCGATTCTCTTTAAACAGCTTGTTAGGGGGATGTAACCGATCTTCCCTGATGATAGCACGACGCACTCTCAGCGCAACCGCCTGGATTGTCCGACCAGCCGCTCAGCCCTGATTACGCATCTCACAGCCCGTGATGCGCAATTAAGGATATAACGATTGTTATGATAAACTCCCGCAATCAATCTGCTTATAAGGTATATACTGGTCGATAATTGGTAGCGCTTACACGGGATTATTCGCGCTTACCGGCATCAACAAGAGGGATGTTAATGCCTGATTTTTTCTCATTTATTAATGAAATACTCTGGGGTTCGGTGATGATCTACCTCCTGCTTGGCGCAGGATGTTGGTTCACCTGGCGTACAGGGTTCGTGCAGTTCCGCTACATTCGCCAGTTTGGCAAAAGTCTTAAAAACAGCCTCAGCCCGCAACCGGGCGGTTTAACTTCCTTTCAGGCTTTGTGCACCAGTCTCGCCGCGCGCGTCGGTAGCGGAAATCTGGCGGGTGTGGCGTTGGCGATCGCCGCCGGCGGCGCGGGAGCCATTTTCTGGATGTGGGTCTCGGCGGTCATTGGTATGGCAACGTCATTCGCTGAGTGCTCGCTTGCCCAACTGTACAAAGAACGCGACAGCAAGGGACAGTTTCGCGGCGGTCCTGCATGGTATATGGCTCGTGGGCTGGGCATGCGCTGGATGGGCGTGCTGTTTGCCATCTTTTTGCTCATTGCCTATGGTCTGATTTTTAACAGCGTTCAGGCAAATTCAGTCTCTCGTGCGTTGACCTTTGCTTTTGACATCCCTCCCCTCTTATCCGGTATCGCACTGGCAATCGTGTCATTACTGGTCATCGTCGGCGGTATTAAAGGCGTTGCTCGCCTGATGCAATGGTTTGTTCCGATGATGGCGCTGCTGTGGGTTGGTTGCAGTATCGCCATCTGCCTTTGGCATTTCGGACAGATCCCCGGCATTATCATGACCATCATAAAAAGCGCCTTTGGCTGGCAGGAGGCCGCGGCCGGTGCCGCCGGGTATACGCTCAGCCAGGCGATTGCCAGCGGCTTTCAACGCGGTATGTTCTCGAATGAAGCAGGAATGGGCTCGACCCCGAACGCGGCTGCCTCGGCAGCATCCTGGCCACCGCATCCTGCGGCGCAAGGCATTGTGCAAATGATCGGTGTATTAGGTGACACGCTGATTATCTGTACGGCCAGCGCAATGATCATTTTACTGGCGGGTAATGGCACCACTTATGTGCCAATGGAAGGCATCCAGTTGCTGCAAAGAGCCATGGTCTCACTGACGGGTGAATGGGGAGCCGGATTCGTGGCTTTTATTGTGATTCTGTTTGCCTTTAGCTCTATCGTCGCCAACTACATCTATGCTGAAAACAACCTCGTTTTCCTGAAGCTGGACAACATGCGCGTCATCTGGCTATTACGTATCGCTACCGTGAGTACCGTTGTTGGGGGAACGTTAGTCAGCTTCCCACTCGTCTGGCAGTTGGCCGACATCATTATGGCTTGTATGGCCATCACTAACCTGACGGCGATTCTGCTGCTTTCTCCGGTTGTCCATACCATCGCCAGCGATTATCTGCGCCAGCGTAAACTCGGGGTGCGCCCAGAATTCGATCCGCGCCGTTATCCTGATATCAGACAACAGCTTGCGCCCGATAGCTGGGATGAAACGCCGCGCGAATAGCGCGGCAATCGCAACCATCGATCAATTCAGTCGTTTTTTTTGCTAAAGTCGCAGTAAATTTCCTGCAAGGACTGGATATGCTGATTCTGATTTCACCTGCAAAAACGCTCGACTACCAAAGCCCGCTGGCAACGACACGTCATACGTTGCCCGAGTTGCTGGATCACTCCCAGCAGCTTATTCACGTGGCGCGCCAGCTCTCTGCACCGCAGATTGGCAAGCTGATGGGGATTAGCGACAAGCTGGCGGATCTGAACGCCACCCGTTTCCATGACTGGCAGCCTGACTTCACGCCGGACAATGCGCGTCAGGCCATTCTGGCGTTTAAAGGCGACGTGTATACCGGGCTGCAGGCTGAAACCTTCAGCGAGGCGGATTTCGACTTCGCTCAACAGCATTTACGGATGTTGTCCGGGCTGTACGGCGTTTTACGTCCGCTGGATTTGATGCAGCCTTACCGTCTGGAGATGGGCATTCGTCTGGCTAATGCGAAGGGTAAAGATCTCTACCAGTTCTGGGGAGATACCATCACCGATAAACTTAACGAAGCACTTGAAGCGCAAGGCGACAGCGTGGTGATCAACCTCGCTTCGGATGAGTATTTTAAATCTGTGAAACCGAAAAAGCTTAATGCTGAGCTTATCAAACCGGTCTTCCTTGATGAGAAAAACGGCAAGTTCAAAGTCATCAGCTTCTACGCCAAAAAAGCGCGCGGCCTGATGACTCGCTACATTATTGAGAACCGCTTAACGCAGCCGGAGCAACTGACTGCATTTAACAGTGAAGGCTATTTCTTTGATGAAGAAGCATCAGGGAATGGCGAACTGGTATTTAAACGCCACGAGCAATAATTTACATGCCGGATGACGGCTAACGCCTTATCCGGCATGTAGATTTGTAGGCCCGCTAAGCAAAGCGCCAGCGGGCACAACCGTTATCCGCGGGTCATCATCAGCTTACGCAGCGCAGCAAAATCAGCAGGCAGGTGGTGAGAAAGCAGCGGCAGATCCGCACGTTCCGCCAGTTCTTTTGGCAACGCCAGCGTCAGGTCAAGAATCTCTTCAACGCTTTCTTTAAACTTCGCCGGATGCGCAGTACCGAGGAACAAGCCGTATTCGCCAGGGTTTAGCTGATCACGCAGCGCGCGGTAAGCCACTGCCGCATGCGGCTCTGAGGTGTAACCTATTTCATGTAACTCACGCATAGTGTCCTGGGTCGTCGCATCGTCGACAGCGGCATAACCCAGTTCATTCAGACGCCAGATTTTACGGCGGAACAGTTCCTCCACGCGCGGCCAGTTGTTCGGCTGGCTGACATCCATCGCATTCGACAACGTTGCCTGGGTCGCTTTCGGCGCCCACTCACCTTCTGCAAGGAAACGCGGAACCGTATCGTTAACGTTAGTCGCCGCGATAAAACGCTTCACCGGCAAGCCCAGTGATTTCGCCAGCAGCCCGGCGGTCAGATCGCCAAAGTTACCGCTGGGAACGGAAATCACCAGTTGATTACGCGCCTCTTGCGGCAGTTGGGCCACAGCCTCAAAGTAGTAACAGATTTGCGCCAGCAGACGGCTGATGTTAATTGAGTTAGCCGAGTTCAGTCCCAGAGCCACCTTCAGCTCTTCATCATCAAACGCCTGTTTCACCAGCGCCTGGCAGGCATCAAAATCGCCATCAATCGCCACAGTTTCAATGTTACCGCCCAGCGTACAGAACAGTTTTTCCTGTAATGGGCTGATCTTGCCATTCGGGTAGAGGATCACCACGCGTACATTTTTCAGGCCATAAAAGGCATGTGCAACCGCCGCACCTGTATCCCCGGAGGTCGCCGTCAGAATGGTGACCGGTTTGTCGCCGCTGATGTGCGTCAGCATCTGCGCCATAAAGCGCCCGCCAAAGTCTTTAAATGCAAGCGTTGGGCCGTGGAACAGTTCCAGACAGCCGACATCCGCGGCAACCTGAGCAACCGGTGCCGGAAAAGCAAATGCCGCACGCACGCGCTCTTCCAGAATTTCCTGAGGGATCTCATCACCAATAAATGCGGACAGGATCTTCGCGCTGCGGCTAACAAAGCCCAGGTTCAGCATTTCATCGACTTCTGTCAGATTGAATTCCGGTAGATCGTGCGGAAAAAACAATCCCTGATTCTTGCCAAGCCCTTGCGTAACAGCCTGTGCAAAGCTGACCTGTTCGTTGTGATCTTTCAGATTATACAGTTTCATTGATTATCCCAGTACCCGTGCGCCCGCCGTGTCCAGCCGGCAAATATGAACAAAGCCTTCCTGATTTTGCAGGTAATTTTTACCCAGCCAGTCTGCTACGCGCTGCGCCGTATCCGGCTTATCGCACAAGGCGAACAGCGTCGGCCCTGACCCGGATATACCGCTGGCCAGCGCGCCAATTTCGGCTACCGCCTGACGCGCCTGGCTAAAGCCTGGCAGCAAGCGGGTACGATACGGCTCAGCAATGACGTCTTTCATCAGCTTCGCGGCCAGAAGAGGCTGACGGGAATAGCAGGCATGGATAAACCCAGCCAGATGCCGCCCGTGGGCGATACAGTCCTGACGGCGATACTGCGCTGGCAGAATCGCCCGCGCTTCTGCCGTCGACACTTTAATCCCCGGATACGCCAGTACCCACAGCCACTCATCAAAGCCTGGCACCTGCTGGCTAATAATGCCGTTTTCTTCAATCATTAACTGCATGCCGCCCAAAAAGCACGGGGCAACGTTATCGTAATGAATACTGCCGGAGATACGCCCTTCAAGCTCGCCCATTATCGCTAACAGGCGCGTATCGTTGAGTGGCTTACCGCAGTGTTCGTTCATGGCGACTAACGCCGCCACGACGGAACAGGCGCTGGAGCCTAACCCGGAGCCAATCGGCATATTTTTTTCCAGCGTCATCGCCACCGGAACGCTTTTACCCAGCTCCTGACAGAATCGCTCCCAGCACTGGTAGACAATATTTTCACGCGGCTCAGGCGGCAATTTGTTGGCAAAACGGCCGAGGTTGTTCAGACTAAAATGGTCGGCCGCCTCAACGGACACCACATCGCCCAACAGCGAACCATCCACCGGAGTTACCGCCGCACCGAGCACATCAAACCCGACGCTCATATTGGCACTGGAAGCCGGGGCATAAACTCTCACCATGTCAGACTCCTAACTTCCATGAAAGGGTGCGTAGCAGGTCGGCAAAGACGCCCGCCGCCGTCACATCGTTACCCGCGCCATATCCGCGCAGAACCAACGGTAACGGCTGATAATAGTGGCTATAAAACGCCAACGCGTTTTCACCGTTTTTCACTTTGAACAGCGGATCATTGCCGTCTACTGCCTCTATTTTCACGCGACAGACGCCGTCCTCTTCAATATTGCCAACATAGCGCAATACTTTCCCCTCATCACGGGCTTTCGCCACGCGCGCGGCAAAGGCGTCATCCAACTGCGACAATTTCGCCATAAACGCGGAAACATCACCGGAATCATCAAACTCTTTTGGCAGAACCGGCTCAATGACAATGTCAGAAAGCTCCAGCTCACGACCGGTTTCACGGGCCAGGATCAGCAGCTTACGAGCCACATCCATACCAGAAAGATCGTCACGCGGATCGGGTTCGGTATAGCCCATCTCACGCGCCAGGGTTGTGGCCTGCGAGAAGCTCATACCTTCATCCAGCTTGCCGAAAATAAACGACAATGAGCCAGAAAGAATGCCTGAGAATCGTTGCAGTTCATCGCCCGCGCTGAGCAGATTTTGCAGGTTTTCAATAACCGGCAAGCCCGCGCCCACGTTGGTGTCGTACAGGAATTTACGACGAGACTTCGCGGCGGCAAAACGCAGTTGATGGTAGTAATCCATCGACGACGTGTTGGCCTTTTTGTTCGGCGTAACCACATGGAAGCCTTCGCGCAAAAAGTCGGCATACTGGTCTGCTACCGCCTGGCTTGACGTACAGTCGACAATCACCGGATTGAGCAGATGGTATTCTTTCACCAGACGAATTAAGCGCCCAAGATTGAAAGGCTCTTTCGCGCTCTCCAGCTCCGACTGCCAGTTTTCCAGATTCAGACCGTGGACGTTGGTCAGCAGGGCCTTCGAGTTCGCCACGCCGCACACGCGCAGATCGATATGCTTCTTTTTGAGCCAGGTTTGCTGACGTTTAAGCTGCTCCAGCAGCGCACCGCCCACGCCGCCTACGCCAATCACAAACACTTCAATCACCTGGTCGGTGTTGAACAGCATTTGATGGGTCACGCGTACGCCGGTGGTCGCGTCATCGTTATTCACCACCACCGAAATAGAACGCTCAGACGAGCCCTGGGCGATCGCTACAATATTGATGTTCGCACGAGCCAGCGCGGCAAAGAACTTCGCCGAGATGCCGCGCAGGGTACGCATACCATCGCCAACGACCGAGATGATGGCCAGACGCTCAGTCACCGCCAGCGGCTCCAGCAGGCCTTCTTTCAGTTCGAGATAGAATTCATCCTGCATGGCGCGTTGCGCACGCGCACAGTCGCCCTGCGGGACGCAGAAGCTGATGCTGTACTCAGAAGAGGATTGGGTGATCAGCACTACCGAGATACCCGCACGCGACATTGCAGCAAAAACGCGCGCCGCCATGCCCACCATGCCTTTCATTCCAGGGCCGGAGACGCTAAACATCGCCATGTTATTAAGGTTAGAAATACCTTTTACCGGCAAATCATCGTCATCACTGCTGGCACCGATCAGCGTACCGGGCGCTTGTGGATTGCCGGTATTTTTAATCAGGCACGGGATCTGGAACTGGGCAATAGGGGTAATGGTGCGCGGGTGCAGCACTTTGGCGCCGAAGTAAGAAAGCTCCATCGCTTCCTGATAAGACATCGACTTCAGCAGTCGGGCGTCGGGTACCTGACGTGGATCGCAGGTATATACACCGTCAACATCGGTCCAGATCTCACAACAATCAGCGCGCAAACAGGCGGCCAGTACAGCGGCAGAGTAGTCAGAACCATTTCGCCCCAGCACCACTAACTCACCTTTTTCATTTCCGGCGGTAAACCCTGCCATCAGAATCATGTGGTCCGCAGGAATACGGCTGGCGGCAATGCGGCGCGTAGATTCGGCAATATCAACAGTAGATTCGAGGTAATGGCCGACTGCCAGCAATTTCTCCACCGGGTCGATGACCGTCACGTTATGCCCGCGTGCTTCCAGCAGGCCGGCCATGATAGCAATCGACATTTTCTCACCACGGCAGATAAGCGCGGCATTGATGCTGTCCGGGCACTGTCCCAGCAGGCTGATGCCGTGCAGGACGTGCTTAATCTGGGCAAATTCTTGTTCAACAAAGGCTTTGAGCTGCGCCAGCGGGAAACCCGGCTGTGCGGCGGCAAGACCCACCAGCAGCTCAGAGAAAATACGTTCGGCGTCGCTGATATTGGCTAAAGCATCCTGACCACCGATGGTCTTCTCAATCATTGCCACCAGATGGTTGGTAATTTTTGCGGGGGCAGAGAGAACGGTCGCGACCTGCCCCTGTCTGGCATTGCTTTCCAGAATATCGGCAACCCGCAGAAAGCGCTCTGCATTTGCCACTGATGTACCGCCGAACTTCAACACTCGCATGGTTTACCTCATTGCCTTTGGTCGAAAAAAAAACCCGCACTGTTTAGGTGCGGGCTTTTTCTTGTGTTTCCTGTACGCGTCAGCCCGCACCGTTACCTGTGGTAATGGTGATGGTTGTGGTAATAGTGATGCTGATGCGTTTCATGATGTTGTGTGCTCTGTAATTATTATCTGTCTGTCTTGTATTCTTTTAGGGTTAAAGTATCTGCTGACCTAAGTCAATAAATTTTTAAATTGATCACATTCCGAAACTTGTTCACGAGCAACTGCTTGCCCTTTTACTTTCAACCAATACAGCATGTCCAGCCCACTTGAACCAAGAACAAAACACTACACAACAAAAACTGTTCAAAATTTTATTTTGTGATGTTTTTTTCAATATCATGTAAAAAACGGTGCAACATTGCCGTGTCTCGCTGCCCCAACAGACCCATTCGCTGTTGCAACCAGTCCGTGAGTTTAATGTCGTCAGAAACGTTCAGCGTGGCTAATAAACGCATAACGCGTTCGCGCAATGCCTGGAGCTGAAGTTCATCCGTCACTTCACTTTTTTTGGCCGGTTGTTGTATTAAACCTGCTAATTGATAGCAATACACCATCACCGCCTGCCCCAAATTGAGTGAAGGATAGTCAGCGACCATCGGTACACCGGTGAGTACATCTGCCAGCGCTAATTCTTCATTGGTCAGCCCCGAATCTTCACGACCAAACACCAGCGCCGCGTGATCCATCCACACTGATTTCTCCTGTAACAGGGGAACCAGTTCGACCGGGGTGGCGTAATAATGGAACTTCGCCCGGCTACGCGCGGTGGTCGCAACGGTAAAATCAACGTCGTGAAGCGCCTCGGCCAACGTTGGAAAAACGTTAATATTATCAATAATGTCGCCCGAACCATGCGCGACCCATCGCGTGGCGGGTTCCAGGTGAGCCTCGCTATCAACGATCCGTAATTGAGTGAATCCCATGGTCTTCATCGCACGGGCAGCCGCACCAATATTTTCCGCTCTGGCAGGGGCAACCAGAATAATTGTTAAACGCATTTCGATACTCTTTTTGGTCAGTCTGCGAGTAATAATGTGACGCACGTCAACATATTACGCAGCGCAAATTTACATTTTTTTAACAGAAGTCACTGAAAAAGGATTTCGCATCCGATAAAAAATGCTAAACTATTTCCAAACTGTACTATTGCTTTTTATGTTAACAAAAGTTGTATATCCCTCTGTTTATCCATGATAATTTATTTTAAAATGGATCGCATTGGTTGGATTCATTACATTTATTAATTAGCTCGTGCAACTAGTTGTAATATTGCAATTTTGTGATGAAAGCAAACATTTGGATACGTTGATTTCATCAAACTGTTAACGTGCTACAATTGAACTTGATATATGTCAACGAAGCGTAGTTTTATTGGGTGTCCGGCATGTCTTAGCCTGTTATGTTGCTGTTAAAATGGTTAGGATGACAGCCGTTTTTGACACTGTCGGGTCCAGAGGGAAACTACCCACGACCAAGCTAATGATGTTGTTGACGTTGATGGAAAGTGCATCAAGAACGCAATTACGTACTTTAGTCATGTTACGCCGATCATGTTAATTTACGGCATGCATCAGGCAGGTCAGGGACTTTTGTACTTCCTGTTTCGATTTAGTTGGCAATTTAGGTAGCAAACATGCAGACCCCGCACATTCTTATCGTTGAAGACGAGTTAGTAACACGCAACACGTTGAAAAGCATTTTCGAAGCAGAAGGCTATGATGTATTCGAAGCGACAGATGGCGCGGAAATGCATCAGATTCTCTCTGAATATGACATCAACCTTGTGATTATGGATATCAATCTGCCTGGGAAAAATGGCCTCCTGTTAGCGCGCGAACTTCGCGAACAAGCTAACGTTGCGCTGATGTTCCTGACGGGCCGTGATAACGAAGTCGATAAAATTCTCGGCCTCGAAATCGGCGCAGACGATTACATCACCAAGCCGTTTAACCCGCGCGAACTGACTATCCGTGCTCGTAACCTGCTGTCCCGTACCATGAACCTGGGTACTGTCAGCGAAGAACGCCGTAGCGTCGAAAGCTACAAGTTCAACGGCTGGGAGCTGGACATCAACAGCCGCTCTCTGATTGGTCCTGACGGCGAGCAGTATAAACTGCCACGCAGCGAATTCCGTGCCATGCTTCACTTCTGTGAGAACCCGGGCAAAATCCAGTCTCGCGCAGAACTGCTGAAAAAAATGACCGGTCGCGAACTGAAGCCGCATGACCGTACCGTTGACGTGACTATCCGCCGCATTCGTAAACATTTCGAATCAACGCCGGATACGCCAGAAATCATCGCCACCATTCACGGTGAAGGCTACCGTTTCTGCGGCGACCTGCAGGATTAATTCAATCCTCACAGGTAAAAAACGGCGCGTTATGCGCCGTTTTTCATTTCACCACCGCCCTATTTCCACAAGCGAAACGCGTCACTCTGTGCAGGCTGAGGCTCCGGAATTTCTGTCGGCTTTGGTTTTGGCTGCGCCAGCGAGTGCCAGTCAAGATGACGCGTCAGGAACATCACGCCACACAACGCGACCAACAGCACGCCGGTTCCCAACAGTAAAGAGCTGTCCTGTGAACGTAGCAGCACCCACATCACGCCATCCAGCGCCAGTAGCGCCACGGTAAACAAAATACTGTTCCGCCAGCTCTGCAATATCGCCTGCAGATACACCCCGTTCATCAACGCGCCTACCAGACTTGCCGTAATCCACGCCGCCGTAAAACCAATATGCTCAGACAATGCCAGTAGCAACAGATAAAACATCACCAGCGATAACCCCACCAGCAGATACTGCATCGGGTGCAGACGTAGGCTGGTCATACTTTCAAGCACGAAGAAAGACATAAAGGTCAGTACAATCAGCAGGATGGCATACTTGGTGGCTCTGTCCGTTAACTGATACTGATCCGCCGGCGTAGCGACAGCGACGCTAAATGCAGGCATTCCCTTCCAGCCAATCTTTTCGCCATCAAAGCGTTCGCCGAGGTTATTCGCGAACCAGCTGCTTTGCCACCGGGCCTTAAATCCTGACTCACTGATTTCACGCTTCGCGGGGAGGAAATCCCCCAGAAAGTTGGGATGCGGCCAATTGCTGGTTAAGGTCATTTCACTGTTACGGCCAACCGGAACAACGGAGAAATCTCCGGTTCCGCTCAAATTCAGCGACAGCGCCATGCTCAGGTTTTGCTCCGCCCAGCTCGCATCGGGTAGCGGAATGTGGATCCCTTGAGCCCCTCCATCCAGTCCCGTCCCTGGCTCAACGGCCAGCGATTCCCCATTGACCTGCAGCGCTTGTACAACACCGATCCCGCGCGCATCCCCCACGCCAACCACGATGAACGGTTTGCCGACGCTGACGTTAGGATGGTTTAAATCACGTAAGCGTTCAGCGTTAAACTCGGCCTTCACCGAGATATCATTGTGCCAGACCTGGCCCTCATAAATACCGATTTTACGCGCTTCAACGTTCTGATTCCCCTCAACCACCAACGACTCCGGCAGCCAGAAATGGATATAACTGCGCTTACGCTGGATCTGTTTGTCGCCTTCCAGCTCGATATACAGTTCCGTCACCGGGACGGCAATCAGCGGCCCGACCATCTTTTGCGGCCCGCTGGTGCTTTGACGGATAGCATCTTCGACTTCATCGCGATAATCCGATCGCTCAACGATTATCTGCCTGACCATCGTCAGCGGAATTAACAGCAGCAGTATTGCGCCACCTAAGGTGACGATTTTCCAAAACAGGGGTGATTTAAACATAGCGTTCTCCTTTGCAATATCAGCAAGGTAGAACAGCTATGTGCGGAGAATTTGAAGCTATGTGAAGTGACGGTGAAGTGTAAACGAGGCCTGTGCGCCGCCCTCTGGTCGGTTAGATAATGTCACCGTACCTTCATGCAGTCGTGCAACTTCACTGACAAACGCCAGCCCCAAACCACTGCTCTTATGTCCATTCTCGCGGGGCAGCGAGTAGAAGCGCTCAAAAATACGCGGCAACGCAAAACCAGGGATCCCGCTACCGCTGTCGGTAACCTGCAATGTGACCTGCTCCTCCTGCTGATGCGCGCTCAACGTAATCGTCCCGCCCTGCGGCGTGAAATCGATAGCGTTGTCGAGCAAGTTCCCCAATGCCTGCTCCAGTAACGCGGGATCGGCAGCGACGCTAAGCGATGAAGGCAGGATGGTCAGCGTGATGTTTTTTGCCACCAGCTGCACGCTACGCGCCTCTTTGAGCTGAGCAAATAGCGTATCTATCTCCACCGCCGTCAACGTAATGTCCTGTCGATTCTCCAGTCGCGCCTGGCGTAACAGCGTTTCGACCAGCGCCTGCATGCGCGCATTTTGCGTCAGAATATTATCGGTAAAGCGCGCCACCACGTTCGGCGGCGGGCCTTCGCGCAGTATCTCTGCCGCGCCGCGAATGGCCGCCAGCGGACTTTTAAGCTCATGCGTTAACGCGTAGACATACTGCTCAATGTAGTTCTTGCCCTCGAGCTTCAGACGCATACTTTCCAGCGCCTGCGCCAGTTTGCGTAACTCGCTGCTGCCTAAATCAGGCAGTGGGACGGGGCGATTCTCGGTAACAGAGTCGGCATAACGCGCCAGCCGGGCAATGGAGCGGTTTATCCACCATACCATTCCGAAGCCAATCACCAGGGCAATGCCCAACAATACGGCGCTGGCCCACAGCATTCGCCGTTCACTGCGTTTAATCACCGGCGCCATCGCCGCATTTGGTTTGCCGACACTGAGCACGCCGATAATACGCCCACCGTCTACGATCGGCGCGGCAACGTACATCACCGAGCTTTCCGGATCGTTCGGGTTCTGCGGCGTACTGCGGGCACCATACTGTCCACGCAGCGTTAACCACACGTCGTTCCAGCGGGAGTAGTCCTGACCGACGGCCTGGTTGGCTGAATCAAACAACACCTTGCCCTGCGCGTCCGTCATGTAGACATGGTATTCATTACGCACTTTGTTAATGCCGCTAATGTTGGCGTTAAATGGGCGGTTATGCAGTTGCGCAAATGCCTGCGCCAGCTTGCCGTTAGCCGGAGAGTCAGAGAGCAGGTCATCACGCGCCAGTGCAGCCAGCAGCGTGGCAGTATCAATCAAAGTCCCTTCGGTCGCCCGACGGACGCCGGGCTTAATTTCCTGCACAAAGATCGACAGAACGAACCAGGCGGCGACGGCAACAATCAGAAAATAGCCGAGCAGCAAACGCATGCCAATGCGCATCAGCAGCTCCTCAGGCTGTATCCCATACCGCGATGTGTGTTGATGGGGGAAAGCTCAGGATTGATAGCCCGCAGCTTGGCGCGCAGCGTTTTGATGTGAGTATCAACCGTTCTGTCAAAGGTATCCTGCGCATCGGCCCAGACTAAATCCATCAGCTGCTGGCGGGAGTAAATACGCCCCGGCGACATCAGCAATGTTTTCAGCAGCAGGAATTCATAGCGCGTCAGGTTCAACGGTATGCCGAACCAGGTAATCTGCGCGGCCAGCTCATTAAGTTCAAAATCCCCACAGCGCGTCGTCAATGAAGGCATGGAAAATTTTTGCACCCGCCGCAGCAGCGTACGCACACGAGCGCACACCTCACGCGGCGAGAAAGGCTTGGCAACATAGTCATCCGCGCCAATTTCCAGCCCCAACAGGCGATCCACTTCATCGCTGCGCGCGGTCAAAAAGAGGATCGGCAACGCCGGGTGGCGTTCCAGTAAACGTCGGCACAGTTCAAAACCGCTGATATCCGGTAGCCCGACATCCAGAATGATGGCATCCGGGCATTGCTGGCGAGATTTCTCCAGCACGGGAAATCCACGCTCAAACGCCTCTACGCTAAATCCTTCCTGTTGCAGCATGTAGATAAGCGTATCAGCGATTCCCTGCTCATCCTCAACCAACCAGATCAACGGCTGTTGCATTGTGCTTCCTAGTTATTGCCGCCACGGCATGATGGGTACCGCGCTAATGGCATTTTTGGGCGATCCATCGACCACTTTATCTGAATAGGCCAGATAGGCCAGCGCATTACGTTTCGCATCGTAAAAACGCACGACCTGTAAAGATTTAAACACCAGCGAGGTACGTTTTTTAAATACCACTTCACCCTGAGCTTTACCGTTCTTGATTCTGTCACTCAGTTCTACCGGCCCCACCTGCTGGCAGGAAATGGCGGCATCGGAGGTATCTTCCGCCAGCCCCAGACCACCTTTGATGCCGCCGGTCTTCGCCCGGCTCACATAGCAGGTAACGTTGGTAACATCCGGATCGTCAAACGCTTCGACCACAATTTTATGATCCGGGCCAAACATTTTGAACACCGTATCGACAGATCCAATCTGCTCCGCATGGGCAACCTGCGCCAACATCAGCAGAATTGAGGAAATGACTAAGCTCTTATATTTCATATTGTTACCATTCTTAAAAGTTACTCTGTGTAATTATTCGACATTCTAAGATAAAACGTATACAGATCACAGGATTACAATAATCACGCTTTCGTATGTCCGAAAAAAGCACTTATGAGCAAAAAAAACACTGAATGCTAAAACAGCAAAAAATGCTATTATCCTCATACCTGATGTCGGGTGCTCGTTGTCGAAAGGATGAGGATATTTTATGGATCAGGCTGGCATTATTCGCGACCTATTAATCTGGCTGGAAGGTCATCTGGATCAGCCTTTGTCGCTTGACAATGTGGCGGCAAAAGCAGGCTATTCCAAGTGGCACCTGCAGAGAATGTTTAAGGACGTGACGGGCCATGCTATTGGCGCCTATATCCGCGCCCGTCGTTTATCGAAATCAGCAGTGGCGCTGCGCCTGACTGCGCGTCCAATTTTGGATATTGCGCTGCAATATCGCTTTGACTCTCAACAAACCTTTACTCGCGCGTTCAAGAAACAGTTTTCCCAAACGCCTGCGCTGTATCGTCGCTCCCCGGAATGGAGTGCGTTTGGTATTCGCCCGCCAATGCGACTGGGTGAATTTGCTATGCCTGCGCACGAGTTTGTCACGCTTGAAGATACGCAACTGCTCGGCACCACACAAAGCTATTCCTGCTCGCTGGAACAGATTTCAGATTTCCGTCATGAAATGCGTATTCAGTTCTGGCGCGACTTCCTTGCTCAGGCTCCTGCGATCCCGCCAGTGCTGTACGGGCTTAACGAAACGCGTCCAAGCATTGAAAAAGATGACGAACAGGAAGTGTTTTACACCACTGCACTGACGCCGGAACAGGCCAATGGTTATGTGCAATCGGCGCAGCCTATCCTGCTACAAGGTGGCGAGTACGTGATGTTTACCTACGAAGGGCTGGGAACCGGTGTGCAAGAGTTTATCCTGACGGTTTACGGCACATGCATGCCGATGCTGAACCTGACGCGCCGTAAAGGACAGGATATCGAGCGATACTACCCGGCAGAAGATGCCAAAGCGGGAGATCGCCCGATCAACCTGCGCTGCGAATTCCTGATTCCGATTCGCCGCTAGCGCTGTAGTTCATCCAACGCAGGGGCGTCCAGATGTGAGATGTCCCCTGCCGTTTCAACCACCCATCCCGGTGCCAGCCATAAGCTTTCCTGGTAATCAACGCGAGAAATAGAACAGTTGCGCAGACGCAAGCGACGTTCAGCCCATGCCGGTAATCCCAGAATCGTACTCACCAGACAACCCAGCGCGATACCGTGACTGACCAGCAGCGGACGACTTCCCGGCGGCAATTCCAGACAGGATGCCAGCGCCGCATTGACGCGATCGCTCAATTCCTGCATCGATTCCCCTTCCGGGATACGTCCATCCACCGTGCCGTTCACCAACTGGCGACGCCAGCCCTCTTCCTCTGGCGTCAGCGTATCGATGTGACGTTTTTCCAGCACACCCATATTTAGCTCGCGCAGACGGGAGTCATAGGTGATATCACAGCCACAGGCCTGGGCGATGATTTCTGCGGTGCGTCGTGTACGACCGAGATCGCTACTGATGACATGCGTAATACCAAACGAGCGGGCGCGTTCACCCACCTGCATGGCTTGTTGTTCACCTTTAGCGGTTAGTGGGCTGTCTGACTGGCCTTGAATACGTCGCTCGGCGTTCCACTGCGTTTCGCCATGGCGAACAAGGTATACCTGTAACATGCTTTTTTTCCGTTATATACTCGTCATACTTTGAGTAGACTCTGCGATGAATTTTCAAACTGAGCTTAATTATGCACAAGGTTATCTCTGCGACCACCAATCCTGCCAAAATTCAGGCAATTCTGCGGGCATTTGAAGAGATTTTCGGGGAAGGATCCTGCCATATTGAACCCGTCGCCGTCGAGAGTGGCGTGCCGGAACAACCTTTCGGAAACCAGGAAACGCGCACTGGCGCACGAAATCGCGTTGATAACGCTCGCCGCCTGCACCCGCAGGCTGATTTCTGGGTCGCCATTGAAGCAGGAATTGACGATGACGCCACCTTTAGTTGGGTGGTGATTGATAACGGCATTCAGCGCGGTGAAGCCCGTTCAGCCACGCTGCCATTGCCTACTGTCATTCTCGACAGAGTCCGTAAAGGTGAAGCACTCGGCCCAGTGATGTCGGACTATACAGGTATTGATGAGATTGGCCGTAAAGAGGGCGCAATCGGCGTCTTTACCGCGGGCAAGCTGACGCGTTCAAGCGTCTATCACCAGGCGGTAATTTTGGCGCTCAGCCCGTTTCATAACGCGGTGTATTTATAGCATTGTGCCGGAAGTTCAATCGTAGGCCGGATAAGGCAAAGCCGCATCCGGCGGATCAATTTTTCCCGAGCAACACCTGCTCCAGCCACTGACGCAGATCCACCGGTGCGGATTTGAGGCTGTTCGACCCTCGCGTAATAGTGGCAATCCCCGCCCCGAGCTCGTTTTTAAGCTCACGCTGGCTCATCTCGCCGCGCAGCAGCTCTTCAATGATACGCACACGCGTACCCAACGCTTCACGCTCATCCGGCGTTAACATCAAATTGAGCAGTGGCAGGTGTAAATCTTGTTCGTAGGCGTGTTTAAGCAGATCGACAAAACGTAACCACTCCTGGTGACGTTGTTCTGCCATCTCTGCTGAATAGGGTGATTGCTGAGTCATAAGATATCGCCATCGTTGCGGGGGGAAGCGCACTTGCCTCCCCCTTTTGTACTCTTTAACGAGTACGATAGCATAACACAATCGATACGATCAGTAACGACGTTGCCATTCTGCGTCGCTCATCAACTCCGGTTTATCGCCCAGGAAATAGCGATAGTACGCATCGTAAGCCAGCACATTCTTCACGTAGCCACGCGTCTCTGAGAACGGAATACTTTCGACAAACGCGACGGCATCAATGCGGCCAGCGCTATTGCCAAGCCAGGTACGAACGCGCCCCGGACCGGCGTTATAGGCTGCCGACGCAAAGATGCGGTTATTGCCGAATTGCTGATACACGTACTGCAAATAGCTGGTTCCGATGTTGATGTTGGTATCAGGATCCAGTAGCTGGCTCGGACTGCTGTAACCTGGAATCGAGAACATTTTTACCGTATGCGTCGCCGTGCCCGGCATAATCTGCATCAGCCCGCTGGCGCCAACCGGTGATTTCACTTTCGGGTTCCAGGCGCTTTCCTGACGCGCTATCGCCATCGCATAGCTTGGCTGAATATCCTTGCCGCTGGTGTAACGGGTAAAAAGATCTTTATAGGCCAACGGGAAGCGCTCTTCCAGATGATCCCACAGCTTACCGGCGATCGTCGCCTGAACGCTCAGATCCCACCAGTGATTATTGAACGCGTAACGCGCCAACTGAGCCTGCTCGGACCTGGTACGGCTGGTGACCAGATTCGCCCATTCACTGCGCGCGGTATTATCCATGTTCCAGTACATCAGCTCGCGCACGCGCGCCATTTCCGGGCCTTGAGTCAGCGCAGAATCAACGTTCTCTGGCGCTTTATCCACTTTCAGCTCGTACTCTTCGCCCAGACGCTGTGCCGCCACCATCGGATAGAAACCACGCTGCTGCATGAGCTGGTGCAGGATCTCTTTGGCTTCCGCATCGCGTCCGCGCTCCAGCAGCAGATCCGCCTGCCAGTAGCGCCACTCGTCTTTTTCTTTTGCTTCCATTGGCAGACGCGCCAGCCAGGTATTCAGGCCACGACGATCGCCAGTTCCCAGCGCCATGCGCACGCGGCGCTCCACAAGCGAAGTGGAATTGGAGCGCATAATCGCATCATCACGCCATTTGGCCTGCTCGTCGGTGACGTCATTGCCCATCAGACGCCAGGCAACAATGTCGCGCAGTTCCTGGGTTTGCTCGTCATTAAGCTGTTGCGCCTGCACCAGGGACGGGATCATCAGGCGGGCGTTTTCCACATCCTGACGCGCCACGCTGGCAAAGGCGACCGCCGCCATCTGTCGGGTGAAATCCGTGGCACCGGTGGTGCGTGCAAAAGTCATCACCGAATTCGGATCGTTGGCCAGCGAGATGATCGCAGAGGCAATGGTTTGGTATTGCGCGGGCATCTGTCCGGCCAGCGCCGTCACGAGACCGGCATTCCCAGCTTTCATCGCCAGACGAATACGCTCCAGATACGCCAGCGGATCCTGAGTGCCTGAGGCGCGCCATACGCCAAACAATTTGTCACAGGCGTTCGGCTGACTTTTCCCGGTCAACCACAGTTCTTTCGCGCCCTGCCAGGCTTCTTCGGTTTGCCCGGTACTCCATTTTGCGAAGTAATAGTTACATTGCGCTTCCGTGGTACCCGGTTTTTCCGGGCTGAAAGCCAGCAGTCCACGCCAGTCTTCGCGGCGCGCCAGTTCATTCACGAAACGCGATTGCAACGTACGCGCCGGGGGCAGCGTCGGGTTGGCGCGCACAAAATTGGTGACAGTAATTGTGGGCTGATTCATCAGGTCGTCAGTGATCTGACGATATTCCAGATACGGGTACAGAGGATAGTTCTTCAGGCCGGGCATCATCTGCTCTACGACATCCATCTGTCGGTTGTCCCAGGCTTGCTTAATTTGCGCATAGCGATTGCGCTGCTCATCCAGGGAATCGGCTCGCGCCACTTGACTGACCGTCAGCAGACATACGCTGGCTGCCAGCAGGCGCCAGGTAAATTGATTGGCTTTGTCCACAAGCTCTTCCTCTTCTCATGTTACGTCTGTGCAGCATCATGCCGCTTAATTAATTCATGCTAACCAGACATTGCAGAATGCGCCACGTCACGGACACTTTTTTACTTTTGTTGCGAGTGAGATCTGCTGGCTGGGATTGGGCAATGAAAAAGGCTACACTTCGCCTTTGAAAACTCTATTCATCACTATAAAAGAGGCGAAGTCCACGTGGCTCAATTCGTTTATACCATGCATCGTGTCGGCAAAGTCGTTCCGCCGAAACGTCATATTCTTAAAAACATCTCACTGAGCTTCTTCCCTGGCGCCAAAATCGGTGTTCTCGGTCTGAACGGTGCGGGTAAATCTACCCTGCTGCGCATCATGGCCGGTATTGATACCGATATCGAAGGTGAAGCTCGCCCACAGCCCGGCATTAAAATCGGTTACCTGCCGCAGGAACCAAAACTGAACCCGGAACATACCGTTCGAGAATCCGTTGAAGAAGCGGTTGCCGAAGTGGTTAGTGCACTGAAAGGTCTGGATGAAGTGTACGCCAAGTACGCCGAGCCGGACGCCGACTTCGATAAACTGGCCGCACAACAGGGCAAGTTTGAAGAAATTATCCAGGCGCACGACGGCCATAACCTGAACGTGCAGCTTGAGCGTGCCGCTGACGCTCTGCGTCTGCCGGACTGGGACGCTAAAATTGAGAATCTTTCCGGTGGTGAACGCCGCCGCGTTGCGCTGTGCCGCCTGCTGCTGGAAAAACCAGACATGCTGCTGCTCGACGAACCGACTAACCACCTGGATGCGGAATCCGTCGCGTGGCTGGAACGCTTCCTGCACGACTTCGAAGGCACCGTGGTGGCGATCACCCACGACCGTTACTTCCTCGACAACGTTGCCGGCTGGATCCTGGAGCTTGACCGCGGCGAAGGTATTCCGTGGGAAGGTAACTACTCTTCCTGGCTTGAGCAAAAAGATCAGCGTCTGGCCCAGGAAGCCTCTCAGGAAGCGGCTCGCCGTAAATCCATTGAGAAAGAGCTGGAGTGGGTGCGTCAGGGCGCTAAAGGCCGTCAGTCTAAGGGTAAAGCCCGTCTGGCACGCTTTGAAGAGCTGAACAACACCGAATACCAGAAACGTAACGAAACCAACGAACTGTTTATTCCACCTGGAGCACGTCTGGGCGATAAAGTCGTTGAAGTCACCAATCTGCGTAAATCCTACGGCGATCGCGTGCTGATTGACGACCTGAGCTTCTCCGTGCCGAAAGGAGCAATTGTCGGCATCATCGGCCCGAACGGCGCGGGTAAATCTACCCTGTTCCGTATGATGTCCGGCCAGGAACAGCCTGACAGCGGCACCATCACGCTGGGTGAAACCGTCAAACTGGCCTCCGTTGACCAGTTCCGTGACGCCATGGACAACAGCAAAACCGTGTGGGAAGAAGTTTCCGGCGGGCTGGATATCATGCGCATTGGCAACACCGAGATGCCAAGCCGTGCCTACGTGGGCCGCTTCAACTTCAAAGGTGTGGATCAGGGCAAACGCGTCGGCGAGCTGTCCGGTGGTGAGCGTGGTCGTCTCCACCTGGCGAAGCTGCTGCAGGTTGGCGGCAACATGCTGCTGCTCGATGAACCAACCAACGACCTGGATATCGAAACCCTGCGCGCGCTGGAAAACGCCCTGCTGGAGTTCCCGGGTTGCGCGATGGTTATCTCGCACGACCGTTGGTTCCTCGACCGTATCGCCACCCACATTCTGGATTACCAGGATGAAGGTAAGGTTGAGTTCTTTGAAGGTAACTTCACCGAATACGAAGAGTACAAGAAACGTACGCTGGGCGCCGATGCGCTGGAGCCGAAACGTATTAAGTACAAGCGTATTTCTAAGTAATTAGCGTTAAGCGCCGGATGGCGGCGTTACGCCTTATCCGGCCTACGAGGTTAGTGCGACTTGTAGGTCGAATAAGCGAAGCGCCATCCGGCATTAAAACCTACCTCTGCTCACCCATCAGCTCTTTCACCAACTCCACACAGCGCAGGAAGCGACCGTCGTAGTCAGGCTCCTTAACGTGCACAAAATTGATATTGTTTTCCTGCAGCATCTCGACCAGCAGCGTCTGAAACGCTTTTCTGTCAACTGAGCTTCCAAGGCTGCGTAAGCCATCCGCCACCCATGGGGTGTTGTTTTCCAGCAGGATCACCAGGTCAAAGCGATACTCGTCAATCAGGGCCTGCACAAACGGATGTTCTCGCCCTTCATACTTTTTACAGAAGGCCTGAGTGGTCACGAAATCGGTGTCGATGAACGCCACTTTATTGGCATACTTAACAGCAAAATCAATGTATTGCGCTTGTCCCAGGGCGATTTTATCGTAGTCAGAATACTGTAACGCCATCTCATCGCCGCCCAAATGGGAGAAGACATAATCACGCCCGTATTCCCACGCACTGGTGGTGTTAAAGATATTGGCAAGCTTGTTCACCAGCGTCGATTTGCCGCTCGACTCCCCGCCGAGGATCGCCACGGTGCGCACGAAAAACGGCTTCACTTCGGTCGGAATATACTCCCAGTAGCGAAACGGGTTTTCACGGATTTGCCCACCGCTAATGCTCATAAACGTCCGCTTGGGATCCACCAGCACGGTTTCGATCCCCAAATGTTCGAGATACTGCGGGGCATCTGATTCTTCAGAGGTGTAGATCCAGTTTGGCTGGATCCCTTTCTCCTGCATAAACGTTTTGATCCCGTTGCTCCACACGTCCCAGCCGTGCGGATACGGCTCCATGCCTTCTTCGTTGAAGGCATGAATACGGATATTTTTCTGATACTTAAAGGTTTGCAGCAGCCAGCGTAGACGATCGGGCACCGTCGGCTGTTGCGACATGGCGCTGTCTTCAAACAGGCTGCGATCGCGCGTATCGTCATAGCCCATGATGATATGCAGTTCATCGACCTGACTACAGGCGCGCTGGATAAGATAGATATGACCGGTATGCAGCGGATAAAACTTACCGAATACCACACCGATATTTTTCTGCTGGCGCGGAAACTCCAGCCCGAGAAAACGGTGCAACGCCTCCAGCTTTTGCGCGCTGGGGCTTTTGATTTTGGCATTCAGCAGTTGGCTTAGGTATCCCTTGGTCATGCCACTGGCATCCGCCACCTGTTGCAGGGTACAACCTTTTTGCTTAATGGCGGTTTTCAGATAATCAAATGACACAAGAGCCTCCTGCTGGAAAAATCGCGTAACACTGCCTGATGGCGCTTCGCTTATCAGGCCTACAGGGTGAAACAAATAATTACCCTATGGATTTCTGTTGGCAGGAAGGCGGCAAGTGAGTGAATCCCGATGAGCTTAGTAAACTAAGTGATTCGGGTAAACGAACGCAGCCAACACACCTGCCGACAGAAAGACGACGGGTAATGAATTATAGGTCGTCAAACACGCTTAACGCATCCGCAAGCTTCTTAACGCCAAAGACCTGCATCCCTTCCGGTACTTTTTTCGGTACGTTAGCGGCGGGAACTATCGCCCGACGAAAGCCGTGTTTCGCCGCTTCCGAAATACGCTCCTGCCCGCTGGGTACCGGACGGATTTCGCCCGCCAGCCCCACTTCGCCAAAGACCACTAAATCCTGAGGCAGCGGTCTGTCACGCAGGCTGGAGACCATTGCCAGCAGCAACGCCAGATCGGCGCTGGTTTCGGTGACTTTTACGCCGCCGACTACGTTAACGAACACGTCCTGATCCGCCATCTGCAAGCCACCGTGACGATGCAGCACCGCCAGTAGAATCGCCAGACGGTTCTGTTCCAGACCGACCGCCACGCGACGCGGGTTCGCCATCATTGAGTGATCGACCAGCGCCTGAATCTCTACCAGCAGCGGACGCGTGCCTTCCCAGACAACCATCACCGAACTGCCGGAGGTGACCTCATCGCCACGACTTAAAAAGATAGCGGAAGGGTTGCTGACTTCACGCAGTCCCTGTTCGGTCATGGCAAAGACGCCCAGTTCATTCACCGCACCAAAGCGGTTTTTATGGCTACGCAGAGTACGGAAACGGGAATCGGCGTCACCGTCGAGCAGTACCGAACAGTCAATACAGTGTTCGAGCACCTTCGGCCCGGCCAGCGAGCCATCTTTGGTGACGTGGCCGACCATGACAATCGCTACACCGCGCGTTTTGGCAAAGCGCGTCAGGTAAGCCGCCGTTTCGCGCACCTGCGCCACGCTGCCCGGCGAAGACTGAATATCCGCCATGTGCATTACCTGAATGGAGTCGATCACCATCAGTTTCGGCTGTTCTTCTTCGGCAATCAGGCAAATTTGTTCGATACTGGTTTCCGACAGCATATTCAGATTCGCTGTCGGCAAGCCAAGCCGGTGCGCGCGCATCGCCACCTGTTGCAGGGACTCTTCGCCGGTGACGTACAGAGTTTTCATCTGCTCAGCGAGCTTACACAGCGTCTGTAGCAGCAGCGTTGATTTCCCCGCGCCGGGGTTACCGCCAATCAGAATAGCGCTGCCGGGTACCACCCCGCCGCCCAGCACGCGGTCAAACTCTTTAAATCCGGTGGAAAAACGTGGCAGTTCCTCAAGGCTGATGTCAGACAGCTTCTGCACTTTTGCCACGCCAGCATTCCCGGCATAGCCGCTGAGCCGCTCGTTACGCGCCACCGTTGGCGACGCGGCAAGACGCACCTCGGTAATGGTGTTCCAGGCCTGACAGGCGCTGCATTGCCCCTGCCAGCGCGGGTAATCGGCCCCGCATTCGTTACAAACAAAGGCGCGTTTAGGAGCTTTTGCCACGTTTTACCTCGTTATTTCTGGTTCATGCTGCCGGAGAGAATGCAGAACACGCCCATCAGGTCAGCGTGACGGATAGTAATCTCCGTCTTTTCATTCACTTTGGGTTTAGCATGATACGCAATGCCCAGCCCGGCCGCTTTGATCATTGGCAGATCGTTGGCACCGTCGCCGATCGCCACCGTCTGTGCCATCGGGATCTCATACTCTTGTGCCAGGCGAGTCAGGGTATTGGCTTTGTACTGCGCATCGACGATATCGCCGATCACATTGCCGGTAAATTTACCGTCCATGATCTCCAGCTCGTTTGCCACAGCCGCCGTCAGGCGCAGTTTATTACGCAGGTAATCGGCAAAGAAGGTAAAGCCGCCAGAGGCAATAGCCACTTTCCAGCCGAGCGTTTCCAGTTTTAACACCAGTTGAGTCAGGCCAGGCATCAGCGGTAACGTTTCGCGCACCTGGTGCAGAATATTGGCATCAGCGCCCTTCAGCGTCGCCACGCGGCTGCGCAGGCTGGCGGTAAAGTCCAGCTCGCCGCGCATTGCGCGTTCTGTGACTTCCGCAACCATCTCGCCGGTTCCGGCCAGTTTAGCGATTTCATCAATGCATTCGATCTGGATTGCCGTCGAGTCCATGTCCATCACCAGCAAACCCGGCGTGCGCAGATGCGGGATTTTGCCTAATGGTGCAACATCCAGTTTGGCGTCATGCGCCAGTTTTGCCGCGCGCGGCGTTAACGAACCCGCCAGGCGAATCACCTGATAATCCTCGACGCACCAGGCTGCAACAATCACCATCGCCGCGCCCAGTTTGCTCTGGTATTGCGTTAAACGTTGTTTATCCAGCCCACGACCGTACAGCAGCCAGCCACTGCGGCCCGCGTGGTAGTCCAGCGGCATGACTTCATCGCCACTTAAAGAGAGAGGCAGACCTGGCCACAGAGAAACATCTTCAGGTAGATCGCACCAGGTTATGTTAGGCATTAAAGCTCCTGTAAAATCGTTCGGGTCGGAATCATCAGGGGAAAATAACGCATGAGGCTACCCTGTAACCAGCGCTTCTGGCAACATTAAGTCTCAAATTTTCAGCAGGTGGAATATGGCTCGCGCAAAACTGAAATTCCGACTTCATCGTGCAGTGATTGTATTGTTCTGTCTTGCGCTGCTCGTCGCCCTGATGCAGGGCGCATCCTGGTTTAGTCAAAGTCACCAGCAGCAGCGTAATCCGCAGCTCGAGGAGCTCGCCCGCACCCTGGCCCGCCAGGTCGCGCTAAATGTTGCTCCGCTGATGCGTACCGAAACACCGGATGAAAAGCGCATCAAAGCCGTACTCACACAGTTGACGGAAAGTAGCCGTATTCTGGACGCTGGCGTGTACGATGAACAAGGAGACCTGATTACGCGCTCCGGCGAAAGCGTCAACGTTCGCGACCGGTTGGCGCTCGACGGCAAAAAAGCCGGGGGTTATTTTAACCAGCAGATTGTCGAACCCATTCAGGGGAAAAATGGTCCGCTGGGCTATTTGCGCCTGACGCTGGATACCCACACGCTCGCCACCGAGGCGAAGCAGGTAGATAACACCACCAACATCTTACGCCTGATGCTGCTGCTGGCGCTAGCGATCGGTGTGGTGCTCACCCGTACGTTATTGCAAGGCAAGCGCACTCGCTGGCAGCAATCCCCTTTCCTGCTGACCGCCAACAAACCGGTGCAGGAAGAAGACAACGAGAAAAAAGAGTAAAAGCAGTAAAAACTGTAAAACAGAAGGGAAATCAACCATGACTACACTACGCCTGCTTATCTCAGACTCTTACGATCCGTGGTTTAACCTCGCGGTCGAAGAGTGCATTTTTCGCCAGATGCCCGCCACGCAGCGCGTCCTGTTCTTGTGGCGTAACGCCGATACGGTGGTGATTGGCCGGGCGCAAAACCCGTGGAAAGAGTGTAATACCCGCCGCATGGAAGAAGACAACGTGCGGCTCGCCCGGCGCAGCAGCGGCGGCGGCGCGGTATTCCATGACCTGGGCAATACCTGCTTTACCTTTATGGCCGGTAAACCGGAGTACGACAAAACCATTTCCACCGCGATTGTCCTCAACGCATTGAATTCTCTGGGCGTTACGGCAGACGCCTCCGGGCGTAACGATCTGGTCGTGAAAACGCCAGACGGCGATCGCAAAGTTTCCGGCTCTGCTTATCGGGAAACGAAAGATCGTGGATTCCACCACGGCACGCTGCTGCTAAATGCCGATCTCAGCCGCCTGGCAAACTATCTCAATCCCGATAAAAAGAAACTTGCCGCCAAAGGCATCACCTCAGTTCGCTCGCGCGTAGCGAATCTAACAGAACTGTTGCCGGGCATCCCCCATGAACAGGTCTGCCAGGCCATCACGAAAGCCTTTTTTGCCCATTATGGCGAGCGTGTCGAAGCGGAAGTGATCTCGCCGGATAAAACCCCGGATCTACCGAACTTCGCCGAAACCTTTGCCCGCCAGAGCAGTTGGGAGTGGAATTTTGGTCAGGCACCTGCCTTCTCGCACCTGCTGGACGAGCGTTTCACATGGGGCGGCGTTGAGCTGCATTTCGACGTCGAAAAAGGGCATATCACGCGTACACAGGTGTTTACCGACAGTCTCAATCCCGCGCCGTTAGAAGCGCTGGCGGGTCGTCTGCAAGGATGCTTGTACCGGGCGGATATGCTGCAACAGGAGTGCGAGGCGCTGCTGGTTGATTTCCCGGAGCAGGAGAAAGAGTTACGTGAGCTGTCGGCATGGATTGCCGGAGCGGTGCGTTAAGCACTGACCTGAAAAATGCCGGATGGCGGCTACGCCTTATCCGGCCTACGAGAAGAATGGTAAGCCCGGCCAGCGCAGCGCCACCGGGCAAAACAACGCTTACTCTTTATCGCCCAGCAGAACGGATTCCAGTGCGATTTTGATCATGTCGTTGAAGGTCGTTTGACGTTCAGCGGCAGTGGTCTGCTCGTGAGTACGGATATGGTCGGACACGGTGCAGATGGTCAGCGCTTTCGCACCAAATTCCGCAGCAACACCGTAGATGCCCGCCGCTTCCATTTCCACGCCCAGCACGCCGTATTTTTCCATCACATCGAACATTTCACCGTCCGGAGAGTAGAACAGGTCAGCGGAGAACAGGTTGCCCACGCGCGCGTCTACGCCCAGCGCTTTTGCTGCATCAACTGCGTTACGCACCATGTCGAAGTCAGCGATAGCAGCGAAATCATGATCTTTAAAACGGATACGGTTAACTTTGGAATCGGTGCATGCACCCATGCCGATAACCACATCACGCAGTTTAACGTCCATACGCACAGCGCCGCAGGAGCCTACGCGAATGATTTTCTTCACGCCGAAATCGGTGATCAGCTCTTTGGTGTAGATGGAGCAGGACGGGATACCCATACCGTGACCCATAACGGAGATCTTACGGCCTTTGTAAGTACCAGTGAAACCTAACATGCCGCGAACGTTATTCACTTCACGAACATCTTCGAGGAAAGTTTCAGCAATATGCTTTGCACGCAGCGGGTCGCCCGGCATCAATACGACGTCAGCGAAATCACCCATTTCTGCATTAATATGTGGAGTTGCCATTTTTTGTCCTTATCTTGTTGTTATTGCCTGATGGCGGCTACGCCTATCAGGCCTACAAAACGTATGCAAAACAGTGAAATACCCTAAGGATTTCGCGTTGCAGGAAGGCGACGAATTCGTGAATCCCCGGGAGCATAGATGAACTATGTGACCGGGGTGAGCGAATGAAGTCAACGCATTTACAGCGCGAAAAACAACGGGTATTACAGCATGTTTTTACCGTAGTCCATCGGTGACGTACCAAAGTAGCTCGCCAGCGTCTGACCGATATCCGCGAAGGTTTCACGGTGGCCCAAAGAACCAGGTTTCACTTTCGGGCCGTAAACCAGTACCGGAATGTGTTCACGGGTGTGGTCAGTGCCAGTCCAGCTCGGGTCACAGCCGTGGTCGGCGGTCAGGATCAGAATGTCATCTTCTCCCACCAGCTCCATCAGCTCAGGCAGACGGCGGTCGAACAGTTCCAGGCCCGCAGCATAACCGGCGATATCGCGACGATGTCCCCAGGAAGAGTCGAAATCAACGAAGTTGGTGAAGACGATGGTCTTATCACCTGCTTCTTTCATCTCTTTGATGGTGGCGTCGAACAGCGCGTCCAGACCGGTGGCTTTCACTTTTTTGGTGATGCCGCAGTTAGCGTAGATATCCGCGATTTTACCGACGGAAACCACATGACCGTCTTTTTCGTCGACCAGTTTCTGCAGCACGGTCGGTGCTGGCGGCTCAACGGCCAGGTCGTGACGGTTACCGGTACGCTGGAAGTTACCGGCTTTATCACCGATAAACGGACGTGCGATAACGCGACCGATGTTGTAACCACCTTCGGTCAGCTCTTCACGTGCGATTTCGCACAACTCGTAGAGTTTATCCAGGCCAAACGTCTCTTCGTGGCAGGCAATCTGGAACACGGAGTCAGCGGAGGTATAGAAAATCGGCTTGCCGGTTTTCATATGCTCTTCACCCAGTTGATCCAGGATCACGGTACCGGAAGAGTGACAGTTGCCGAGGTAGCCCGGCAGGTTGGCACGTTTTACCAGTTTATCCAGCAGTTCCTGCGGGAAGCTGTTTTCATGATCGGAGAAATATCCCCAGTCAAACAGAACCGGGACACCCGCGATTTCCCAGTGGCCAGACGGCGTGTCTTTCCCGGAAGAAAGTTCATGCGCCCATGCGTAGGCACCAATCACTTCAGCGTTACCGTCCATACCAGCAGCAATTTTACCGGTAGAACCTTCGTGAGCTTTCACCAGGCCCAGACGGGTCAGGTTAGGCAGATTCAGTGGACCTTTGCGACCATTGTCAGCTTCACCTTTCGCACAGGCTTCTGCAATGTGTCCCATAGTGTCTGAACCTACGTCGCCAAAGCGATCCGCATCTTCAGTCGCACCAATACCAAAGGAGTCCAGCACCATAATAAATGCACGTTTCATCTTGTTCTCCATACATCTGCGCCGCAAAAAAGCGATCAGATCAGTATACAGTTATTCGGTAATACGACGATAGACTGTCGGTGTAATTTCTGGCGCTTTATCGTCAAGGCTAATTGCCGCTTTGACCGCTTTCGCCGCTTCCTGCCAGCTGGCTTCGTCTTTGGCGTGAATCACCGCCAGCGGGCGTTGTCCGTCTACGCTGTCGCCCAGACGCGCCATGTCGCTAAAGCCAACGCTGTAATCAATGGTGTCCGAAGCCTGACGACGACCGCCGCCCATGGAAACGACAGCCATCCCCAGCGCACGGGTATCCATTGCGCTGACAAAGCCTTCGGTATCAGCATATACCGCTTTGCTGAGCATTGCCGTTGGCAGGTACTTCGCATAATTTTCGACAAAATCGGTCGGGCCTTTCTGCGCCGCAACCATGCGACCAAAAATCTCTGCCGCTTTGCCGTTATCCAGCACCGTCTGCAATTTCGCACGGGCTTCGGCGTCATCTTTCGCCAGATTGCCGGAGATCAGCATTTCCACGCACAGCGCCATGGTGACGTCTAACAGACGTGGATTGCGGTATTCACCGGTCAGGAACTGCACCGCTTCGCGAACTTCGACCGCGTTACCTGCGCTGGAGGCCAGCACCTGGTTCATATCGGTTAACAGCGCGGTGGTACGTACACCCGCACCGTTTGCCACACCAACAATCGCTTCAGCGAGAGCTTCAGAAAGCTCGTAGGTCGGCATAAAGGCGCCGCTGCCCACTTTCACATCCATCACCAGCGCATCCAGCCCTTCCGCCAGTTTTTTCGCCAGAATGGAACCGGTAATCAGCGGGATGGAATCCACCGTCGCGGTAATATCGCGGGTGGCATAAAAACGTTTATCCGCCGGTGCGAGCGAGCTGGTTTGCCCAATAATCGCCACACCCACGTCTTTAATAATTTCACGGAAACGCGCGTCGTCCGGGAAGATGTCAAATCCAGGAATCGCTTCCAGTTTATCGAGCGTACCGCCGGTATGCCCCAGGCCACGCCCGGAGATCATCGGAATATAGCCGCCGCACGCTGCGACCATCGGGCCTAACATCAGTGACGTTACGTCACCCACGCCGCCGGTAGAGTGTTTATCCACAATCGGGCCGTTCAGCTGCAGGCTTTTCCAGTCCAGCACGGTTCCTGAATCACGCATTGCCATGGTCAGCGAAACTCGCTCAGGCATTGTCATATCGTGGAAGAAAATGGTCATCGCCAGGGCGGCGATTTGCCCTTCAGAGATGGTGTTGTCGCGAATACCATTGATAAAGAAACGAATTTCTTCATCGCTCAGCGCATGACCATCACGTTTTTTACGAATAATTTCTTGTGCGAGAAACACGGTAACCCCCAGGGGAAAAGAGTAGAAGGCCGTTGTAGGCCGGGTAAGCAACGCGCCACCCGGCAGTCGTCTTAATGCCGGATGGCGGCTGCGCCTTATCCGGCCTACGTCGCTACAGCTCCGGCAATATAAGGCTTAGTAGCTGCTTGCGCTCTTGCCGTCGCCGTGACCCAGCGCTTTCAGCAAGCTCGCCAGCAGGCTGGATGCGCCAAAACGGTAGTGACGAGAATCAGCCCAGTCAGCGCCAAACAGTTCATCGGCAATCGCCAGGAACTGCTGTGCATCTTCTGCAGTGCGCACACCGCCAGCCGGTTTGAAACCTACAGTTTTAGAAACACCCATGTCGCGGATCACTTCCATCATGATGCGTGCGCTTTCCGGCGTCGCATTGACCGGCACTTTACCGGTAGAGGTTTTGATGAAATCAGCACCGGCTTTGATGGAGATTTCAGACGCTTTGCGAATCAGTGCTTCTTCTTTCAGCTCACCGGTTTCGATGATGACTTTCAGCAGCACGTTTGCCGCCGCACACGCGTCTTTGCAGGCTTTAACCAGATCGAAACCAATCTGCTCGTTACCGGCGATCAGCGCACGGTACGGGAACACCACGTCAACTTCATCTGCACCGTAAGCAATCGCCGCGCGGGTTTCAGCCAGCGCAATCTCGATGTCGTCGTTGCCATGCGGGAAGTTGGTTACTGTTGCAATGCGGATGTCCGGCGTGCCCTGCTCTTTCAGGGTCTTACGCGCAATAGGGATGAAACGCGGATAGATACAGATTGCGGCAGTGTTGCCAACCGGGGTCTTCGCCTGATGACACAGCGCGATCACTTTTTCATTGGTGTCGTCGTCATTCAGAGTGGTCAGGTCCATCAGTTTCAGTGCACGCAGGCTGCTTGCTGTTAAATCGGTCATAACATTCTCCAACGGCATCGCCGTATAAAATTTCACCTTGCGAGTTTGTTAGTATTCTAACATCCGCTCGCTATTACACTTCGATATACATCACAGTTAATGAAAACCACATACAGATTTGCATTACTCTAATGAGATCTACTTCAAATAAATCACCTTTTCTAAAGGGATGCGATGGCATCAGGCGCATCCGGATCAAAGGTTGTGGCGGCGTTGCTTTCTACAATGGCGTTATACCTTCGGGACAAAAAGGAATCAACGATGCCCACTTCAAGCGAACTCGCGCTGCAACAGCGTTGCCAACAAATCGTGACCAGCCCGGTGCTCAGCCCTGAGCAGAAACGCCACTTTCTGGCGCTGGAAGCTGAAAACGCGCTGCCTTACCCGCAACTGCCTGCACAGGCACGTCAGGCGCTGGATGATGGGGTAATCTGCGATATGTACGAAGGTCATGCCCCGTTCAAACCGCGCTATGTTTTACCCGATTACGCGCGTTTTCTGGCCAATGGTTCATCGTGGCTGGAGCTGGAAGGCGCCAGGGATCTTGATGACGCGTTATCCTTACTCACTATTCTTTACCACCATGTTCCGTCAGTGACGTCGATGCCGGTTTATCTCGGCCAGCTCGATGCCCTGTTGCAACCGTATGTTAGAATTCTAACACAAGAAGAGATCGATATTCGAATAAAACGTTTCTGGCGTTATCTCGACAGAACCCTGCCAGACGCGTTTATGCACGCCAATATCGGCCCCGCAGATACACCAGTCACCCGTGCAATTTTACGCGCAGATGCAGAGTTAAAGCAGGTTTCGCCTAATCTGACATTCATTTATGACCCGCAAATCACACCTGACGACCTGCTGCTCAACGTGGCGCAAAATATCTGCGAGTGCAGTAAGCCACATATTTCCAATGGCCCTGAAAATGATAAAATTTTCACAAAAGGTCAGTATGGTGTCGTCAGCTGTTACAACTCTTTGCCGCTCGCCGGGGGGGGAAGCACGCTGGTCAGGCTTAATCTGAAAGCCATCGCAGAGCGCAGCACCTCTGTCGATGACTTCTTTACGCGCACCCTACCGCACTACTGCCAGCAGCAAATCGCCATCATTGATTCACGATGTGAATTCCTCTATGAGAAATCACATTTCTTTGAGAATAGCTTCCTCGTGCAGGAAGGGTTGATTGATCCCGAACGTTTTGTGCCTATGTTCGGGATGTACGGCCTGGCGGAGGCGGTGAACCTGCTGTGCGATAAGGCGGGACAGAATGCGCACTATGGGAAAGATGAGTTCGCCAATCAGCTCGGCTATCGCATCAGCGCCCAACTGGCGGAATTTGTCGAAAACACCCCGGTGAAATATGGCTGGAAGCAGCGCGCGATGCTGCATGCACAGTCGGGGATAAGTTCTGATATCGGCACCACGCCGGGCGCACGCCTGCCTTATGGCGATGAGCCGGACCCGATCACCCATCTGCAAACCGTCGCGCCACATCACGCGTTTTATCACGCCGGGATCAGCGACATTCTCACGCTGGATGAAACCATCAAGCGTAATCCTCAGGCGCTGGTGCAGCTGTGCCTCGGGGCGTTTAAAGCCGGAATGCGCGAGTTTACCGCCAACGTGAGCGGCAACGATCTGGTTCGCGTTACGGGTTATATGGTGCGGCTGTCGGATCTGGAAAAATATCGCGCCGAAGGTTCTCGCACCAACACCACCTGGCTGGGCGAAGAAGCCGCGCGCAATACGCGCATTCTGGAGCGACAACCTCGCGTGATTAGCCATGAACAGCAGATGCGCTTTAGTAAGTAAGCTAATTCCTTTCTCCTGCGTCGACGGGCCGGGCAGTCGCCTGGCTCTGTTTCTGCAAGGATGTAATCTGCGTTGTAAGAATTGCCACAATCCGTGGACGATGGGACGCTGCAACGACTGCGGGGAGTGTGTGCTGCATTGCCCGCATGAGGCGCTGAGCCTGAGCGCGGGGAAAGTATGGTGGCAGTCCGATGTGTGTCAGCAGTGCGACACCTGCCTGCATATGTGCCCCCAGCAGGCCACGCCGATGGCGCAGAGTATGAGCGTTGATGAAGTGCTGCAACATATTCGTAAAGCGTCACTGTTTATCGAAGGGATAACCGTTAGTGGCGGTGAAGCGACTACCCAACTCCCCTTTATTGTGGCGCTATTTACCGCGATAAAAACCAATCCGCAGTTGCAACACCTGACCTGCATGGTCGACAGCAACGGCATGCTGAGCGAAACCGGCTGGCAGAAGCTGCTGCCGGTGTGCGACGGCGTAATGCTGGATTTAAAAGCCTGGGACAGCACGTGTCATCGACAGCTTACCGGACGCGATAACACGCTGATTAAAAAAAGCATTACATTTTTGTCCGGGCTGGGCAAACTGGCGGAACTGCGCCTGTTGGTGATTCCTGGTCAGGTGGATTATCTACAGCATATCGATGCGCTGGCGGCGTTTATCAAACGCACCGGTGACGTACCGGTGCGGCTGAATGCCTTTCATGCGCACGGGGTGTATGGAGAAGCGAAGGACTGGCCGAGTGCATCGCCGGAGGATGTGGAACTCCTGGCGCAAAGATTGCGCGAGCGCGGGGTGGATAATTTGATTTTCCCAGCGCTATACCTGTGATTATCGGATGCGGCTACATCATTTGTAGGCCGGAAAAAACACTACAGTCATCCGACGAAGATATGCCTGATGCGCTTCGCTTATCAGGCCTACAGAGCGCACATTTTTGTCGGCCGGATACGCCATCCAATCACACGTTAAACAACGCCGTGGTATTACGATACAGCGCGTCAGCGATCACGTCCGCAGGTTCCGGGCGCAGTTCGCATAAGACGTCAAAGACTCTGACTACCTGCTCCGGACGATTAGGCTGCCCCTGAAAACCGTTGAGCGGCATATCCGGCGCGTCGGTTTCCAGCAACAGCGACTCCAGCGGCAGTTGCGCCATTACCTCGCGGGTTTTACTGGCGCGCGGATAGGTAATGGTGCCGCCCACGCCAATTTTGTATCCCAGTTGCACAAAGCGCTCTGCCTGCTGCACGCTCCCGGAAAAACCATGCACCACGCCAGTTCGTGGCAAATCATGACGTTTCAGGTGCATCGCCAGCTTGTCATGGGTGCGACGCGAATGCAGGATCACCGGCAATTCGTACCGTTTCGCCAGCTTTAGCTGCACTTCCAGCACCCGCTCTTGCTTGTCGAACTGCGGATCGTCCCGATACAGATCCAATCCAATCTCGCCTACCGCCACCAGCTTTTGTGGGCGCTTATCCAGCACCTGCTGCAACTGGTCCAGGCAGTCATCGCTATGTTGCTCAATAACAATGGGATGCAGACCAAGCGCGGCAAACAATGGGGGATAATTTTCCGCTAACGCCAGTACGCGGGGAAAATTCGCCGCTTGGGTGGCCGGAACGATAATGCTCTGTACACCAACCTCCGCCGCGCGCTGAATGCTGGCAGATTCATCGCCGGTAAACGGCGGGAAATCAAAGTGACAATGCGTATCGATAAAACGATAACTCACGCCAAATCCTCATTATCAAACGTCGTGTCGTTCGCCTGAGGCGCATTGGTCACCACCGGCGGATGGGCGTCGTTGGCCACTGGAGCGGGAGGAACCACCACCGGCCCCGGCACCACAATCTTCGGCGTCTGACGAGGTAGCGGCGCATTTTTCGCCAGCAGCTTGCCGACTGTCGCCAGAAAGTAACGACCGCACAGGCGTCCGGTTTTGTAATCTTCCCGCAGCGCCGGAATACGGCTGCCCAACGCCATACTATGGAGTGGTTTTGGCGGATAGATTTCAAAGATACGCAGCTTACCCGGCGGCTTCTCAATAAAACTCTGGATAGCGCGATAGCTGGCTTCATGGTGCTGGACCAGATTCAATAGCGGTTGCAGGCTGCTTTCACCCAGCCAGCGCTCCATACGTTTGAACCACTGCGGGGTGTAGTACATTTGCGAGGGCACAGTGCGGATAACCACCAGCGTTTTTGCTCCGTGCTTCGCCGCCTCTTGCACCGGTATGGCGTCACTGACCCCACCATCCAGATAGTTTACGCCGTCCAACACAACCCCTGTGCGGTAGAACCCGGGAATCGCGCTGGAGGCACGAATAAGATCGAGCCAGTTTTGCCTGTTCGGTGAAAAATAGCCCGGCGTGTAGTCATCGCCCCGACAGGCGCACATATAAAACGCTTTCCCCGCAGCAAACAGGCGCTCGGCGTTGTCCATTTCCAGCGGCATCTGGGACGCAGTCGAATCCACCAGCCAGTCGAGATCGATTAAGTTTCCCCCGCGCACAAAGCGCACCGGGTCAAAAAATTCGCGTCGGGTGGTGTATCGCATAATAACTTTGCGACCGTAACCGGGCTGGTTACAGAGATAGGCTGAAAGGTTTTGCGCGCCAGCGGACGTCCCGTAGAAGAGATCAAAAGGATTAAACTGCGCGCGCATGAATTCATCCAGTACGCCAGCGGTAAAGATACCTCTTTGTCCCCCACCCTCGCACACCAGCGCCATATTGCCTGGTTGAAACGGACGTAACGATAACGGCGCAATATTACCGAGCGTGACGGGTATTCTCTGCCCCACCTCTGCCTTCCTGTTGTTTTTGTAATAGAGCAACAAAGTAACGCAAATTGCCTGACGCTAAAACCGTAAAAGCCAGTCCAATGGACTGGCTTAGTAGCAATTTTTCTTTACGGCTATGGACTAGGGTCGTTTACGCCCGGTAAACAGGCTGACCAAAAACAGAATGATCCCCACCACAAACACAATTTTCGCAGCGCCGGCTGCGGTACCCGCCAGTCCACCAAAACCCAGTGCAGCGGCAATTAACGCGATAACCAGAAATATGATGCCCCATCGAAACATGCGCTTCTCCTTTACCATAGTTAATGTCACCGCTTGATATGAGCACTCAGGCTGCCCATCGGCGATATTTTCAGTGTGGTGCACAACACGCCTCCCGACAAACGTCAGGAGGACGAATTAAGTCTAATTAGTGAGTTTTGAGATCGTTTTTGACGCTTTTCACGCCATCAATCGCTTTAGCGATGCTCTCAGCACGATCGCTTTGAGCCTGTGAATCGACGGTGCCTGAAAGTTGCACAACGCCATCAGTGGTCTCAACCTTCACCTTGCGGGAAGGGACGATATCATCGGCCAGCAGCTTGGCTTTTACCTCACTGGTAATTGCCGTATCGCCCGCGTAGCCTTTAACGGAGGTTTCTTTACTATCACGCACATGCAGTTTGTCGCTAACGGAGGTCACACCCTCAACGCCTTTCGCCACTTTCACCGCTTCTTCGGCCTGTGCCTGGCTTTCAACAAACCCGCTTAGTGTCACCACCTTTTGATCTGTTTTAACGGAAATATCGGTGCTCTTAATGCTTTCGTGGTCCACCAGCGCGGCTTTTACTTTCGCAGTGATGGTGCTGTCATCCATGAAATTACCGACTTTGTTCATAGAGCTATCGACTTTCTGCCCCGCACTTTCGACGCCGGATTGCGCTTTATCCGTCGTGGAGTTTTCTGCATAAGCAGAACCCGTTGCAACAGCGGAGGTCAGCATCACGGCCAGCAGCGTTTTAGAAATCTTAAGTCCTGTCATTGTCATCGATGTATTCCTGTATGTTTTGCTAAAAGCTATGCTCTGCCGTTAAACGGCCTGAACCAGCAACTAATCTTGTAAGTGGAATAAATATCAGCAATAGACGCTGCAACAGGCAGCCTAAAAAGCATTAAACGCCGATATTTATGTCATCACATTGTTAAATATAGTTCAGGATTTCGTGATCGCAGTCAAAATCGATTAAAAAACAGGCAAGCAAAAGAAAAATGCGAGGTTTTAAGAACATTCCGCAAGAGATTTAAAAGACAGGGAAAGTTGCAGGACACGGCGAATACCGTGCCCTGAGAGGTCGATTAGTGTTCGCGTGTTTTACGGAACTGAACGTCCGGGTAACGTTCCTGGGTAAGATTCAGGTTAACCATGGTTGGCGCGATATAGGTGAGGTTATCGCCGCCATCCAGCGCCAGCTGAATTTCGTTCTTACGTTTAAATTCTTCGAATTTCTTCACGTCAGAACATTCTACCCAGCGCGCAGTCGCCACGTTGACGGATTCATAAATCGCTTCAACGTTGTACTCGCTCTTCAGACGTGAAACCACCACGTCAAACTGCAGCACACCCACCGCGCCCACGATCAGATCGTTATTGGCGATCGGACGGAATACCTGCACTGCACCCTCTTCTGACAGCTGAACCAGCCCTTTCAGCAACTGTTTCTGCTTCAATGGATCCTTCAGGCGAATACGACGGAACAGCTCCGGTGCGAAGTTCGGAATACCGGTGAACTTCATCATTTCGCCCTGGGTAAAGGTATCGCCGATCTGGATAGTGCCGTGGTTATGCAGACCGAGAATATCGCCCGGATACGCTTCTTCCACATGAGAACGGTCACCGGCCATAAAGGTGAGTGCATCGGAGATCACCACGTCTTTACCAATACGCACCTGGCGCATTTTCATGCCTTTCTCATACTTGCCGGATACCACACGCATGAACGCCACGCGGTCACGGTGTTTCGGGTCCATGTTGGCCTGAATTTTGAACACGAAACCGGTGAACTTCTCTTCTGAAGCTTCGACGACGCGGGTATCGGTTTTACGCGGCATCGGCGCAGGCGCCCACTCCACTAAGCCGTCCAGCATATGGTCAACGCCGAAGTTACCCAGCGCGGTACCGAAGAAGACCGGGGTGATTTCGCCTGCGAGGAACAGCTCATGGTCGAACTCGTTGGACGCACCCTGCACCAGCTCCAGCTCGTCGCGCAACTGCTGCGCCAGGTCTTCACCCACGGCAGCATCAAGTTCCGGGTTGTTCAGACCTTTAACAATGCGCACTTCCTGAATGGTGTGGCCTTTACCGGTCTGATACAGGTAAGTTTCATCTTTATAAAGGTGATAGACACCTTTGAACAACTTACCGCAGCCAATCGGCCAAGTGATTGGCGCACAGCCGATTTTCAGTTCGTTCTCGACTTCATCCAGCAGCTCCATCGGATCGCGGATGTCACGGTCGAGTTTGTTCATAAAGGTCAGGATCGGCGTATCGCGCAGACGGGTAACTTCCATCAGCTTACGGGTACGATCCTCAACGCCTTTTGCGGCATCGATAACCATCAGGCAGCAGTCCACCGCCGTCAGGGTACGATAGGTATCTTCGGAGAAGTCTTCGTGCCCCGGGGTGTCCAGCAGGTTCACCAGGCAGTCATGATACGGAAACTGCATCACAGAGGTGGTAATGGAGATACCACGCTGCTTTTCCATTTCCATCCAGTCAGATTTTGCATGCTGGCTGGAGCCTCGGCCTTTTACCGTACCGGCGGTCTGAATGGCCTGTCCGAATAACAGTACCTTTTCAGTAATTGTCGTTTTACCGGCATCCGGGTGAGAAATAATGGCAAAAGTGCGGCGTTTGGCCACCTCTTGCAAATAAGGAGACAACGTCATAGTCAAATCTTCTTAGGTAAGCACGGCAACGGGCCGGGCAAGTTGAATACGAAAAATTGCGGCTATTTTACCCATCAACGGGGGGGAGGCAATCAGTGTTTACACAGGAGCTGCTCCAGTTCGCTTAATGACGCTACGGTCCAGGTCGGCTGAATGCCCGCTGGTTGCTCGCGGTGGTGCGTATTTAGCCAGCAGGTGGATAGCCCGGCGTTAATGCCGCCAAGAATATCGGACTCTGCGGTGTCACCCACCATCAGCACGCGAGAACGGTCAGGATTACCCGCCTGCTCCAGCGCATGGTCAAAAATACGGGAATCAGGTTTTGCCACCCCAACCTGCTCAGAAATTACCAGCAGGTCGAAATAGTCGCGCAGCCCCGTCCGCTCAAGGCGGATTTGCTGCAATGCGGTAAAGCCGTTAGTAATGATGCCTATTTTCGTTTTATCACGAATCGCATTGAGCAGAGAAACCGCCCCCGGCAACGGTGAGCAGATCTCCGCCATCGCATTGATGAATGCGTCATTAAGCTGGCCCGGTTCAACCTTCAGGCGTTCGGCCCAGCTCTGAAAACGGGCATGCTGCAGTTGTAATGAGGTAATCGCGCCGTTTTGGTAATCCACCCACAGCGGTTTATTTACGGCCTGGTAGTCCTGAAAATCTTCAGCGGTAAAGGTAATGCTATAGTCGAGAAACATCCGCTGTAAGCCGGTAAACGAGTCAAACGTAAACAGCGTTTCGTCGGCATCAAAGAAAATCCAGTCCCACTTCTTCATCATTACACCTTGTCTTACATGCTGATTGGCAACGCCATGATGATGGCGTCTTCGTGACCATCGGCCGTTGGATAGTAGTTGCGACGGATCGTCGCCTCGTTAAAGCCTAAGCTTTCGTACAGCGCGATAGCGGCCGCATTCGAGGCGCGTACTTCAAGCCACAGCGTCAGAATGCCACGCTTTTCCAGCTCATCGATCAGGTGCTCCAGCAGCTCACGCCCCAGGCCCCGGCGCTGAAAGTCAGGATCGACGGCGATATTGAACAGCGTCGCTTCATCCAGTACGACCTGCGTAATTGCAAAGGCGGCCATCACGTCGTCAACCCTCAACTGAAAATTGAGGTAGCGATCGCCCTGGTTGCTGGCAAATGTATTTTCACTCCACGGAAAAGCGTGGGCGCGTTTTTCAATCTGAAATGCTGCGGGTAAATCAGTCGGCTCGAGGGAAGAAATCGTGTTCATATGCGCAGATTTGTTGCCATAACGCGGCGCGTGCCGCTGGGTTTTCCCGTAATTCATTAAACGCAGGGCTCTTGACCTGAGCGCCCTCCAGCAGCAGCGGCTCTTCGGTTCCCAGCCGCCAGCTATTACAGCGACTGCCTTGCGGCAGCATGGCGACACGGTCAGGCGTCAGTTGTAAAACCTGATCCGGGCTAACGGTTAATGCGCGTAAAATATCGCTGATCAACGGTTCGGTTAGCGCGGGTAACTGTGCAGCAACCATCACCAAACGGACATGCGCAGGAATGGAAATCGCGATCTCGCCCTGCAGTGCGCCAGGACGACGCAACGACCACTGCGTAATGCCCAGTTGCTGTAACTGCCAGTCTCGTCGGGATGTCATAGCGAAACACTCCTGTCTATCAGGGGCGCAAATATAGCAAATTTGTCGAATCCGTGCCATCAAACAACTATAATCCCCCGCTGTACAATTTAAGGAGCATTCCATGTCTGCTTTTACCCCGGCAAGTGAAGTCTTGCTGCGCCACAGTGATGATTTCGAACAAAGCCGTATTCTGTTTGCCGGTGATTTGCAGGATGACCTGCCTGCCCATTTTGAAAGCGCCGCCAGCCGAGCGCACACTCAGCAACTTCACCACTGGCAGGTGCTTAACCGCCAGATGGGCGACAACGTCCGCTTCAGCCTCGTCGCGCAGGCCGATGACGTTGCCGATAGCGATACGCTGATCTACTACTGGCCGAAGAATAAGCCGGAAGCCCAGTTCCAGTTGATGAACATTCTGTCGCTGTTACCGGTGGGCACCGATATTTTTGTTGTCGGTGAGAATCGCAGCGGCGTACGTAGCGCAGAGCAGATGCTGGCCGAATACGCACCGTTAAACAAAGTCGACAGCGCACGTCGCTGTGGCCTGTACCACGGTCGTCTGGAAAAACAGCCGGTCTTTGATGCAGAAAAATACTGGGATGAATACCAGACAGAAAATCTGACCATCAAAACGCTGCCGGGCGTCTTCAGCCGTGACGGCCTGGATGTTGGCAGCCAACTGCTGCTCTCCACGCTGACGCCGCACACCAAAGGCAAAGTGCTGGATGTCGGCTGTGGCGCAGGCGTTCTTTCCGTCGCCTTAGCCAGCCACTCGCCGAAAGTGCGCTTAACCCTGTGCGATGTTAGCGCCGCCGCCGTTGAAGCCAGCCGCGCAACGCTTGCAGCCAACGGCATTGAAGGTGACGTCATCGCCAGTAACGTCTTTTCTGACGTAACGGGTCGCTTTGATATGATCATCTCCAACCCGCCGTTCCACGACGGAATGCAGACCAGCCTTGATGCCGCACAAACGCTGATTCGTGGCGCCGTGCGTCATCTCAACAGCGGTGGTGAACTGCGTATCGTGGCAAACGCCTTCCTGCCTTATCCGAAGGTTCTGGATGAAGTGTTTGGCTTCCACGAAGTTATCGCGCAGACCGGACGCTTCAAGGTCTATCGCACCGTGATGACGCGCCAGGCGAAAAAAGCCTAACTGATCCGGGCCAGATAAGGCGTTTACGCCGCCATCCGACGTGACACCGAGCAACGCCGGATGGCGCTATCGCTTATCCGGCCTGCATAAAACGCCAAAACCGAAGAAACGCCTTTTTTTTCGGCAATCACGTTAAGTTCGATAATTAACAGTTGACGCCCTGCATAAAATCTCTAGAATTCGCCCCCGTGGTAACGATACTTTTTTAGTGTCGATGGTATGCGAAGGTGGCGGAATTGGTAGACGCGCTAGCTTCAGGTGTTAGTGTCCTTTCGGACGTGGGGGTTCAAGTCCCCCCCCTCGCACCATAATCCACGTTGATATTGCTCGCACTGGGCGAAGGTGGCGGAATTGGTAGACGCGCTAGCTTCAGGTGTTAGTGTCCTTAGGATGTGGGGGTTCGAGTCCCCCCCCTCGCACCAACGAGGCGATATCAAAAAAATAAGATGACTGTGCGAAGGTGGCGGAATTGGTAGACGCGCTAGCTTCAGGTGTTAGTGTCCTTAGGATGTGGGGGTTCGAGTCCCCCCCCTCGCACCAATTATCTTATTTCCCTCTCGATTTCCTTCTCTGTTTTGTTCATCCCTGATTCCAGTTCATCACTACCAGAACAATGCCACCAATCAGCGCGACGCATGAAGGTAACAAAACAAAGTGCCGTAAACGTTTGTGGTACAGCATGAGCGAAGTCAGCAGTAATCCTAATACAATCATCACCTTCCATACGTAGACCGACAGGTCGCTATATGCCATCCCGGCAATCAGCATTCCCGGCAGCAGAACACCCCATCCACTGCCCAGCGTACGTTGCAACATGATTTCACCTATGACATTGATAATGATAACCAATATCATATGATAAAATTTCTCATTTGTCAGCCGTGAAGCACTATCAATTATATGAGTTTTACTTAACGATTGATGACATGAATAATCCAAGGTGATAAATTGCTCACCGGTTAGCTCTTCAACTAAAACAATAAAAACCTCTGCGAATGATACCCCGTTCGTTATTTGTTTTATTTACCAACACACCTTCGTACATTGCAGATAACTAACAATATTTACCTATGACAGTACAATCCTGGCGAACTCTGCGCACCAAAAAATACCAACTCTCTTTACGACTGTTTCTGCTGCTCAACGCAGTCTCCGCGCTGTTTACGCTTTTTTTCCCACTTTTTGCCGTCAAAGCCTTATCAATACCCGCTTTGCTGATGCTGGTGATAAGTACACTGCTGCTGGTCTGGCATGGGAAATACGCGGATAAAAGAATTAATCTCCCTTGTATTTCAATCGTTTTTGGCTTGTTATGGGCGTTACATATATTCTTGAAATATAACGCTCTAGGTCAGAATGATTATTATTTCCTGTTAATAGCGCTTCTCAGCGTACTGTTTATTGGCTCTATCGCTTTTGCCAATAATATCATCGCGTTTACGCTCCACTCACTCCCCTCCGTCGCCATTTGTTTATGGCTTAACGGCAGCGAGCATGGTTTGCGGATTTTCTATTTTATGGCGCTGCCTATGGCCGGTATCGCCATCCAGCATGTGATACAAAAGCGCTACGATGGATTCGCTCAGCAACTGATGTACAAACTGCTGGAGGAACGGGAAACCCTGAACGGGCTCAGCATGCTCGACCCGCTAACCGGTTTGTATAATCGCCGGGGGCTGCAACACCGGCTCGATACGCTGTTGGCCCTGAGTAATTTAAGGCACTTCGTTCTGCTGTTAGATATCGACCATTTCAAAGCCTATAACGATCATTACGGACATATGATGGGCGACCAGGCGTTGATCCGTGTTTCTGCCGCCATCCGAGACTCCGTACGTTCCCGGGATGTGGTGGCGCGTTTTGGCGGTGAAGAGTTTATGATTTTGCTGACCGCGGTTGATCCACTGCAGGCCCAGGCTGCCGCCGAACGTATCCGCCAGAAAGTGTACGACCTTAAAATCCCTCACATGTTTAATGAGAGCGTGGCAACCAACGTAACCGTCAGTATCGGCATTGCGCCTCTGGTAGAACAGGATATTGATGCTGCTATCGCCAAAGCGGATAAAGCCCTTTACGAGGCCAAGAATCTTGGGCGTAACAATACCCTGGTCAGCGATGAGCTGCGGGTAAACTGCTCCTCTACCTGAGCTTTCTGTGCGGTGCCGCTCGGGATGGAGACAAAGATCTTGCCATCGCTCAATGTCAATTATAGGATTAGCAATCATTATCATTAAGATTAACATCCTTATATAGACATGGCTTATCGTTCCGCACCGATTGTTGAAGATGTCATCTGGCGTAGCCATCTCCCCTCAGAGATGCCCTCGCTGGCTGCTGCCGTACGCGCAACGATAGCCAAAACTCGCGAGCACCTGCTGGACTTCATTCGTCTTGACGAAACGCCTGTGCCAGGTGCAATGACGCTGCATGAATGGACACAACCGGCGACGCTTAGTTCGCTGCTGGCCGTTTATTCGGACCATATCTATCGCAACCAGCCCACGCTGCCCCGCGAAAATAAGCCCCTGATTTCTCTTTGGGCGCAATGGTATATCGGCCTGATGATGCCTCCGTTAATGGTGGCCCTGCTAACGCAAAAAGAGGCTATCGACGTCTCTCCTGAACATATGCGCGTAGAGTTTCACGAAACGGGCCGAGCGGCCTGCTTCTGGATCGACGTCCATCAGGATCACCAGGCTACAGCCCTGTCTCCTCAACGACGCATGGAAACGCTGATTCTCTCAGCGCTGACGCCGGTTGTGCAGGCGCTGGAAGCGACGGGTGAGATCAACGCGAAGCTTATCTGGAGCAACACCGGATATTTAATTCACTGGTATTTAACGGAAATGAAGCCGTTGTTAGGGGAAGAACTGCTGACCACGCTGCGCCAGACCTGCTTTTTTGAGAAACAACTTTCCTGCGGCCAGGATAATCCCCTGTGGCGTACTGTTGTTCCGCGTGAGGGGCTGTTAGTACGCAGAACCTGCTGCCAACGCTATCGCCTGCCTGACGTTCAGCAATGCGGAGACTGCACGCTGAAATAAGCGAGGAGCCATAGCCCCTCGCTGTCATTTATGCAACCTGTTGATTTTCCTCTTCTATACGCTGTGCTTCTTCTTTTTCCTGCGCTAATAGCTGCTTTTCGTAGACCTTAAAGAACGGGAAGTAGATAACGGCCGACACCAGCGCCAACAGCACCACCAGGATCGCCGCACGATAATCCCAGCCTAACGCCCATGCCGCGCCAACCGGTGCCGGTGCGGTCCAGGGAACCACTGAAATGACCCGCCCAATTAAATCCAGTTTCATCGCCGCCCAGGCCAGTACCGCATTCACCATCGGGGCCAGCAGGAAGGGGATAAAAAACACCGGGTTCATGACAATCGGCGTACCAAAAATCACCGGTTCGTTAATATTAAAAATGCTGGGGACTACGCTCAGACGCCCTATCGAGCGTAGATGAGCCGAACGACTACGCAGATAGCAAATCACCAACCCCATCGTTGCACCTGACCCTCCGACCACAATGAAGAACGTCCAGAATGCTTCCATAAAGATATGCGGTAACGGCGCGCCCTGCGCCAGCGCTGACTGGTTCATCCCAAGATTAGTTAGCCAGAACATTTGCAGCATTCCCGACACAATTGCCGCGCCGTGAATACCCGCAAACCACAGCAAATGGCCAATTAGTACCGCCAGCAGTATCGCCGGGAGAGAATCTGCAGCCGACACCAGTGGTTTAAAGATGGCCATAATGGCCTGCGGGATCAGCATGTCAAACTGCGACTGTATCACCAGGCTCAGCGGGTACAGCGTCAGTACCACCACCAGCACCGGGATCAGCAGATCGAAGGAGTTTTTGATCATCGGCGGCACCTGATCGGGTAAACGGATGCCGATGTTGTGCGCCTTCAGGAAGCGCATCATTTCAACACAGTAAATGGCCACCAGGATGGCGGTGAAAATCCCCGTTCCTCCCAGACTATCAACCGGCATTGTGCCTTTGGTTTTTGGCGCGGCAATCAGCAAAAAAGCCATGATTGATAGCATCGCACACATAAACGGATCTAACTGATGCGACTTCACATAGTGCTTGCCCAGGTTATAAGCAATAGCCGCACATATGTAGACCGACATAATCCCCATCGTCATATCAAACGGGGTGAGAATTTGGCCTTCAAACTGTTTTGCCAGATCCAGCCACGCGCGGGCAAATCCCCAGGTGGTATCCGGAGAAAACGGCGGATAGGCAAAAACCAGCAGAAAAGAGCCTACAATCATAAAAGGCATCGCCGAAATAAAACCATCGCGAATGGCCATTACATGTCGTTGCGAAGAGATACGCCCGGCGACAGGACTAACGTAGTTTTCAACAAAACGGAAAATCACGTTAAACACAGCATGGTTAGTAGACATAGCCGTTCTCCCGTTGTGCAAAACCCTGCAACGGTGCTGGTATCAATACCACCACGTAAAGCCCATTACCACTTTTCGCAACCGTGCCGGGAGGAACACCAGCGCTACCGCTTTTCGAGTTAAGTTTCATAGATGGCTCTTATTATGTGATACAGAGGAAATGACAACTTCAGTAATAATCGTCATTTCAACATTCTGCAACCGGTTACTGTAACCGGTTTCTTTGATTGTGAAGACGATCGAAAAACTGCTCATGTTGCTATGTTGTTACAATAAAATATTTACAGTGCGGTTGCCCCTATGACAAATTACATCCTGCAGTTTTATGCTGTGCAGAGCTGCCTGTAGGCTATTTGGAGAGAAGAATGAGTTTGCAATCAGTACGCCAATTCCTGGCGCAACATGCGCCAGATATTGAGATTATCGAATTAGATCAGAGCACAGCAACCGTCGATCTGGCAGCAAAAGCCCATAACGTTGAACCTGGCCAGATAGCGAAAACACTTTCGCTAAAGGTGAAGAACGATATCATCCTGGTCGTGGCAAAAGGTGATGCCCGACTGGATAATAAAAAGCTAAAGAGTACGTTCGGTGCCAAAGCCCGAATGTTAAGTAGTGATGAGGTCGTGAACGCGACGGGGCACCCCGTTGGCGGCGTTTGCCCCTTCGGATTAGAAACACCGATATCAGTGTACTGTGATGTTTCTCTGAAGCACTACGCTGAAGTGCTTCCCGCCGCAGGTGCCATCCACAGCGCGGTTCGCATCACGCCTGAAAGGATGGCTGAACTGACTTCTGCCACCTGGGTTGACGTGTGTCAGTAATGCTTCACGCGCCAAACTGACGGCCAAACCCGGTAAGAAACACGTCAATGTTGCCCGTCATGAAACCGCCTGCATAAAAGGTGCTGGCTCGCCAGCACGCAGATACAGCAGGATATCGGCCGCATCCAGTAACCCGGCATCCGAGCTTACACCCAGTTTAGACATCACATTAAATTTGTGTGCCCGAATGGTTTTGATGTTCCGTTCAAGCTGAACGGCAATCTGTGGCATCGAATAACCATTCGACATAAAGCGCAGTATTTCTCGTTCTGTCGGACTGAGCATACGGTTTTGATTAATATACCAATGGTTTTTCGTGCCTTCGCTTCCCCGACCAGGGCTGCTTAACGCCGTGAATAACGCGTCCTGCAACACCGTTAACGAAGACGCTTTACTCACAACACCATCCAACGGCAAGGGGGACAGGGAACCAATTAAACGCGCTTCAGCGTCATCATCGGCAATCACCACACGGCGAATCCGCGGATAATTTATCGCCAGCTCCGTTAAATAAGCCAACCCTGCCCTGCGATCGGTTCTGATTGCAGATAGGGAAAAAATAACTGCCGAAAACGACATCTTTAACATTGCCTGACTAAAAGCGGGCTGGCTAGAAAAGAGATGAAGTTTATATTGGTCATCCGGCATGGTATTAAATAAACTCTTAATACCCACGCTGCTCATCGTGCACTTTTCTACCAGCGCAACGTTTCTTTTGATGATTCTGCTTTCCATTCCGTGGGTTCTCCATAAACTGAAGGTAAATTAAGTTCTCGCGATCCTTGAGAACTATTTATCCAGGCATACATTTCTGCATTGCTATTTATCGACAAGCGACGCATTGCGCTATTCTTTTGGGCGCTGATTGTTTTATTGCTTTTCTTCAGCAACGTCGCAATCTGATTGATTCCCCAGCCTTTCCCAAGAAGGCGCAATACTTTCCTTTCAGAGAGAGTGAGAACGATAGATCGTGCGCTATGATCTAACAATTGTGGCATAGCAGGCGGAGAGAGCAGCGCCTTGCTGATTCTCTCTGCGCGTGTATTTCCCGCGTGAATGACATTCACTAAACTTTCAATCGACTCTGCGTCAGAGAGCAGCGAACTGACAGGACACATCAGTAGCTCAACAGCCAGAGGATAAAAAATACGAGATACGAGAAATACCCAGTGAATATCACGATATTGAGATAATAAAGAATAATATTGTTCGCAGACTGAACGAGGATAATTACAGTCTCCGGTTAAATCAGCAATCACCAAATCAGCACACCGTAGCTGCAATAACGTCAGTTCTTCAACGGAACGACAGTAGGTAAGTTCGTAATCGGAGAACTGTCCCTGCATTATACCTTTAAGTCCGGTTTGTATAATCGGTGATTTACTAATAATAATTGCGTTTTTGCAGCGTCCTGGCAACATATCCCCTCCACACTCACCAGTCCGCAATCGTACTTAATTAAATTCTCCCGGGTAGATTAACAATCTTAACTCACAGGAAAATACTCCGAACAATAAACGGGGTGAATTGCTTATCCTTGGTATTTTCTAAAATAAAAGTATTGGCACTACAATCCAAATAATGCCAAACTGGCAAGCTATTATTACATAATCACTCATGAATACATTATCTGTACAATTATAATAACTACAATAGATCGTTAGCATGGCTTACGTATTTGCCATCCGGGAAAATAACGCTACATTTCAAACATATCTCCCCCCGAACCTTATCAAACGGGGGAGTTAAGATGCCATAACTGTATCACCTGTGTCTTTTTTCGACACAAAGATTGATCTTAGCCAGAGCCAGCAGGCTCATGCTTCATGATAAAAAGAAGATATTCATCACTCACAGAGATCCTTTTCAGTCAGAGCGAGCCATGCAAACAGAGCAGTCGTCACAGCGAACGGTTACACGGTTATGTATTCAATGCGGACTTTTTTTACTTCAGCATGGGGCAGAAAGCGCTCTGGTTGACGAGTTATCCACCCGCCTCGGGCTGGCACTTGGCATGGATAGCGTAGAAAGCGCCATCTCCTCTAACGCTATCGTCCTGACCACCATTAAAGACGGGCAATGCCTGACATCAACGCGAAAAAATCAAGATCGCGGCATTAATATGCACGTCGTGACGGAAGTGCAGCACATTGTCATTTTGGCGGAACATAAACTTCTGGATATTAAAGGGGTAGAGAAACGCTTTAGCCAGATTAAGCCGCTACGCTATCCAAGATGGTTGGTCGCCTTCATGGTCGGTTTGTCCTGCGCCTGCTTTTGTAAACTCAATAACGGCGGATGGGATGGTGCAGTGATCACCTTTTTCGCCAGCATGGTGGCGATGTATATCCGCCAGATTCTGGCGTCCCGGCATTTGCATCCGCAAATCAATTTTTGCATCACCGCCTTTGTGGCGACCACCATTTCAGGTTTGCTGCTTACGCTGCCGACCTTTAGCAATACTCCGACTACCGCTATGGCCGCCAGCGTGCTACTGCTGGTTCCGGGCTTTCCGTTGATCAACTCCGTCGCGGATATGTTTAAGGGACACATTAATACCGGGCTCGCTCGCTGGGCTATTGCCAGTCTGCTGACGTTGGCGACCTGTATTGGCGTGATCGTGTCGATGACCTTATGGGGGCTGCGCGGATGGGCGTGATCGATTTCATACTGGCGCTGATGCAGGACATGATCCTGTCGGCAATCCCGGCGCTTGGCTTTGCCATGGTATTCAATGTCCCTCATCGGGCTCTCCCCTGGTGTGCGTTACTCGGCGCGCTCGGCCACGGCTCACGAATGGTGATGATGACCGCAGGGTTTAATATTGAATGGTCAACCTTTATGGCATCACTGCTGGTCGGCTGCATTGGGATCCAGTGGTCGCGCTGGTATCTGGCGCATCCAAAAGTCTTCACCGTCGCAGCAGTGATCCCGATGTTCCCAGGGATCTCCGCCTACACCGCCATGATCTCAGCCGTAAAAATCGGCCATTTTGGTTACAGCGAAGTGCTGATGATTACCCTGCTGACCAATTTCCTGAAAGCCTCATCGATTGTCGGTGCGCTCTCCATCGGACTATCCGTACCAGGATTATGGCTGTATCGCAAACGCCCACGCGTTTGACGGTGCACTTTCTTTAATACCATGCAGAGAGGGGAATCTCCCCCCTCATCTGCTGCTCTCCTTCTTCTCTGTGTTACTATAAAAGCAGTCCCCTTCTCGGTTGTTGTTCAGTATTGAGAAACATTATGCCCTGCAAAATTTTGACGCCGGACGTCACGAGCATTGACGCCTTACTACACGATCACCGCGCCGTGCTGGCCAAGTCTGCGGGTGGCGCCGTAGCCGTATTCGCTAACAATGCGCCAGCGTTTTACGCGGTGACGCCTGCGAGACTGGCTGAGCTGTTGGCGCTTGAGGAGAAACTGTCACGCCCGGGAAGCGATGTGACATTGGATGAGCAATTTTATGAAGAGCCGCAAGCCGCTCCCGTTGCCGTGCCAATGGGGAAATTTGCGATGTACGCTGCCTGGCAGCCTGATGCCGACTTTCAACGTCAGGCCGCTTTATGGGGCGTAGCGTTACGAGAGCCGGTTACTGCTGAAGAACTGGCCTCATTTGTTGCCTACTGGCAGGCTGAAGGCAAAGTCTTTCACCATATTCAGTGGCAGCAAAAACTGGCGCGCAGCATTCAGATTGGACGGGCCAGCAATGGCGGAATGCCAAAGCGCGATGTGAACAGCGTCAGTGAACCTGACAGCCACATTCCACCGGGTTTTAGAGGATAACGATGAAAAACGTTGGCGACCTGATGAAACGTCTGCAAAAAATGATGCCACCTAATGTCGAGCCCGCCTTTAAAACGGGCGAGGAGCTGCTGGCATGGCAAAAAGAGCAAGGTGAAATTCGTGCCGCAGCGCTGGCCCGCGAAAACCGGGCCATGAAAATGCAGCGCACATTCAACCGTTCCGGTATCCGTCCGCTGCATCAGAACTGTTCGTTCGAAAACTATCGGGTAGAGTGCGAAGGTCAGATGAATGCCCTGAGCAAAGCCCGCCAGTACGTTGAAGAGTTTGACGGCAACATCGCCAGCTTTATCTTCTCCGGCAAACCCGGCACCGGCAAAAACCATTTAGCCGCCGCCATCTGCAACGAACTGCTGCTGCGCGGCAAGTCGGTACTGATCATTACCGTGGCCGATATCATGTCGGCGATGAAAGAAACGTTCAGCAATCGTGAAACCAGCGAAGAACAGCTGCTCAACGATCTGAGCAATGTGGATCTTCTGGTGATCGACGAGATCGGCATGCAGACCGAATCCCGCTATGAAAAAGTGATCATTAATCAGATTGTCGATCGCCGTTCATCCTCAAAACGTCCGACCGGCATGTTAACTAACAGCAATATGGATGAAATGAACAAGCTACTGGGCGAGCGTGTGATGGATCGTATGCGCCTTGGCAACAGCCTGTGGGTCATTTTTAACTGGGAAAGCTACCGTAGTCGGGTAACCGGTAAAGAGTATTAACGTATTAGGACCACTCCTAAGACTGCCAGCGCTATACTGCGCTGAAAAGGCATAACACGAGTTGCATATAATGATGAAAACTACCAAACGTCTGCTGTGCTGTGCGCTTGCCGCCAGCACGCTCATCTCCACTAGCGTTTTCGCCGCCTCCTGGCAGGATTCGCTCTCCAGCGCGGCCAGTGAGCTGAGCAAACAAAGCTCCGGCTCGCAAAGCAGCTCGTCGCTCTCTTCCCTGACCAGCCTGCTGAATGGCAGCAATCAGTCATTGACCTCCAGCAGCATGAATAACGCCGCCGGGATCCTGGAATATTGCGCGAAACAGAAACTGGCTTCGGTCACCGACACGCAAAACGTCAAAAATCAGGTGCTGGATAAACTGGGCCTCAGCGCGCCAGAACAGAAACAAGATACCAACTATATGGATGGTATTCAGGGTCTGCTCAACGCCAAAGATGGTCAACAGCTGGACCTGAACACAATTGGCAACAGCTCGCTGGCGAAGCAGGTAAAAACCAAGGCCTGCGATCTGGTGTTAAAACAGGGTATGAACTTCATTTCCTGACGCACGGCATGCCGCGTATAACCTGCGCGGCATCAATTTTTTACCCCATTACATTCACACGTCAAATAACCAGTTAACCCCCTGCAAAAAGCACGCATATCTAAACCAATTCTGAATAACAACGTAATTTAATGTCACTACAATTGCAGCAATGTAACAACGCTATTACATTGTGCTTTCCCCTAATGATTAGCCTGCCAGGCAATTGCCCGGTTTACTGAGGATCGACCGTTGTCAGAATTAATCTCCATCACTCTGTTTCTCGCTTCAGTGCTGATTTACGCCTGGAAAGCGGGTCGCAACACCTGGTGGTTTGCCGCCACGTTAACGGTGCTGGGGATTTTTATTGTCTTGAATATCACGCTGTACGCCAGTGACTATTTCACCGGCGACGGGATCAATGACGCGGTTCTCTATACGCTGACCAACAGCCTGACCGGCGCAGGTATCGGCAAATATATCCTGCCGGGCGTTGGGATCGCGCTGGCGCTGACGACCGTTTTTGTCGCTCTCGGCTGGATCCTACGCCGCCGTCGCCATCATCCACATCATGTGGGTTACAGTCTGCTGGCCCTGCTGCTGGCGCTGGCCTCCGTTGACGCCAGCCCAGCGTTTCACCAGATAACCGAACTGGTGAAGTCGCAGTCGCGCGATGGCGATCCTGATTTCCCGACGTATTATAAAGAGCCATCGAAAACCATTCCCAACCCGAAGCTGAACCTGGTGTATATCTACGGTGAGAGCCTCGAACGCACCTATTTTAATAACGACGCGTTCCCGGATCTGACCCCGGAACTCGGTGCGTTGAAAAATGAAGGTCTGGATTTCAGCAACACCATGCAGCTGCCGGGTACGGATTACACCATCGCTGGCATGCTCGCCTCCCAGTGCGGTATTCCGCTGTTTGCGCCATTTGAAGGCAACGCCTCGGCATCAGTATCCAGCTTCTTCCCCAACAATGTCTGTCTGGGCGATATCCTGAAAAACTCCGGCTATCAGAACTACTTTGTGCAGGGTGCCAACCTGCGCTTTGCTGGCAAAGACGTGTTTCTGAAATCTCACGGCTTTGATCATCTGTACGGTGCAGAGGAGTTAAAAAGCGTGGTGGCGGACCCGGCCTATCGTAACGACTGGGGCTTCTACGACGATACCGTGCTGGACGAAGCGTGGAAAAAATTCGAAGAGCTTTCACGTTCGGGCCAGCGTTTTTCACTGTTTACCCTGACCGTGGATACCCATCATCCGGATGGATTTATCTCACGTAGCTGCAACCGTAAACGTTATGACATCGACGGAAAAGCCAACCAGTCGTTCAGCGCGGTCAGCTGCAGCCAGGAAAACATTGCCGAATTTATCAATAAAATCAAAGCATCTCCGTGGTTTAAAGATACCGTTATCGTGGTGTCTTCCGATCATCTGGCGATGAACAACACCGCGTGGAAGTATCTGAACAAGCAGGATCGCAACAACCTGTTCTTCGTACTGCGCGGCGACCAACCGCAACAGGACACGCTGGCGGTAAAGCGTAACACGATGGATAACGGCGCAACGGTACTGGATATTCTCGGCGGTGATAACTTTATCGGCCTTGGCCGCAGCAGCTTGTCGAGCGAATCCGTGTCGGAAGTGTTCCTGAACATCAAAGAAAAAATGCTGGCGTGGAAGCCCGATATCATTCGCCTGTGGAATTTCCCGAAAGAGATGAAAGAGTTCACCGTCGACCAGGACAAAAATATGATCTCTTTCTCCGGCAGCCATTTCCGTCTGCCGCTGCTGCTGCGCGTCTCGGACAAACGCGTTGAGCCGTTGCCGGAAAGCGAATACTCGGCTCCACTGCGCTTCCAGCTGGCGGATTTCGCCCCGCGCGATAACTTCGTCTGGGTCGATCGCTGCTACAAAATGGCACAACTGTGGGCTCCAGAGCTGGCGCTCTCTACCGACTGGTGCGTATCGCAGGGGCAGCTGGGCGGACAGCAAATCGTACAGCACGTCGATAAAGCTAAGTGGAAAAGTAAAACCGTATTTAAAGACACGGTGATCGACATGGAGCGCTATAAAGGTAATGTCGATACGCTGAAAATTGTCGATAACGACATTCGCTACAAAGCAGATAGCTTCGTTTTCAACGTGGCGGGTGCGCCGGAAGAGGTCAAACAGTTTAGCGGCATATCACGTCCCGAATCCTGGGGACGCTGGTCCAATGCGCAACTCAGCGAAGAAGTAACGATTGAGTACAAAGCTCCGCTACCGAAGAAATTCGATCTGGTCATCACCGCGAAAGCTTTCGGCGACAATGCCAATCGCCCTATTCCCGTGCGCGTTGGCAACGAGGAACAGACGCTGGTGTTAGGCCATGACATCACCACCACCACCTTACATTTCGATAACCCGGCGGATGCCGATACGCTGGTAATTGTTCCCCCCGATCCGGTCGCCACCAACGAGGGCAATATTCTCGGTCACTCACCGCGTAAGCTGGGGATCGGGATGGTTGAAATCAAAGTCGTGGCTCAGGGTTCGTAACATGAAAGACCTGATAGCGCTTTGCTTATCAGGCCTATCGTTAACCGAATGTATTGTCTGAAAAAAAACAGCGCCCAACACCACACCGGGCGCTGCATGGCAACCTTATTCCAGACCATTCACCGCCTGGCGCATGCCCTGCACCAGAATCATCTCCAGATTGGCCGTCACCTGCCCGGCAAGCCCTGGTAACAACGTCAAATCTTCTCCCCAGTGCACCGCATCGCCAAGCACGGCATCCACCAGTTCACGCAGCGTTAAATCATTACCTACTCGCGGCCACAGGCTGGCATACAGGCTTACCCACTGCTCATCATCCTGTATCGGGTAGCGTTCCCCGTCGCGCTCAGCGCGATAAAACGCCAGCAGCGCAGCAAGGGCAAACGTTAACCGCACGGGCCAGCGCCCATTTTGCTGACCCGCCAGCAGCTGCGGCAAAATTCGGGTGCGGAATTTAGTCATCCCGTTAAGCGCAATGGAAAGCAACTGGTGGCGAATGTAGGGGTTCTGAAAACGCCCGCTCACCGCGTCGGCAAATTCACACAGTTCATCCGCCGGGAGGTCCAACACCGGAATAATCTCCTCACTAATCGCCCGCTCGACAAAGCGGCGGACATCAGTATCCTGCATCGCCTCGCCAACGGTCTCCAGCCCGCACAACCAGGCTACTGGCACCAGTGCGGTGTGCGCGCCATTGAGAATGGCGACCTTGCGCTCTTTGTACGGTTTGATATCGCTCACCACCCGGATATTCAGCGGACACTGCGCCAGCTTCAGCTCCTCTGCCAGCCACTGCGGTCCCTGGATCACAAACAGGTAAAAATGCTCTGCGGTATCGAGAAATGCATCGTGATAGCCAAGCGTAGTCTCCAGCGCAGCGGCTTCTTCGCGCGGGTAGCCGGTGACAATTCGGTCGACCAGCGTGGAACAGAACGTGTTTGCCGTCTCCACCCAGTCGGCAAATGCCGGAGGAAGCTGCCACTCCTGCGCATAGCGCAGCACCAGGGTTTTGAGCGCCTCGCCGTTATAGTCGATAAGCTCACACGGAATAATTACCCAGCCCTTATCCACCGCGCCCGCAAAGTGGTTAAAGCGCTCCAGCAGCAGGCGCGTCAGTTTGGCCGGAAAACTCACCGGCGGCGCATCATCCACGCGGTCTGCTGCGTGATAGCTAATTCCGGCTTCGGTGGTATTCGAAAACACAAAACGGATGTCCGCATTGTGCGCCAGCGCCAGATACGCCGCGAAATCCTGATACGGGTTGATTTCGTTATTCACCGAACGGATAAGCCGCGCCTCACTCACCGCCTCACCCTGCTCGTTTAGCCCGCGAATAAGCGTGGTATACAGCCCGTCCTGGATATTCAGCGACGGCGGAAAATCGGTATTGATCGGGCGAACGATGGTCACGCCAGCATTCAGATCGGTTTGCTCGTTGAGGATATCCAGTTGCCAGTCAACAAACGCCCGCAGGAAGTTACCCTCACCAAACTGGATCACGCGTGTTGGGTAGCTGTTCCCCGGAAAATCACGTCGATTCAATGTTTTCATCGTATTTTCCCTCTCAGAACGTGATCACGCCTTTAATCAGTTCACGGTTATTAATCACATCCCGTTCGTAGATTTCTGCCAGTGTGGCAAACGCGTAACGGTGCGTGAGCATCATGTCGGCGGTCAGTTTACCTTCCGACATCAGACGGCCCACTTTGGCGAAATCTTCCGGCGTGGCGTTGCGACTGCCCATCATGGTGGTCTCTTTCTTGTGGAACTCAGGGTCAGAAAACTGCAAATCACCTTTGAACAGCCCAACGAAAACAATGCTGCCGCCATGACGAATCAAATTCACCGTGTTATTCATCGCATGCTGATTCCCCGTGGCATCAATGACCTTTTGCGCCAGCGAACCGCCAAACTGGTCACGCAGTTGCGCATCAAAATCTTCAGCGGATGGGTCGATAACCGGGAGTCCCAACCGGGAAGACACGTGCTCCCGGCGTGCTGGACTGGTATCGGCGACCACCACCTGTGCGCCATCGGCTTTGGCAATCGCTGCCGCCCCCAGACCAATCGGACCAGCGCCGACCACCAGCACCTGCTCACCCGGAGCCACCGCCGCCCGGCGTACCGCATGCGCGCTGATGGCATAAGGCTCAATCAGTGCCGCCGCCTGCGGGTCAATCCCCTGCGCATCCAGCAGGTTGGTCACCGGAACAGAAAGATATTCACTGAAACCGCCATCCTGGTGCACGCCAATCACTGAAATCTTCTCGCAGCAGTTAGTGCGCCCGCTCAGGCATGCCGGACACTGCTGGCAGGCCACGTAAGGAATAACCGCCACCTGCTGACCATTTTTCAGATTCTGTATATTCTTACCCAGACCGACAATTTCCCCACATATTTCATGACCTAATACACGCGGGTAACTGAAAAAAGGCTGATTGCCACCCCAGGCATGAATATCGGTACCACAAATCCCTACCGACTTAATTTTAATTAATGCCTCACCCTCACCCGGAATAGGTATTTCGCGCTCTTTCCAGACTAATTTTTTAGGCTCCTGGCAAATCAACGTATTCATCGTAGACATGATTCTGCTCTCCTGTTTTTTGTTGCCTCAGATATCAACGAAAATAAAAAAGACGGAGAAAGCAGAAACACAATCTGTGAATCTCAGCGCATAAAAATGTTTTAAATCGGGTTTTAATAGATAAAAAGGAGAAGCCATGAGCCGTTCGCAGAACTTACGCCACAATGTGATTAACCAGATAATCGATGATATGGCGCGTGGTCATATCCCTTCCCCACTCCCCTCACAAAGCGCACTGGCGGAGATGTACAACATCAGCCGCACCACCGTGCGCCATATGCTGAGCCACTTAGGTGAGTGTGGCGTGCTGACCCAAGTCGGCAACCACTATGTCATCGTGCGAAAACCCGACCATGACGACGGTTTTGCGTGTACTACCGCCTCCATGACCGAGCAAAACCGGATTTTTGAACAAGCGTTTTTTACCATGATCAACCAGCGACAGCTGCGCGCAGGCGAGAGCTTCTCCGAACTGCAGCTTGCCAGGGCCGCAGGCGTCAGCCCGGTGGTAGTGCGGGAATATCTTTTAAAATTCGAACGTTACAACCTGATTAAAAACGAAAAACGCGGTCAGTGGAGCATGAAGCAGTTCGATCAGGCCTATGCGGAACAGCTGTTTGAACTCAGAGAGATGCTGGAAACGCATTCTCTGCAGCATTTTCTCAATCTGCCGGACGATGACCCGCGTTGGTTGCAGGCTAAAACGCTGCTGGAACGCCATCGGATCCTGCGCGACAGCATTGGCAGCAGCTTTCGTATGTTCTCGCAGTTAGATCGTGAGTTCCATGCTTTGCTACTCTCTGCTGCCGATAATGTATTTTTCAATCAATCACTTGAAATCATCTCTGTGATTTTCCACTTCCACTATCAGTGGGATGAGAGCGACCTTAAGCAGCGTAACATCATTGCCATTGATGAGCATATGACCATCCTCAGCGCGCTGATCTGTCGTAGCGACCTGGATGCCACCCTCGCGCTCTGTAACCATTTGAATTCAGCCAAACAATCGATGATTCGCTCCATCAACCAGGATCGTACCGTCGCACATTAAGTACCGATAAAAAACAGCAAATCATTACCGGGAGCACGATTTTATAAAAATAAAAACGCCTGAAAAATACCTCTTGCCTATGCTCACGCTAAGTCGACTGCATTAAAAACTTTTGTGAGCGGTGATGAGTAAATTGATTCATCACTGGTATTTTTTCAATACTGCACAGTCCTGCTGTGTAAAAAATAAATTATTGAGGTTCAGGAGTCCGGCGTGGAAAAAAATAATATTACCCTCGACCCAAGTTCTTCGTTTGGCACGTCGTCATCTGCGGATATTAATGTTCCGCCTGAGGGCATGGTGCAACGCAGTAGCCGAATAAAACGTATTCAGACCACAGCCATGATTTTATTATTTTTGGCTGCGGTAATTAATTATCTCGACCGCAGTTCTCTGTCGGTCGCCAACTTAACGATTCGTGAAGAACTGGGTCTGAGCGCCACGCAAATCGGCGTGCTGCTGTCGGTATTTTCTCTCGCTTACGGCATTGCGCAACTGCCCTGCGGCCCGCTACTGGATCGCAAAGGTCCGCGCATTATGCTGGGGCTGGGGATGTTCTTCTGGTCGCTGTTTCAGGCGATGTCCGGCATGGTGCACAGCTTCACCCAGTTTGTGTTGGTGCGTATCGGGATGGGGATCGGCGAAGCGCCAATGAACCCGTGCGGCGTAAAGGTCATCAACGACTGGTTTAACATCAAAGAGCGCGGCCGCCCGATGGGATTATTCAACGCCGCCTCCACCATCGGCGTTGCCATTAGCCCGCCGATTCTGGCTGCTATGATGCTGGTAATGGGTTGGCGCTGGATGTTCATCACCATTGGCGTGCTGGGTATTTTCCTCGCCATCGGCTGGTACATGCTGTATCGCAACCGCGAGCAAATTGAGCTGAGCGCCACGGAACAAGCGTACCTGAACGCTGGCAGCGTCAATGCCCGCCGCGATCCGCTGAGCTTTGCCGAATGGCGCAGCCTGTTCCGCAACCGTACCATGTGGGGCATGATGCTGGGCTTTAGCGGCATCAACTACACCGCATGGTTATATCTGGCCTGGCTGCCGGGCTACCTGCAAACCTCCTACAACCTGGATTTAAAAAGCACCGGATTAATGGCGGCGATCCCATTCCTGTTTGGCGCAGCCGGCATGTTGATTAACGGTTTTGTCACTGACTGGCTGGTGAAAGGCGGTATGGCGCCGATTAAGAGCCGTAAGATCTGTATTATCGCCGGGATGTTCTGCTCCGCAGCCTTCACCTTCGTCGTGCCACAGGCCACAACGTCGATGGCCGCCGTGTTACTGATCGGTATGGCTCTGTTCTGTATCCACTTCGCCGGTACCTCGTGCTGGGGCCTGATCCACGTCGCCGTCGCCTCACGTATGACCGCTTCCGTGGGCAGTATCCAGAACTTTGCCAGCTTTATCTGCGCGTCGTTCGCACCGATCGTCACCGGTTTTATTGTTGATACCACCAACTCTTTCCGCCTGGCGCTGATCATCTGCGGCTGCGTCACCATGGTGGGCGCCCTCGCCTACATCTTCCTGGTTCGCCAGCCCATCAGCGATCCGCGTAAAGATTAATCCTCCAGATGCCCGATAACACCGCGTTTATCGGGCATGTTATGCTCCTCGTATGAACATCACCTTGCGCGCTACTACTCTGGCAGACACTGCCGCTCTTCCCGCCATCGAACGATCTGCGGGGCAACGTTTTTTACTCATCCCCGAACTGGCGTGGATTGCTGACGACCAGATTATATCGCTTGCCCAACATCAGGCATTTGCCGCCGCAGGCATGAGCTGGCTGGCGCAGGTCGATGCGCTTCCGGTCGGTTTTTTGGTTGCCGAAACGCTGGGGTCATCACTATTTATTGCTGAACTGTCGCTGCATCTGGAGTGGCAGGGGAAAGGAATTGGCCGCAGATTGATTGAGTATGTTGCCGAACAGGCGCGCGCGAAAGGTTATACGTCGCTCACGCTGACTACTTTCCGCGATGTGCCGTGGAATGCGCCATGGTACGCGCGACTGGGTTTTGAAATGCTGGCTGACGAGACGCTGCCTGCAACGTTGCGCCAGAAAAGAGAAGAGGAAGCGGCGCATGGACTGGCATATGAATCGCGCTGCGCCATGCGCCTGATGTTGCGCTAATTGCCCGATGGCGGCTACGCCTTATCGGGCCTACGTAACATTCCCCACAGGCCGGATAAGCGACAGCGCTATCCGGCATCACAGGTTTAGAACGTTTCCCAGTTATCCCCGGCATCCGTTACCGCGGCTTTACGCGGCTGGACCGTTGAAACCGGTTTAACGGCCGCGACGTCACGCGCACGCTGTTGGTCATGCTGAATACGGAACACGGCAACGGCCTGAGTCAGACGGCTGGCCTGTTCTTCCAGCGCCGCAGCGGCGGCAGCAGATTCTTCCACCAGCGAGGCGTTCTGCTGCGTCACGCGATCCATCTCGGCAACGGCCAAACCAACCTGGTCAATACCGCGGCTCTGTTCATCAGAAGCAGAGGCGATTTCACCCATGATATCGGTCACGCGGGTTACCGCATTGACGATCTCATCCATGGTTTCACCGGCGCTTTCAACCAACGTTGAACCCACATCCACACGGCTGACCGAGTCTTCAATCAGGCTCTTGATCTCGCGCGCGGCCTGCGCACTACGCTGGGCCAGGTTACGTACTTCACCCGCAACTACCGCAAATCCACGGCCCTGCTCGCCCGCACGTGCCGCTTCTACCGCGGCGTTGAGCGCCAGAATGTTAGTCTGGAAGGCAATGCCGTCGATGACGCTGATAATGTCGGCGATTTTCTGCGAGCTGGATGCGATGTCGCGCATGGTTTGCACCACGTTATCCACTACTTTGCCGCCTTTCTGCGCGGTTTCAGAAGCACTCAGCGCCAGATGGCTGGCCTGACGCGCGTTTTCGGCGTTCTGCTTCACGGTCGCCGTCAGCTGTTCCATGCTGGCTGCGGTTTCTTCCAGAGATGCAGCCTGCTGTTCGGTACGCGAGGAGAGATCGTTATTGCCCATCGCAATCTCGCTGGCCCCGCTGTAAATCGCGTTAGCACCGTTACGCACGTCACCCACGGTATTCATCAGCTCACCCTGCATATGGCGCAGGCTTTCCGCCAGCTGTCCAATCTCGTTGGAACCTTCCACTTCAATACGCTTCACCAAATCGCCGCTGGCGATATGACGAATGCTGTCGATCAGACGGTTCATTGGAGAGATAAGGGTCAGTTTGATACCAAACCAGACCGCAATAATCGCCGCCAGTACGGTAATCAGCACACAAACCAACACCCACATCGCCTGGCTGTAAGAACTGTTGTTATCTTCCACCGCGATGTCATACAGGCGATCGTTCTGCTGCATGTAATTGATATACTGCTTCTCAAAACCATCCTGATAACTCTGCGTCGGTTGATCAAAGAATGCGTTGATCTTCCCGTCACCCAGTAACTGGATCAGCTCCGCCAGCGCGCCGTGATAGATGTCATAGGTGCGGTTAATCTCCTGGAAAGCGGCTTCGCTTTGGCGCGGATCGCGCGGGAGAGACTCGTAAATCGCCCAGTTTTTTTCCGTCAGCTTCAGCGCCGTACTCGCCACCTGCATCAGCTCGGCAACGGTCGCGCCGCTACCGATATTGCTCTGATCCATCATGTAGCGAATGCCTGCCCGGTTCAGGGTGTTACGCGTTTGCAGCAGCTCAACCCAGGTGGCGTTCAGCGCAGACTGTTGCTGGCGAATGGTTTGCAGAACGGTAAAGTTCTCTTTGTCATTCTTAAGTGAGTTAAAAAACAAGCCGCCTGAGGCGAGCTGTAAAAGGCCAAATAGCGCCAATACCAGCAGTAAGCTGGTAACAATCTTCATTCGTTTTAACATGTTTTCTCTTTCCGCTAGACAGATACTCTGGTTTTCGGCCTGGAAAGAGAAAACTTTATGGTGCCAGCAATTGCCACAGAATTATCGTTTTCACATTAAATACCGTTCCCTATGACAAATTACGCAAAAAATTAGTCGTTCCATTACGTCTTAGGTGTAGGATTCCGGTTTTTGAAGGAAAGGATGCTTCTATGTTAAATCGCGATTTTGATCACCTATCCACCCTCGCACACCACTTTTTTGAACGTGAAGATATTCGCCAAAAGCTCAATATCATCGATCAGTACAACATCTCCGGTTGGGAAGTCTGGATGCAGATAGAATTTGCCAATCTGCTGGCTTCGACGGGTCATGAATGGTGGCGTGAACAAACTCTTGCTTGCGATCTCCGGAAAAACCCACAGCGTTTGTCAGTGCGTGCAGATTTCTTGTTGCGGAAAAAAGGCTGGACGCAGGATAGCTACATTGCGCTTGAACTCAAACAGAACCAGGATCCGACAAGCTGCGTCAGAAATATGATTGCTGATTTGGTTAAAAGCGCAAAAATCAAACGTTCGGAATTAGAGCTGCGTAGCTTCTGGACGCTGGGGGTAACGCCCCGCATAGATAAAGAGCGCCTCGATGAACTCATTGACTACTATCTGGATGAAAAATATTACCTGACTAAATCACGTAAGAAACATGTGTTGCTCAGAGACATCGAACATACGCCTTACTGTTATATCGTAATCTGAGTCTCTCAGTGAGGTGCTTTGTCAGTGGGAAAACACGGCATGTAGACAGGCAAACGCTATAATGCCGTGATCTCAATCACATAAATATCCCCGTTAACCCCTACCGCTTACCGCTCACTGACACTTGGGACCGCTTAAGCTGACATACAACCGCTCACTTATTTACCTTACTTTACGCGCGTAATTCTCTGGCAAGATCCCCCCAACATAGCAGTCAAATAACCTCCTCAAACACAAGATCAAACCCACGCGGCTTCGGCCAATTATTAATTAGATACCAGGTTTTACTATGGATACGAAAAAGATATTCAAGCACATACCCTGGGTGATTCTCGGAATCATCGGTGCATTCTGCCTCTCGGTAGTGGCATTACGTCGGGGTGAACACATTAGTGCCCTGTGGATCGTGGTCGCCTCAGTTTCTGTTTATCTGGTGGCCTATCGTTACTACAGCCTGTACATCGCCCAAAAGGTGATGAAACTTGACCCAACGCGTGCTACGCCAGCGGTCATCAACAATGACGGTCTGAACTACGTTCCAACCAACCGTAACGTATTGTTTGGCCACCACTTTGCCGCTATCGCAGGTGCAGGTCCGCTGGTTGGGCCGGTACTGGCTGCGCAGATGGGCTACCTGCCCGGTACGCTGTGGCTGTTGGCAGGCGTCGTGCTGGCCGGTGCGGTGCAGGACTTCATGGTGCTGTTTATCTCTTCCCGCCGTAACGGCGCATCTCTGGGTGAGATGATCAAAGAAGAGATGGGCCCGATCCCGGGAACCATTGCGCTGTTCGGCTGCTTCTTAATCATGATCATCATCCTCGCAGTACTGGCGCTGATCGTGGTAAAAGCGCTGGCGGAAAGCCCGTGGGGTGTGTTCACCGTCTGCTCAACCGTACCTATCGCGTTGTTCATGGGGATCTACATGCGATTCTTGCGACCAGGACGTGTGGGTGAAGTGTCGGTGATTGGTATTGTGCTGCTGGTTGCTTCTATCTACTTCGGCGGCGTGATTGCGCATGACCCGTACTGGGGCCCGGCGCTGACCTTTAAAGACACCACCATTACCTTTACCCTGATCGGTTACGCGTTTATCTCTGCGCTGCTGCCGGTATGGCTGATCCTCGCTCCGCGTGACTATCTGGCTACCTTCCTGAAAATCGGCGTTATCGTCGGTCTGGCGGTGGGGATTGTTATCCTCAACCCGGAACTGAAAATGCCGGCGATGACGCAGTACGTTGATGGTACCGGTCCGCTGTGGAAAGGCGCTCTGTTCCCGTTCCTGTTCATCACCATCGCATGTGGTGCGGTATCAGGCTTCCACGCGCTGATTGCTTCCGGTACCACACCGAAGCTGCTGGCCTGTGAAACCGATGCGCGCTTTATCGGTTACGGCGCGATGCTGATGGAATCCTTCGTCGCAATTATGGCGCTGGTTGCCGCGTCTATCATCGAACCGGGTCTGTACTTCGCGATGAACACCCCGCCTGCAGGACTTGGCATCACCATGCCGAACCTGCATGAAATGAGCGGCGAAAACGCACCGCTGATTATGGCGCAGCTGAAAGATGTTACCGCACATGCGGCAGCGACCGTCAGCTCCTGGGGCTTCGTCATTTCGCCTGAGCAGATCCTGCAAACCGCGAAAGACATCGGTGAACCGTCCGTTCTGAACCGTGCAGGTGGCGCACCGACGCTGGCTGTGGGTATCGCTCACGTATTCCACAAAGTGCTGCCGATGGCTGATATGGGCTTCTGGTACCACTTCGGTATTCTGTTTGAAGCGCTGTTCATCCTGACCGCACTGGATGCCGGTACCCGTTCTGGCCGCTTTATGCTGCAGGATTTACTGGGTAACTTCGTGCCGTTCCTGAAGAAAACCGACTCCCTGGTTGCAGGCGTTGTAGGTACTGCGGGCTGCGTAGGCCTGTGGGGTTACCTGCTGTATCAAGGCGTTGTTGACCCGCTGGGCGGCGTTAAGAGCCTGTGGCCGCTGTTCGGTATCTCTAACCAGATGCTGGCTGCCGTGGCACTGGTGCTGGGCACCGTGGTGCTGGTTAAAATGCAGCGCACCAAATACATCTGGGTTACCGTTGTTCCGGCAGTATGGCTGCTTATCTGTACCACCTGGGCGCTGGGTCTGAAACTGTTCAGCACCAACCCGCAGATGGAAGGCTTCTTCTTCATGGCGAATCAGTACAAAGAGAAGATTGCTAACGGCGGCGAACTGACCGCTCAGCAGATTGCCAACATGAACCACATCGTCGTCAACAACTACACCAACGCAGGTCTGAGTATTCTGTTCCTGGTGGTGGTGTACAGCATCATTTTCTACGGGTTCCGTACCTGGCAGAAAGCCCGCGCCATCGACGGTCGCTCTGATAAAGAGACACCGTATGTACCGGTGCCGGAAGGCGGCGTGAAGACCTCTTCACACCACTAAGATGTATTCAGCCCCGCTCCGGCGGGGCTTTTCGCTTATCAGGATTGTTTATGTTTGGTACTTTAGGTCAGGCAAAAAAATATCTCGGTCAGGCGGCGAAGATGCTGATTGGCATTCCGGACTACGACAACTATGTCGAGCACATGAAGACCAACCATCCCGATAAGCCTTACATGACCTACGAAGAATTCTTCCGCGAGCGCCAGGAAGCCCGCTACGGTAGCGGCGGAAGCAGTTGCTGTTAGAAGGAGAAGTGAATGACCCCGATTGCAGTTACCCTACTCACCGGTTTTCTTGGCGCGGGTAAAACCACCCTACTGCGCCATATTCTCAACGAGCAGCACGGTTACAAGATTGCCGTTATCGAAAACGAATTCGGCGAAGTCTCGGTGGACGATCAGCTGATTGGCGATCGCGCTACGCAGATCAAAACTCTGACCAACGGCTGCATTTGCTGTACCCGCTCCAGTGAGCTGGAAGACGCACTGTTAGACCTGCTCGACAACCTCGACAAAGGCACCATCAATTTCGACCGTCTGGTGATCGAGTGCACCGGCATGGCCGACCCCGGCCCGATTATTCAGACCTTTTTCTCCCATGAAGAGATTTGCGAACGCTACCTGCTGGACGGCGTAATTGCGCTGGTTGACGCGGTACATGCCGACGAGCAGATGAACCAGTTCACCATCGCCCAGTCGCAGGTGGGCTATGCCGACCGCATCCTGCTGACCAAAACCGACGTCGCGGGAGAAAGCGAAAAACTGCGTGAGCGCCTGGTGCGCATCAACGCCCGCGCCCCGGTGTATACCGTGACGCATGGCGATATCGACCTCTCCCTGCTGTTCGATACCAACGGTTTTATGCTGGAAGAGAACGTGGTCAGCGCCAAACCGCGCTTCCACTTTATCGCCGACAAGCAAAACGATATCTCCTCGATCGTCGTCGAGCTGGATTACCCGGTCAACATCAGCGACGTGTCGCGAGTGATGGAAAACCTGCTGCTGGAATCCGCCGAGAAGCTACTGCGCTACAAAGGTATGCTGTGGATTGAAGGCGAGCCAAACCGCCTGCTGTTCCAGGGCGTCCAGCGCCTGTACAGCGCCGACTGGGACCGCCCGTGGGGCGACGAACAACCGCACAGCCAGCTGGTGTTTATCGGCATTAATTTGCCGGAAGACGAGATCCGAGCCGCGTTTGCGGGATTGAAGAAGTAACCCCCTGCTGAATTGCCCGGTGGCGCTACGCTTACCGGGCCTACAAATGGCACTTTCCCGTAGGCCGGATAAGGCGCAGCCGCCATTCGGCACTTCCCCCCCACTCACTCGGTAATCACAAACCTCGTCGCGGCAAAGCAGTTCAACACCCGATGCACCAGAAATACCATGGTGAGCGTTGCCACCAGCGCGACGGTGACAGAGGTGATGCGGTACAGATCGCTGAATACCAGGTCCAGATCCGGGTGCAGGTTCTGGCCAAACATAATGCCGATGGTAGTGATACTGGCAAAACCCACGCCCGCCCCGACTTTTTCCATTACGTGCAGGCGGGCGCTGAACGCCAGCCCGAGGCCAATCAGCGGCATCATCAGCACCATGTGGTTGCTGAAATCATAGATAAGCAGCTGCACCAGCAGAATATACAGGCAGGCAAGCACCACCCCGACCACGCGCCAGATCGAGCTAATCACCGCGCCGCGGTAGTGCATCGGAAACAGGATCAAAATGCCTGCCATCAGCGCCGACAGCGAATCACTCAAATCGCAGATCTGGAAGACCACAAAAATCATCGTCGCCACCGTACCGGAAAGCAGCGATTCATGGCGCACCCGGGCGGCATCTTTCTCAATGCGCGGCGGTGGCTGGCGGGGTTCCACGTCCGGAATCAGATAATGCAGCAGCGCGCTCAGCGCCACCGCCATTACGCAGGCTTCCATATTGGAGAACATCAGCGTATGCCAGTTGGTGGTGGGATAACTCATAAAGTTGAGCATCGTGCTCTGGCACACCACGCCCATCGAGCCGAGCAGAAACAGCGGGCCTTTGCTCATAAAACGAAAACGCATCACATACAGGCCGAACACCACCAGTGTCATAACCAGCGGCCACTGTGAAAGATAGCCGACAATCAGCACCATTTCGACGCAGTTCACCGCCGCGCTGAACACGAACTGTTTTGCCACATGGCGGTTGAACACCGGCACCAGCGACAGCAACATCAGCGGATAAACCACAAAAAATACGCCGTACTGCACATTGTAGAATGTCGAGATACTCAGCGCGATTGTCCCGGCAATGGAGATACGCAGGGTCTGGCGAAAATCATTGGCGGTGTAGACAATATTCCCGTGCGGCGTAAAGACATGGGCCAGCGTGTTAATAGACATAATGCAGCCAGCTGACGAGGTGGATCTGCGCCCCGGCAAAGGTGCGGGCGAACATCCCTTCGCTGTTATACAGCTGTACCGTGGCGCGCGCCCCGGTCGGTAACGGCGTGTCGAGCGGTTCGTTCAGCGCCACATGAATGCGCATACGCTGAGCATCGCGCACCCAACGGGTGGACTGTTCCGGTTGCGACAACTGGCCGTTAACCTGTTCCTGACCCGCAAGAATACCGGCATCGCTGCTGGTGACGCGGGCAGAGAAAACCTTGCCCGGCATGGCGTCAAAAACTACGGCGGCATCGGTATCAACCCGAGTGTGGCGCAGACTTTTCTCGCGAAAGTCAGCCACGATATCGGTCTGATGGCTGACCAACGCCAGCAGCGGCGTGGCGGCGGTGGCATACAGTCCGGGGCTAAGCTGGAGATTGCTCACCGTACCGTCGGTCTGGGCATACACTTTGCTCCAGCCGAGGTTCAGTTGCGCCTCTTCCAGCGCGTTACGGTATTTTTGCAGCGTCACGTTACGCTTGTCATCGCGCTCGCCGCGCTGGATCAGCAGGTTCTGAATACTGGCATTCAGCGCCGCCACCGACTGCTCGCTGGTTTGCCAGGCGGTGCGCACCTTGTCGAGATCGGATTGTGAGACGTTCTGCATGGCACTCAGGCGCTGATAGCGGTCTAAGGTGGTCTTATCGTTGTGAGCGTTGAATTGCGCGGTGCGCAGGTTGGCGCGGGCAGAGGCAATCTGTGCATCCAGCTGTTGATTGCTCAGCTTCGCCTGCTCAAGGGCAATTTGCGCCGCCTCGACCTTATTGATAAATGGCGTCGGATCCAGTTCGTACAGCAAATCGCCCTTCTTCACCTGGCTATTATTGTGTACATGCACCTGCGAGACGTAGCCGGAAACGCGTGAGGAAACGGGTGTTACCACACGCATCACCGTGGAATCCGGCGTCAGCGGGATCCAGATATCGGCAACGATAAACCAGGCGAATATTACCAGGAAAGCGGCAATACTCACCCTTACCCAACGGGCAAATTTTTGTTCTGGGGTCATCATAGTTTTTTAGTGTTGATTGTCTTCTTCGCGGATTGTCCGCAAATTGCAGGCGAGTTGATTTAAGGTCGCGCTGAAGGAGGCAAGCTCCGCTTCAGGAATGGTGCAGGTGACGCGATGTTGATAGTTATCAATCACCCGGTTTAGTTCTTCAAGCCTTGAGCGGCCTTGCGCAGTCAGCGTTAGCAGGCGGATGCGTTTGTCATAAGGCGATGTAGAACGCAGCAGATAGCCCTGCTTTTCCAGCTGCGAGAGAGTGCGCATCAGCGGCGGCAGTTCAATGCCCTGCATTTGTGCCAGTTCGCTAACCGAGACGTTGTCTCCCAGTTGATACAGCTGCATCAGTACCGTCCAGCTGGACTGCGTCAGGCCAGTATCGGTGATGGCAGCATCAATAATGGCCCGCCACTGGCGCACCACCATTGCCATGCGCATCCCCATCGGGCGGCGGGCAAACAGTTCATCTTCAGTCATCTTACTTTCCTCTCATCGCTAAAGAGAAAATAATACTTATCAGGGTAAGTATCAAGAAACGGACTAACCAGAAGCATGAATTGATAAATATCGTGAATGTAAAAGAGGCCGGGGCGATAACCCCCAGCCTCTGTCGATGAAAGAAAATCACTCCACCTGATCGCGTCGCAGCCCGACGTCCCGCAGCCGCTCGTCGCTCATCTGTTGCAATACACGCCGCGTTTGCGCTCGCAGCCGCCACGCCTTGTATGCCCGCCAGATCAGTACAAACCCAATAAACGACTGTTTTGCTTTATTCTCGTGAAATTCCATACCTTGCCTCCCCACCTTGCCAGAGGCTCTATCTTCACGGATCTGGTCCAAAACAATACAGACTCACAAAGTACTTTTATTTAACATACAGATTGGTTAAAAAGAGTTCTGCATCGCTTTTTTCACGCCAATCTGTACTGGTTTTTTAATCTGTATGGTACCCATGAGGGATACAGCATGACGCGTTACCAACATCTGGCCAACCTGCTGGCCGAACGCATTGAGCAAGGGCTGTATCGCCATGGCGAAAAACTGCCCTCGGTACGTAGCCTGAGCCAGGAGCACGGGGTCAGCATCAGCACCGTCCAGCAGGCGTATCAGACGCTGGAACAGCGCCAGTTGATCACGCCCCAGCCGCGTTCCGGTTATTTTGTCGCGCCACAAAAAGCGCAGCCACCCGTGCCACCGATGTCGCGCCCGGTGCAGCGTCCGGTCGAAATCACCCAGTGGGATCAGGTGCTGGATATGCTAAAGGGCAACGCGGACAAATCGATAATCCCGTTTAGCAGCGGCGTACCCGACATTGATCAACCGAGCCTGAAGCCGCTGTGGCGTGAGCTCAGCCGCGTGGCGCAGCATAATCTGCGCGCGATACTGGGCTACGATGAAATATCCGGATGCCGTGAACTGCGTCAGCAGATTGCACGGCTGATGCTGGATGGCGGTTCAGTGGTCAATGCAGACGATATTGTGATCACCAGCGGCAGTCAGTGCGGGATGTCGCTGGCGCTGCTGACGGTCTGCCAGCCCGGAGATATTGTCGCCGTTGAATCACCGGCCTACTACGGCACGATGCAGCTACTGCGCGGCTTAGGGATCAAGGTGATTGAGATCCCAACCGATCCGGATACCGGGATCAGTATTGAAGCGCTGGAGCTGGCGCTGGATCAGTGGCCGATCAAAGGTGTGCTGCTGGTTCCCAACTGTAACAACCCGCTCGGATTCATTATGCCGGATGCGCGTAAACGGGCGGTGCTCGCCCTCGCCCAACGGCACGATATTGTGATTTTTGAAGACGATGTGTATGGCGAGCTGGCCACAGAGTATCCGCGCCCGCGCACGATACACTCCTGGGACAGCGACGGTCGGGTAATACTCTGCAGTTCATTTACCAAATCCGTCGCCCCCGGTCTGCGGGTGGGTTGGGTGGTGCCCGGTCGCTATTACAACAAACTGCTGCACATGAAGTACGCCGTCATTGGAACTAACGTTCCCGCTACGCAACTGGCAGCGGCTTCCTTTGTGCGCGAAGGTCATTATCATCGGCATATCCGGCGTATGCGCCAGATTTATCAGCGTAATATGGAGATCTACACCTGCTGGGTACGGGAATACTTCCCCTGCGGGATCTGCGTCACCCGTCCGAAAGGCGGCTTTATGCTGTGGGTCGAGCTGCCGCTCCAGGTCGATATGGTCTGTGTCGCTAAGCAGCTCTGTCGCCTCAAAATCCAGGTTGCGCCGGGTTCGCTGTTCTCCGCATCCGGAAAGTATCGCAACTGCGTGCGCATCAATTGTGCGTTGCCGCCAAATGAGAAGCATCGGGAAGTGATGCAAAAGCTCGGCGAAGCGGTAAAAACGGCGATAGAGTAAACCGGACCAGCCGATGCTTTCGGGCAGGCGATTGCACGGTTTAAGTCATTTCTAATGGCTTACGCCCTGAATATCTTCAACGGAAAGTCGGGTAATTTTTTACACCGTGCTGATATCAATGCCATCTGCCAGCATGGTGCGGGCAATTCGTAGCGCCTCATCACGTCGTCCCTTTATTAGCCCTTCCTGTTTGCCTTCTTTTTTGCCTTCTTTTTTGCCTTCTTGTTTACCTTCCTGCTTACCTTCAAGCCATCCTTTTTGAAATCCTGCCTCATGCAATCTGTCCGCGATCGTCATCAAATGCTCCTTGTGCTGCGGTGAACGTTCGGCAACCCCGCGAATAAACTCACTGAATCGAGGTGCATCGCCAGTTCGTAAAATATAATTAAACAGTGTCTTTATCTGGCTGTCATTAGTCAGTCCGGTAAGTAGCAGGGAAACAATTTGCTCAACCAGCCCCATAAGATCGCGCTGACGGATATGTTTTTGGATTAACTCCAGCAGCGCCATACGTCGATGCTGCACAATTTCGTCATCCGGTATGACCGTAATATCCACCAGCGGAAACGCCGCAGCATACAGCTTACGAGCCAGCTTCGGGTTGGCAAACTCATCCAGCCAGCACAGTGAATAAGGGTACGGGCTTTTAGCGCCGTGATAGAACAGCATCGGCACCACCAGCGGCAATTGCTGATGCCCGGCATCTAAATGTTTCTGCATGGCCGCTACTGCATAACGCATCAGTCTGAATGCCATATGCGCATCCGGTGTGCTTTGGTGTTCAATCACCACGTAAATATATCCATCCCCATCCGTCGTTTTCACCGACCACAGCACATCGGAATAATACGCACGTAAATCCTCTTCAATGAAACTGTCTGACTCGAGTTTAAGCGTCTGAAGATCGCAAAGCTCGCGCAGCGAAGCGGGAAGATGTATTTGTAGGAAATCCCGAGCAGTCTCAGGGTGGCGTAAAAACGTTTTAAAAACCGCATCGTGCGGAGTGGAAGTGGGAGCTTTGTTCATGGCGATCCATCACCTGGAAATAAGATGCCGTGACTGTAGCGCCGTAAAACCGTCCCCTCACCTGCAACTTTCTCTCTTTGCGAGGCAATTTCCGGGATATCAACGTCCTTATGTAACATCTGCATTTGTCTGGAACACGTCACGCAGAATCGCCATCTCACTGCACATTCCCACTTTTTCACCACCCGGCCTGTGCTATAACAAATCATCACCTTCAGGGAGGACACGATGTGACGCATACCCGAGATATTCCACAATCGTTCTGGCGTGATGAGCAGTTGCCGTGGCTGGAACTACGCAGCACCTGGCAAAGTCAGCAGGCCTATAAGCGGCATCACCACTCTCAGCTATCGATTGGGGCAATTCTCGAGGGGGAAACGTGCTGCCTGTGTGATGGCAAGGAATACCATCTGCAGGTGGGCGATCTGATTGTGATCCCGCCGCTGGCACCTCACAGCTGTAATCCAGTTAACGGACAGTTTCGCAGCTATCACATGCTTTATCTTGATGTCCGCTGGTGTCTTGCTAATCTGCCTGCGCAGAACACCAATCAGCTGCTTTGCACGCGTGATCCCGTTATCCGCGATGCGCAATTATTCCAGCGTTATATGCACCTTGTGGCGCTCATGCCGCAACGGCAAACCGCGCAAATAACGGATGCCGCGCAAGCATTGCTTCACTCGCTGCCGTTGCAGTCGGTCACACCAGAAAACCTAAGCGCCACCAGCCAATATCTGTGCGAACGGTTGCAATCCAGCCTGCTCGCACCGCCCTCACTCGATGAGCTGGCACATGAGTGCCACATGCGTAAAGAGACGTTGATCCGTACCTTTAAGCAGGACACCGGGCTGACGCCAGGAAGTTATCTGAATATCATACGGATTGACTATGCTCGCCAGCGGCTGCGGGCCGGGGACGAAATTGCCGATGTCGGCTACCAGAGCGGGTTTGCCGACCAGAGCCATTTCCATCGCACCTTTGTTCGCTACACCGCCGCCACACCGCGCCAGTACGCGTTGGGACGATCAATATCAGACAATAATTAACGCTGTGTCAGGCGTACGGTTATCTCAGATTCATTCTCTGAGGTTGCTATGTCACTGCTTGCTGAACTTTTTCCGTCTGCTTTTCCCGCGCTGGCGCTGGCGCATTTCGTCGCATTGCTTAGCCCCGGGCCGGACTTCTTTTTACTGGTCGGTTACGCCGTACGATACCGGATGCGCGGCAGCGCCGGGCTGTGCGTGGGGATCGCTTTAGGCAACGGGCTGTATATCCTGCTGGCAATTATCGGTTGGGGGATCCTGCGCCAGCTTCCCCTGTTGTTTACCATTATTGAGCTGCTGGGCGCGCTCTATTTGTTGTGGATTGGCAGCCTGCTGATACGCAGCCGCCCGCAAACGCTGACCGGAGCAGATGCCCAGTCTACCTGTCCAGGATTTGGTAAACAGCTGCTGCTGGGATTGGGTTCGTCACTGCTCAACCCAAAAAATGCGCTGTTCTATCTGGCGCTGATGACCGCCCTGCTCGGTCCGTCGGTGACGCTGCTGCAACAAACCATGAGCGGGATCTGGATGACCAGCGTGGTGCTGTGCTGGGATCTGCTGATCGTGATGTTCATCGGTTTACCGCAGATCCAGCGGCGCTTAACCAGAGGAATATTATGGGTAGAGCGTATTGCTGGGGGGGTATTAATTATCTTCGGTTGTGCCATCGCGCTGCGGTTTTTGCAGAGCATCGTAGTCTGATTTGCAGGGCGATTTTCTGCACATAAACCGGATAAACTCGTTTAATTAATATCCAATCCGCATTACACTGCGGAAGGTTATTACCCGTTCAACTTACTCTTCCCGAGGTGCGATGTGCTGATTGTTACCTGTAATCGTTACGTTTTCTGACCCCGCGTCAGTGAACGTATCTTCTGTTTGCGCTTCGCGCAGACAGCGTTTTTGATTACATGAAATTCAGTACATTTGCAGTCTGCTTTTTTTCTGTCATCGGTCTGACGTCTCAAAGACGGTATTGAATTTCGCTATTCCCGTTGAGGGTTTTCTCCCGACAAGGAGCTGTTTTATGCAACGGATTCTCGCGTTTTTCTCCCAACGCGCCACAACGCTATTTTTTCCTGTCGCGTTGATTTTATATGACTTCGCCGCCTATCTGTCGACGGACCTGATCCAGCCCGGCATCATCAATGTAGTACGTGATTTCAATGCCGATGTCAGCCTGGCACCCGCTGCGGTGAGCCTCTATCTGGCTGGCGGCATGGCGCTGCAATGGCTGCTGGGGCCGCTTTCCGACCGAATTGGCCGTCGACCGGTGCTGATTGCGGGGGCGTTAATCTTTACCCTCGCCTGCGCTGCCACGCTGTTCACTACCTCAATGACGCAATTTCTGGTCGCCCGATTTGTGCAGGGCACCAGCATCTGCTTTATCGCGACCGTAGGCTATGTCACGGTACAGGAGGCGTTTGGGCAAACGAAGGCCATTAAGTTAATGGCGATAATCACTTCCATTGTGCTCGTTGCACCGGTTATCGGCCCGCTTTCCGGGGCGGCGCTGATGCACTTTGTACACTGGAAGATCTTGTTTGCCATCATTGCCGTCATGGGGCTTATCGCCCTGATTGGGTTAACGTTAGCCATGCCGGAAACCGTCCAGCGCGGTGCGGTGCCGTTCAGCGCGCGCGGCGTACTGCGTGATTTCCGCGACGTTTTCCGCAACCGGGTGTTCCTGTTTGGCGCTGCCACGCTGGCGTTAAGCTATATCCCGATGATGAGCTGGGTGGCGGTCTCGCCGGTTATTCTGATCGACGCAGGCGGTATGAGCACATCGGAGTTTGCCTGGGCACAGGCTCCGGTGTTCGGCGCAGTGATCGTCGCTAATATGGTGGTGGTTCGTTTCGTGAAAGATCCGACCCGACCACGCTTTATCTGGCGGGCCGTACCTATACAGATGAGCGGGCTGGCGGTGCTGATTGTCGGCAATTTACTGTGGCCGCACGTCTGGCTGTGGTCGGTACTGGGGACCAGCCTGTATGCGTTTGGTATTGGGATGATCTTCCCGACGCTGTTCCGCTTTACGCTGTTTTCCAACAACTTACCTAAAGGTACGGTCTCGGCGTCTCTCAATATGGTGATCCTGACGGTGATGGCGGTTGCTGTCGAAATTGGACGCTGGCTATGGTTTAACAGCGGCAGGGTTTCGTTTCATCTGCTGGCGGTTGCAGCGGGGATCGCTGTCGTGTTCACGCTGGCAGGCTTACTCAAACGTGTACGTCAGCATGAGGCAACGACGTTAGCCACTGAAAACTAACCTGCCCGCTTATCCGGCCTACGACAACTATGTAGGCCGGATAAGCATTTGCGCCGCATCCGGCTACGATCACCTCACCTTACGCAATGCGTGCAAATCCCGCGTCCAGATCGGCAATCAGGTCGTCGATATCCTCAAGGCCGATATGCACCCTGACCAGCGTGCCGCTGAAATCCACCTCTCCAGCCGGGCGAATGCTATTTAGCTCTTCCGGCTGGTTCGCCAGAATGAGCGACTCAAATCCGCCCCACGAATAGGCCATATGGAACAGTGAGAAATTATCGAGGAAATTCGCCATCTGTTCGTCGGTCAGTCTCTTTTTCAGCACAAACGAGAACAGGCCTGAGCTCCCGGTAAAATCACGCTGAAAATACTCATGGCCTGGACATTCCGGTAATGCCGGATGATTCACCCGCGCCACTTCCGGCCTTGCCGACAGCCAGCGGGCAATATGGATACTACTCTCCTGATGCTGCTTAAGGCGTACCGCCAGGGTGCGCAATCCGCGGCTGCCGTTGTAGGCCGTATCGGCGTCCAGCGTTTGCCCCATCAGATAGGAGTTCTCGCGCAGACGATCCCAACAACGGGCGTTGGACACCGCCGTGCCCAGCATGGCGTCCGAATGGCCGATGGTGTACTTCGTTCCCGCCTGAATGGAAATATCCACACCATAATCCAGCGCTTTGAACAGCACGCCCGCCGCCCAGGTGTTGTCGATCATAATGACAATCTCCGGATTCACCGCGCGAATAGCCTTCACCATCCCCGGCACGTCCTGAACTTCCATCGTGATAGAACTTGGTGACTCAAGGAATACTACCTTCGTTTCTGGCCGCAGAAGATCGACAATGCCAGCGCCAATCAGCGGATCGTAATACGTTGTTTCCACGTTGAATTTGCTCAGGATCTTATTGCAAAAATCCTGGGTTGGCTCATAGGCCGCACCCGTCATCAGAATATGATCGCCCCCCTGAACAAACGCCAGAATCGCATTGGTCACCGCCGCAGCACCACATGGGTACAACGCGCAGCCAACACCGCCTTCCAGTTCGCTCATTGCCTTCTGGAAAGCAAAGTGGGTATAGGTTCCGCGACGGCCGTAAAACAGCTCGCCGTTCGCGCGATTAGCGGTGGCAAATTTCTTGTCCTTCACGGTATCAAATACCAGTGAAGAGGCACGTTGGATAACCGGATTCACCGCTCCCTGGGTGTAGCGTTTATCGCGACCGGCAACAACCAGGTGCGTTTCAAGTTTCATTGCGTCTTTCATAACATCTCCTGTTCTTAATCCGTGTGAAACCTATACCACCGCAGCAGTAGAGTTTATTTCAGTGTTGGTCTGCTTTTTTCCAGCGAACCGTTCAACAATCTGCGCCGCATTCAAATCATGGATAACGTTAATCAGTGTGGCCGGCGCATCGGTAATGGTGCCAAGCACCACCAGCATCGGGATTGCTTCCATCGGCAGGCCCAGCGTGGTGACGATAAAGATTTCACCGAGGAACGCCCCGCCCGGCACGCCACCAACGATAATGGCGGAGAGCACCGCAATCAGCATCGTCAGGAAGAAAGTTTCGGTGGTGAATTCCATGCCCAGCACGGAATAGATAAAGACAATTTTTAGCGCGGCAATCATCGCCACGCCGCCCTTGTTGAGGTTAACCAGCAGCGGAATGGAGACATCAACGATTTCCGGGTTGATCCCCATCGCCTTACCGGCACGCAGCGTCACCGGGAGCGTCCCCAGCGAAGAGCAGGTCCCCAGCGCGGTCGCAGACGGTTCAATTGCGTTACGCCAGAAGGCTTTGACCGCCGGAATACCGCCGCCAATATACGAATAGAGAATCGAGCCAAAAACAAAATAGACCAGCGTGGCAACCATAAACAGGCCGATGGCGCGGGCAAAGGTTAATAATAGTGCAGAGTCCTGACTGGCCATGGTGGCGGCGAAGTAGCAGCCCAGACCAATCGGCGCGACCTTCATAATGATCGAGACGATCTTCATGATCACGGTATTGGCATCTTCCAGCAGCGACGCAATGCGTTTACCGGCCTGATCCGACTGACCAATCGCCACACCGGCGATGATCGCCATTACGATCAGCGCCAGAATGTTGGACTTAGAAAACAGTCCGATAAAGTCGCTGGTGGTGATCATACTGACAAAATCCATCTTGCCGCTGCCCGCCTGCACCGACTGCGAGAGATCGATAGTGACGCCCTGCGCCGGGTTATACCATAGCGCCAACGCAACGATCCCGGCGGCTGGAATAAAGGCCATTGCGATCGAAACAATAAAGATTATCGCCATAATACGCCCCAGCCTTTTCAGGTCGGTCATACTGGCGATCGAAGACATGACGCTGATCCCCACCAGCGGCACAATAATCATAAATAACAGGTTCAGGAATATCTGACCTATTGGCTGGAGTTTACTTGCAAACGATGGGGCATAAATACCTAATAAGCCGCCAATCACCAGAGCAACTAATAAAATAATCGACGATTTGTAGGGTTCGAGTCGTGACCACATAATCGGTACCTTTAGAATAATAATTAATGAGATTAAATTCACAATGTGATGAGTTTCCGTTTCGCCTCCTTTTATTTTGTGACGTAACTCACCTAAGTTGTTATTTTTTCATTTTGCCAGCAAGTTGTTTCCTGTGATTCAATAGTTGCATGTTTAAAACGCGAATGTAACGGCCTATTCGTACCGTTTTTGCAAATCACTTGTGAATTAAAGGAAACTATGAGTACGCCGATTTCACTCAAGCATCTGGAGTTTTTTACTAAAATCGTCGACTGCGGAGGATTGTCAGAAGCCGCGGCGCAGCTCAACGTATCGCCGTCTGCGGTCAGCAAAAGTCTGGCCGCGATGGAAGACACGCTGGGCACGACATTAATTAAACGCACCACCCGCAGTATTACCCTGACCGACGCCGGGCAATATCTCTTCAATCGCGCTAATAAGCTTTTGAAAGAATTCGATGAAACGCTGAATACCACTTCAGGTTATTACCACAGCCCGCAGGGTGAATTACGCATAACCTGCTCAATTGCGTTTGGTTATTCCCGGCTGGTGAACCTGGTAGATAAATATCGCTCCCAGTTTCCGGATGTGAATCTGTATATCGATCTCAACGATAACTTCGTGAATCTGAACGAAACGGATTTCGACATCGCCCTGCGCATCTCCACCGCACCGCCGCAGAACTATGCGATGCGCAAGCTGGTGCCTGTTCGCTGGGCGTACTGTGCCTCACCCGGCTACCTCGCCAAAAAAGGCATGCCCCAGCGTCGAAGCGATCTGGTGGATCATGATTGTCTGGTTTATCCAGGCCTCACGCCGGTACTGAAAGTGGCGGATGAACAGGATCGTCTGCATCAGTTGAAACTGCATATGCCGATCCAGGCCAACAGCAGCCTGGTATTGCTGAAGTCAGTGTTAGAAGATCAGGGAGTGGCGTATTTGCCCACCTATCTGATTGGCGATCATATTCAAAAAGAAGAGATAACGCCGCTGATGCTCGACGGCACCATCACCTGTGAAACTCACGCCCTGTATGCGCTGTACTTTCCCAGCAAGTACAGCAATCCGAAGGTACGATCGTTTATCGATTTTCTGGTGGCGGAACTCGGACCCTTGCCCGCCTGGGACAACTGGATCCCTGAGTAAGCCCAGCCCACCTGAAAATGGGAGGCGCTCCACATTTTTTGCGCGATCCCCCCGTCTGGCTCTATCCTTAAGCCTATGAATAAAATTGCTGAACTCAAACGCGCCAAGCGACTGGCGCTCTCATTACTGCTGATTGCCGCCGCGACCTTCGTCATCACGCTGTTTCTGCCGCCTAACTTTTGGGTGCTGGGGATCAAAGCGATCGCCGAAGCGGCGATGGTCGGCGCGCTGGCGGACTGGTTTGCCGTGGTGGCGCTTTTTCGCCGGGTGCCGATCCCGTTTATCTCGCAGCACACGGCGATTATCCCGCGCAATAAGGATCGGATCGGCGAGAATCTCGGGCAATTTGTGCAGGAAAAATTTCTTGATACCCAGTCGCTGGTCGCGCTGATCCGCCGCCATGAACCGGCGCTGTTGATCGGCAACTGGTTCAGCCAGCCGGAAAACGCCCAGCGAATTGGCCAGCATCTGTTGCAGATCATGAGCGGTTTTCTCGAACTGACCGACGACTCGCGCATTCAACGGCTGATCAAACGGGCGGTGCACAAGGCCATAGACAAGGTCGATCTCTCCGGTACCAGTGCGCTGATGCTGGAAAGCATGACCAAAAACAATCGCCATCAGGTGCTGCTCGACACGCTGATCGCCCAACTGATCGCCCTGCTCCAGCGCGACAGCTCGCGGGCGTTTATCGCCCGACAGGTAGTGCACTGGCTGGAAACCGAACATCCGCTGAAAGCAAAAATCCTGCCGACCGAATGGCTGGGCGAGCACAGCGCCGAGCTGGTGTCTGATGCCGTTAACTCCTTGCTGGATGACATCAGCCACGATCGCGCGCATCAGATCCGCCATGCCTTCGATCGCGCCACATTTAAGCTCATCGATAAACTCAAACACGATCCGGAGATGGCCGTGCGGGCCGAAAGCCTGAAAAGCTATCTGAAGGAAGATGAAGCCTTCAACCGTTATCTTGGCGAGCTGTGGGCAGACCTGCGCCAGTGGGTGAAAACCGACATTAACGCCGATGATTCCCGCGTGAAGCAGCGCATCGCCAGCGCCGGGCAGTGGTTCGGCGAAACGCTGGTAGCCGACAGCGCCCTGCGCGCCTCACTGAATGGGCATCTGGAGCAGGCCGCACATAAAGTGGCGCCAGAATTCGCCACCTTCCTGACGCGCCATATTAGCGACACGGTGAAAAGCTGGGATGCACGCGATATGTCGCAGCAAATCGAGCTGAACATCGGTAAAGATTTGCAGTTTATCCGCGTCAACGGCACGCTGGTTGGCGGTTCTATTGGGCTGGTGTTATATCTGTTGTCGCAAATTCCTTCCCTGCTGACGCTGGCGAATTTTTAAGGAGAAAAATTCAATGACGATGAACATCCGCATTTTTTCCCTGCGCGAAACACCGGAAAAACTGCACGAGGTCACCGCTTACTTTCAGCAACAATGGGCCTCAGAAGACTCCGTGAAGGTATACGAAGATGCGCTGCATCGTTGCATTGGCGCAAAGAACCCGCTACCGCAGTGGTACTGGCTGCAGGACGGCGACAGCATCGTTGGCTGCGCCGGATTGATCACTAATGATTTTATCAGTCGCGGCGAACTGTGGCCGTGGCTATGCGCGCTCTATGTCGATCCTCGCTATCGTGGTCACGGTCTGGCATTTCGCCTGATTGAACATATTGCGCAGCAGGCTAAACAGCTAGGCTTTATGCAGCTCCATTTGTGTACTGACCTGGAAGGTTTATACGAGAAAGCGGGATTTTACTTTGACGGGCCGGGCTATCATCCGTGGGGGGAAGTCTCACGGGTCTACAGTCGTAATCTGTAAGCGCACAATTGTTGTACATCAATAAAGCCAGATAAATTGCATGGTTATAATGCGACGTCTTTTTACTGTCTCCCGTGTTACGGGGAAGGAAAATCATGTCGCTAATCACCGATTTACCCGCCATTTTTAATCAATTCTCCGACGCACGTCAGAAAGGTTTTCTCACCGTAATGGATCTTAAAGAGCAGGGTATCCCGCTCGTTGGGACCTATTGCACCTTTATGCCGCAGGAGATAGCGATGGCGGCAGGTGCGGTCGTCGTTTCGCTATGCTCAACCTCTGATGAAACCATTGAAGAAGCCGAAAAAGATCTGCCACGTAACCTGTGTCCGCTGATCAAAAGCAGCTACGGGTTTGGTAAAACTGATAAATGTCCGTACTTCTACTTCTCTGACCTGGTGGTGGGCGAAACGACCTGCGATGGTAAAAAGAAGATGTACGAGTACATGGCTGAATTTAAAGCGGTACATGTGATGCAACTGCCCAACAGCGCCAGTGATGCGGCTTCGCGGGCGCTGTGGAAAGCCGAGATCCTGCGTCTGCAGCAGGCAATCGAAGCCCGTTTTGGCACCCCGATTACCGAAGCCGCGCTACGTGAAGCCGTCATTCTCAAAAACCAGGAACGTCGTGCACTGGCGAACTTCTACCGCGTTGGTCAGCTCAACCCACCCGCCCTCAGCGGCAGTGACATTCTGAAAGTCGTCTACGGTGCAACCTTCCGCTTTGATAAAGAAGCACTGATCGACGAGCTTAATAGCATGGCCGAGCGGGTACATCAGGAATGGCAGGCCGGGAAACGTCTGGCGTCGCGTCCACGCATACTGATAACCGGCTGCCCCATCGGCGGCGCGGCAGAAAAAGTGGTTCGTGCCATTGAAGAAAACGGCGGTTGGGTGGTGGGTTATGAAAACTGTACCGGTGCGAAAGCCACTGAACAGTGCGTGGAGGAAACTGGCGACGTCTACGACGCTCTGACCGATAAATACCTCGCCATAGGCTGCTCATGTATTTCCCCTAACGATCAACGTCTGCAAATGCTCAGCCAAATGGTTGAAGAGTACCAGGCTGACGGCGTCGTCGATGTCATTTTACAGGCTTGTCACACTTACGCCGTTGAATCACTCGCCATCAAACGCCACGTCCGCCAACAGCACAACATTCCCTATATCGCTATTGAAACCGACTACTCCAGCGCGGATATCGGCCAACTTAGCACTCGTGTCGCCGCGTTCATTGAAATGTTGTGAGGAACAGGGATGACATACTCAATAGGGATCGATTCCGGCTCCACGGCGACTAAAGGTATTTTGCTGGAAAGGAACGTCATCAGACGTCGCTTCCTCTGCCCAACGCCATTTCGCCCTGCCGAAGCGATCGCGCAGGCATGGGAAACGCTGCAGGCGGGGCTGGACGATAGACCATTTTTAACCCTCACTGGCTACGGACGGCAGCTTGTGGATTATGCCGACAAACAGGTCACTGAAATTTCCTGTCACGGGCTGGGAGCGCGCTTGCTGGCTCCCGGCACCCGCACAGTGATTGATATCGGCGGCCAGGACAGTAAAGTCATCCAGTTAGATGATGATGGCAACCTCAGCGATTTCTTAATGAACGACAAATGTGCGGCCGGGACCGGACGATTTCTGGAAGTCATCTCGCGTACGCTCGGCGCCAGCGTAGAGCAGTTAGATGCGATTACCGCTGGCGTCGAACCACATGCCATCACCAGCATGTGTACGGTTTTTGCCGAGTCGGAGGTCATCAGCCTGCGCTCTGCGGGTGTCGCGCCGGAGGCAATTTTAGCGGGAGTGATCAACGCGATGGCCCGACGCAGCGCGAATTTCATCGGGCGGCTTTCAGGGCAGGCTCCACTGTTATTTACCGGGGGGGTAAGCCACTGTCACGCCTTTGCCCGTATGCTTGAAGGCCACATTGGCATTCCCGTACACACGCATCCCGATGCGCAGTTTGCCGGGGCGATTGGGGCCGCGTTAATAGGCCAGCGTCAGGGGAAACGTAAGTGAAGGAAGCACTGTTCCTGTTTCATTCTACCCTCGGCGTCATCAAAACGCGTAAAGCGCTACAGGCTGCGGGTATGTGCTTTCGGGTGGCAGATATTCCCCGTGAGCTACGCGGTGGCTGCGGGCTATGTATTTACATCGACTGCGTTGCTGGCAAGGAGGATGAGTGGATAATTCCGGGTCATACCGAATCTATCTACCGTCTTGAAAACGGAGGCTGGCGCTGCCTTGCCACTTTTCCCCCTTCCTGAACGTACCAGGGGACTTAGTTTTATTTTACTTTTCATTATCATTTACGCATGTAATATAACAATTATCAGCTAACAGCGCGAAATGAGAGTCCGTATGTCCCAGGGAAGCCCAGATTCAAATCGTCATGCCATCAGCGTCGCGCTTTTTGGCATGCTGGTCTTAACGCTGGGTATGGGAATTGGGCGCTTTCTGTATACGCCAATGCTGCCGGTGCTGCTGTTGGAAGGTCAATTTACGTTTGACCAACTCTCCTGGATTGCCAGCGCCAACTACGCCGGGTATCTGGCAGGAAGCCTACTTTTCTCCTTCGGGCTCTTCCATCTTCCTTCACGCTTACGCCCGATGTTGCTAACGTCCGCGCTCGCTACCGCAGGGCTGATTCTGGCGATGGCCAGCTTTACGCAGCCCGCGCTGGTGATGCTGATCCGCTTTCTGGCGGGCGTCGCCAGTGCCGGTATGATGATCTTTGGCTCAATGATCGTTCTGCATCATACCCGGCATCCCTTCGTGATCGCGGCATTGTTCTCCGGCGTTGGTGCAGGCATTTTGCTGGGCAATGAATATGTCATTAGCGGTCTGCATTTTGCGCTTTCATCGCACACGCTCTGGCTGGGCGCGGCGGCAGCCTCGGCTCTGTTCTTTGTGCTACTGGTTATACTCCTGCCATCTCGCGACCACGTGCCCCCCGCCGCGGCCCCGGTAAAAACAGAGCATCAGCCTATGTCCTGGTGGCTGCTGGCGCTGCTGTACGGGCTGGCCGGGTTTGGCTACATCATTGTCGCCACCTACCTGCCGCTGATGGCGAAAAGCGCCGGATCGCCGCTGCTGACTGCCCATCTCTGGTCGCTGGTCGGCATATCGATAATTCCGGGGTGTTTCGCCTGGCTGTGGGCCGCCCGACGCTGGGGAGTATTGCAATGCCTGACGGCGAATTTGCTGATTCAAAGCGCCTGCGTGGTCATGACGCTCGCCAGCGGCTCCTTACTGCTGCTGGTGATAAGCAGCATGGGGTTTGGCGCAACGTTTATGGGAACCACCTCACTGGTGATGCCGCTTGCCAGACAACTTAGCGTACCGCGCAATATTAATCTGCTGGGTCTGGTCACTCTGACTTACGGCATTGGGCAAATACTTGGTCCGCTATTAACCAGCCTGCTGGGAAGCGGCGCACAGGCGATCGTTAACGCCACGGTGTGCGGCGCCGTCGCGTTGTTTATTGCGGCACTTATCAGCCTCACGCAATTATACAAACAACGTTTCGCCTCGCCCAAAAAAGTATAACCGGCAACCTTTTAAAGAAGGTATATTCGGATTAGTCCGCAATTAAATGTCAACATTTAATAAACCGCAAATAATCGGTAATTACCTTTCAGACAAATTATAATTCCCGGCTGTTCATTTATAAACTCAATTTAAAATGCGTAAAAATGGACATATTAATTCAACATCAACACCATCGTCGGGAAAAGTACATGTCGTGGTTTAAAAAAATACTACTGGGGTTAATTATTTTGGCAGGTTTAATTGGCACGCTAAAGGATTATAAAGACTTTGGCCTGTTTGGGGCACTAGGATTGTTTATTATCTTCCTGTTAACAACGACTTTCTTATGGCAATGGGCTTCTGGCAGGTTACCGGAGATAACCAAGCTACAGGCCATATTTATTTTACTGGCCAGCGCGGTAGCCTCTATTTTTGTTATCAATATGGCCATTGCCGGAAATTTGCATGTGGATTTAATGGAAGTCATGCGCGTTACCATTACGCATAATCCACTTTTCTATCTGATCCTCTGCGTGGTTGCATGGGTAAAAGTGGGCATCTGGCAATGGCTGTTTCGCGGTGTACAGATGAAAGAGAGTCAGCCGGTTTAAACACCGCAGAGGTAAAAAAGGCGTCTTAAACAAGACGCCTTTTGCATAGCAGAACAAAAAACTTAGAACTGATAGGTCAGACCCGCAACAACCTGGTTGTCGCCGTCAGCGCCATCGAGCAGGTTAATTTTGTAACCCACATCAGCAACCATGTTTTTGTTGAAGTAGTAATCCGTACCCAGCGCTACGTATTCGGTCAGGTCATTATTGTTGTTGTCACGCGCGTGGACGTAAGCCACGTTCGGACGCAGACCGAAATCAAACACATACGCTGCCATGGCTTCAAAGTGCTCAGCTTTGTCCGCATCCTGAATCAGGTTGTGGGACTCACCGTACATGGTTGCAACGTAGATAGCGTTAGCATCATATTTCAGGCCAGCGCCCCAGAACTCTGCGTTTTCGCCATCCCAGCCATTTTTTTTCTGCTGAGCAGTCACCGCGCTGGTTGTGTAGGCCGCAATGGCAGATACGCCAGAATCTGCAATATTGTCATAGCCCAGCGAGAAGCCGTAGCCATTACCGTGCTGTTTCGTCGGATCCTTATTGGTATCATCCTGACCCTGATATTGCGCGCCAACGCTCAGACCATCAACGGCACCAAACAGATTTTTGGTACGGAGTGTTGCAACGCCAGAAGTGCGTGTAGTAAGGAAGCGGTCAGTATTTTCAAAGGAGTCACCGCCGAACTCTGAAAGAGTGTCAGTGTAAGCTCCCACGTCGTAAGCGATACCGTAGTTACGACCGTAGTCAAAACTAACGTCATGGCCATAATCCAGGCCAGCAAACGCCAGACGTGTATTAACGCCATTCTGAGAACCTTCTGCTTTAGAGGCATCAAACTGACTTTCAAATTGGCCATAACCGGTCAGTTGATCGTTGATTTGTGTCTCACCGCGAAAACCCAGACGCGCGTAGGTACCATCGGCATCGGTGCCGTCAGTCCATGAATGGACCGCTTTTACTTTGCCGTACAGATCCAGTTTGTTGCCATCTTTATTATAAATTTCCGCTGCATGAACGGAGGTTACCCCTAATGCCATTACAGCTAATGCCACTACTGTCTTTTTCATGTTGTTACTCACTTTTAATTGTGAATTTTGCTATCAACTTTGTTATGAAGGCGGAATGCCCACATAAAAAAGTCCCCTCCAGATAAGGGGAAACACCAATAACACACCGAAAAAATATACCAATAAAGGTAATAATGAAGTGGCAAGACATATTTCAACTTGGGTTTTAAATAAAACCCGAACAGAGAGTAATTACTTAGGTTCTTCGTTTGTGCTCTCATTAATAGAGCGATGCAACATTAATGCCTCGGCAATAATATCTTGTTTACTTTTACGGGTTTCAAATGCCAGTGTCCGAACATATTCCCATAGAGAAGTATCGACACGGGCACTTAATAGAACCATATCTTTTGATCGGGTTCCCCTGGCTTTTCGGATATCAGGGTAATCTCGAGAGGGCATAGTCATCTCCTGAACGCAAACACGCTTATGGCGATGAAATATGCAGTCAGTGTAAAAACATGTCAACGGCAAAATACAGTCACAATAGTAATGAAACTGTTAATAAAGAACAAAAAACTGGAACGTTATTTCAAATGAAAGATAACTTGATTATAGAATAATGTGTAATGTTAGCTTTACATATATCCGTTTTTATTCATATGATTAAAAAGCCACGAATCATTCACATTAATAATGATACACAATCAAAACATCACTACAGACAATGGGTTACATGCCGTTATTAATGTCTACTTTTACGCAAACCACCTGTTTTTATGCGCTGTTATGCCAGGCGGCCCTGCACTATCTGCAGCGGAAATCACTTTGATTCTCACTTAATACAGACCTGTATTGTCTAAAAATAAGCACAAAAAGGTAAAAATAAGGTAAATAGTGCATTTTTTCGCAAGCAAAAATAAGTTGTTTTTAATTGATGAAAATCAATTTACATCACACAGGAGCGGCGAAAAAAATGATCATTGAAGACTATGGAAACCATTTTTTACATGAGGTTTAAGACGTGAAAAGAAAGGTTGTTATGCAATGCCGAGCGGGCCGGAACAGCCCGCGTGAGAGGTGGTAAAATCAGGCGTTAACTTTATCCAACGGCCAGGAGTCAAACAGATAGCCATCGAAGTCGATGTCATCAACATTTGAAAACTCCAGCAGGCGCTGTTTGACGTTTTCCAGATGCTGCCACATCGCCAGCTTGGCCGCGCGAGCGTCCTTTTTGATTAACGCCGCCAGGATCTGTTTATGGTCGCCCATCCACTCTTTACGATAGTGGGTATCATCGAGATGGCTATGAAGCTGGATCCACATCGGGTTGTTCTCGCGCCACTGCCATGACTGGCGGAACAGCTCCACCAGCATGCTGTTATGCGTGGCCTCGGCGATAGCGAGATGGAACTGCATGTCACCGCTTTCAGAACCGTTGGGTTCACTGGAAGCCAGCTCCCGCTCTTCCAGTTGCAACGCCTGGCGCATTTTGACGATATCTTCGCGGGTGGCCTGCAGCGCGGCAAATTCTGCGATGTTGCTTTCCAGCAACTGTCGCGCCTGGAGCAGCTCAAACGGGCCAGCATCATTGCAATGATTCACATCCGAACTGTCGATAGTCTGAGCTTCTGCATTGTCGAGCACGTAGATTCCGGCGCCACGACGCACGTCCACCAGACCTTTAATTTCCAGCATGATTAACGCTTCGCGCACCACGGTGCGAGTAACATTGAGTCTCTCGGCGATTTCACGTTCCGGCGGCAAACGCTCACCGGGCTGGTACGGCGTCTGGACAATCAGATCGCGGATCATTGCACCCACTTCCTGGTAGGGTCTTTGCTGAGAAGTGTTCGATTTCATCGTGTTATGTCCGTCAGATGCGTCAATTCAGAATCCGGAGGCTGGATGGCTGCGCACACCTTATCCGGCCTACCAATAACGTTTTTTCGCCTGAACTATAGCATTTGCGGGAAGCCAAAAACAGAAAACGGGTCAACCAAATTAGTATTTTGATTGACCCGTCATACCTGGGAGGTTATGCGTCAGCGCTTAACGCTGCAACGCACTCGCGTGCGCCGTGTTCACACAGCTGTTGATACACCGCGATAATCGTTTCCACAAAATCGGCGTTTTCCGCCAGATCGTGACCAAAAATGCCGCTTAACCCCAGCAGCGCCGTCACCCGTTCGGCTCCCTGGAACTGTTGGTTAATGCGCTGGAATTCAGCCTGCATCGGGTCGACAACATCAATGACCTGCCCATGTTCATCCACACCGTGGGTGTAGCGCATCCAGCCCGCGATGCCCAGCGCCAGGTGGCGCCAGCCGCTGCCGTTTTGCAGATGCAGACGCACCGGATCCAGCAGGCGCTGCGGCAGTTTCTGGCTGCCGTCCATCGCAATCTGCCAGGTACGGTGGCGCAGAGACGGGTTGCTGAAACGCTCGATCAGCAGCGTCGCATAGGCGTTGAGATCGGTACCTTCCGGCATCGACAGCGTCGGCGCTTGCTCCTGCATCATCAGCGCAAACGCCGCTTTGCGGTACGCCGGATTGGTCATGGTATCGGCGATAGTTTCATAGCCGCCGAGGTAGCCCAGGTAAGCGAGGAAAGAGTGGCTGCCGTTGAGCATGCGCAGTTTCATCATTTCAAACGGTACTACGTCGGCAACGAACTGCGCGCCGACTTTGTCCCAGTCAGGGCGACCGTTAACAAAGTTGTCTTCAATCACCCACTGGCGGAACGGCTCGCAGGCGATAGCGCACGGATCGTAAACGCCCAACTGGTCGGCAATCTCTTGCAACGTTTCTGGCGTCGCCGCCGGAACAATGCGGTCGACCATGGTGCATGGGAAAGTGGCGTTCGCTTCAATCCACTGCGCCAGCTGCGGGTCGCGCGCCTGCGCCAGGCCCAGCACCGCAACTTTCGCCACATGGCCATTTTCGCGCACGTTATCGCAGGACATCACGGTAAAGGCCGCCAGCCCCTGCTCACGACGCAGATGCAGCGCCTGTACGATGTAACCAATCGCCGATTTCGGCGCGGCCGGATTCGCCAGATCGTGTTTAATCAGCGGGTTATTGAGATCTAACTGGCCGCTGGCGGCATCGGTGCAGTAGCCTTTTTCCGTGACCGTCAGCGAGACAATTGCCGTCTGCGGGCGCGCCATAGCCTGTAAAATACCGTCACAACCGTCAAGATCCGGGTGCAACGCTTCTTTCATCGAGCCGATCACTTTCAGCACGGTGTTGTCCGCGCCTTTTTCCGCCACGGTATACAGCAATTGCTGCTTGCGCAGGTTTTCAATCAGTATGCAGTCATTACCCGGCATCAGGTTAACTTCACAGATACCCCAGTCGCTGTCGGTGGTTTCCAGCAGATGGTGGGTGTACAGCGCCTGATGCGCGCGGTGAAAAGCGCCGCATCCCAGGTGAACAATGCGGGATTGCAGACGAGAGCTGTCCCATGCGGGGCGTGCAACCGGCAGGTTGCTATTGGCAATTGTCGTTGTCATCGTGAACTCCAGATCCCGTCGGAAAGACCAACGGAGAGAAAAGAAAAAAGCCGGCCAGACAGGCGACCGGCAACACTGCTTTAGCTGCTAAAGAAAGCGCGCTGGATAGCCATCTCAACGCCACGCACTTCCGCCAGGCCTTTCAGGCGACCAATCGCGGAGTAACCTGGGTTGGTTTTCTTTTTCAGGTCGTCAAGCATCTGGTGACCGTGGTCCGGGCGCATAGGGATCAGATCCTCTTTGCCCTCGGCTTTACGGCGCTGCTCTTCCTCAACGATCGCTTTCACCACTTCGTACATGTCGACGTCGCCGTTAAGATGCGCCGCTTCATGGAAGGTTTTCGGGTTATCTTCACGCAGCGTGGAGCGCAAATGGGTGAAGTAAATGCGCGGGCCAAACTGTTTGATCATATCGACCAGGTCGTTGTCCGCACGTACGCCGTACGAACCGGTACACATGGTGAAACCGTTCGCCATGCTGTTGACCGTATCGACCATCCACTGCATATCTTCCACGGTGGAAACAATGCGTGGCAGGCCAAGGATTGGGCGCGGCGGATCGTCCGGGTGTACCGCCATACGCACACCCACTTCTTCTGCTACCGGAATAATCGCCTTCAGGAAGACGGCAAAGTTCTCACGCAGCGCAGCTTTATCAATATCCTTATAGCGTTCAAGATGCTGGCGGAACTGGTCGAGTGTGTAGCCCTCTTCCGCGCCAGGCAACCCGGCGATGATATTGCGAGTCAGACGTGCTTTGTCTTCTTCGCTCATGGTGGTGAAGCGTTCATTCGCCTGCGCAATCTCTTCGGCGGTGTAGTCCGCTTCCGCACCCGGGCGTTTGAGGATATGCAGCTCAAAGGCGGCAAATTCAATTTGATCGAAACGCAGCGCTTTGGAGCCGTCCGGCAGGACGTATTCCAGGTCGGTACGGGTCCAGTCGAGAACCGGCATAAAGTTGTAGCACACGGTACGAATGCCGCACTGGGCCAGGTTACGCAGACTTTGCTGGTAGTTGGCAATCCACTGCTGATAGTTGCCGGAACGGGTTTTAATGTCTTCGTGGATCGGTACGCTTTCGACGACCGACCATACCAGGCCCGCCTGCTCAATAATGGCTTTGCGTTTTAGGATCTCATCAACCGTCCACACTTCCCCGTTCGGGATATGGTGCAAGGCGGTAACAACGCCCGTTGCACCCGCCTGACGTACATCCGCTAAGGTGACCGGATCGTTAGGACCATACCAGCGCCATGTCTGTTCCATGTTTTATTCCTCGTTTACGTTATGGACTCGACGATATGGCACATAAATTCCTCCTTTTGGTATTACATGTCAACCTAAAGCGCCAAATTGGTTAACCAAATCACGATACCTGCTGATTAGATCGCCTTTTTACGGCCATGCAAGCCAGTATTAATGTAAACATGTAACGCAATGTGACATTCATCGCATCATAGGTTGACCAATATATGTAACATCTCAACCAAAATCATAATGGTTCAACCAAAGTAAGGTAGACGTTATATGCACGTTCTCAATATTCTGTGGGTTGTATTCGGCATCGGCCTGATGCTGGTGCTCAATTTAAGATTCAAAATAAACTCGATGGTCGCCCTGCTGCTGGCGGCACTCTCGGTCGGTATGCTGGCGGGAATGGATTTAATGGAGCTACTGCACACCATGAAATCCGGTTTTGGCAGCACGCTGGGTGAGCTGGCGATTATCGTGGTATTCGGGGCAGTCATCGGTAAGCTGATGGTTGACTCCGGCGCGGCGCATCAGATTGCCCATACGCTGCTGGCGCGACTCGGTCTACGTTATGTGCAGCTGTCGGTGATCATTATTGGTCTGATCTTCGGTCTGGCGATGTTCTATGAAGTGGCGTTTATTATGCTGGCACCGCTGGTGATCGTCATTGCCGCGGAAGCGAAGATTCCGTTCCTCAAGCTGGCGATTCCTGCCGTTGCCGCCGCCACCACCGCCCACTCACTGTTCCCACCGCAGCCGGGTCCGGTCGCGCTGGTTAACGCCTACGGCGCTGACATGGGCATGGTTTACATCTACGGTATCCTGGTGACCATTCCGAGCGTGATCTGCGCCGGGCTTATCCTGCCGAAATTCCTCGGCAACCTCGATCGTCCAACGCCGTCATTCATGAAAGCCGACGTACCGGTTGACCAGAACAACCTGCCGTCCTTCGGTGTTTCTATCCTGGTGCCGCTAATCCCGGCGATCATCATGATCTCCACCACCATCGCCAACATCTGGCTGGTGAAAGGGACGCAGGCGTGGGAAGTGGTTAACTTCTTAGGCTCCTCGCCGATTGCGATGTTTATCGCCATGGTTGTCGCCTTCGTGCTGTTCGGTACCGCACGCGGTCACGACATGCAGTGGGTGATGAATGCCTTTGAAAACGCGGTGAAAAGCATCGCCATGGTGATTCTGATCATCGGCGCAGGCGGCGTACTGAAGCAAACCATTATCGATACCGGCATCGGCGATACCATCGGCATGCTGATGTCGCACGGCAATATTTCTCCGTACATCATGGCGTGGTTGATAACCGTACTGATTCGTCTGGCAACGGGTCAGGGCGTGGTCTCAGCCATGACGGCGGCGGGGATTATTAGCGCAGCGATCCTCGACCCGGCAACCGGTCAACTGGTCGGCGTCGACCCGGCGTTGCTGGTACTGGCAACGGCGGCGGGCTCCAACACCCTGACCCATATTAACGATGCTTCGTTCTGGCTGTTCAAAGGCTACTTTGACCTGTCGGTGAAGGATACGCTGAAAACCTGGGGTCTGCTGGAGTTGGTGAACTCCGTGGTTGGCCTGATTATCGTGTTGATCATCAGCATGATTGCATAACGTTGATACCGCTCTGGCCCACAGCGCCAGAGCGGTTTTCCATCCTGTCTCAACAATCCTCAATAATCAGATACACCGCCTTCACCGGGCCATGTACCCCAACCACCTTGATAAGTTCAATATCCGCCGTCGAGCTGGGTCCACTGATGATATTAATGCACGATGGCATACGCTCACCGGCCTGTGCTTTCTGATGCAGTTTTTCTGCCAGCTGCGCCACGCGCGGCAGAATGGAGCTTTTACGCAGCACGAAAATCGAGGACTCTGGCAACAGGCTCAAGGAACGCCCACGCTCGGGCGCGGAAAACAGCACCACGCCGCCGGACTCCGTCAGGCCATATTCGGCATACACCACGCCGACTTTCGCCTGTTCGGCCTGGGTAATATTTTCGCTACCTCGCGCTGGATCCCAAACCACGGCGTTGCATTCCTGCTGCAAGCGTTCGGTGATACCCAGATCCACCAGCCGACTGTCGCCGCTCAACACCACTGGCTGTCGACCCAATTCTTCACACAGGCGTAACGCCGCGTCTGCGGCCTGGTCCTCGCGAGTCAGCTCGCATCGAGCCAGCATCACTTCGCTGGCGAACTGGATGAACGCATCGCAGCGCTGCTGCGGGCTAAGTTCGGTCAGGCGCTCGTTGGCATAGTTGTTAACCGGCGCGGCATCCGCTTGCGGTTCGAAACGCAGCGGGCGACCCAGCGCCTGAGCGATGGTGTTTAAAAACGCGGTACGGTTATCCATTCTTTTTCTCCTGCGCCTGATGTTTTTTAAACCAGCTACGGAAGCTCTCGCCGTCAGCATCAGGCAGGTCGCGCGCCTCCATCCAGTCACCAATCGCGCCAACCTTGAGCGGGGTTTTGCCGCCATTGATAAACCAGCTCGCCGCATGCGCGCCCGCCATCATCCCCACTTTCCACAGCCCCGGATGGCTATTGGCATAAGCGAACATTTTGATCGCCCGTCGCTCAGCTTTCGGGGTAATGCCCTCCTCGGCCATCACCCGGCGATGACGCAGGATTAGTTTTGACAGAGGAATGCGCACCGGGCAGACGCTGTCACAGGCCGTGCATAAAGAACAGGCGTACGGCAGGTCTTTAAAATCTTTATAGCCGCCGAGCAGCGGAGAAATCACCGCGCCGATAGGTCCAGGATAGATAGAGCCATAGCCGTGTCCGCCGATGTGGCGGTATGCCGGACAGGTGTTCATACAGGCTCCGCAGCGGATGCAGCGCAGCACATCGCGAAACTCTGAGCCCAGCACCTGCGAGCGACCGTTATCGACAATCACCAGATGGAACTCTTCCGGTCCGTCAACGTTATCCGCCTCGCGCGGGCCGGTCAGCCAGGTATTGTAGCCCGTCAGACGTGCACCCACGGCGCTACGCGCCAGCATGGTGATCAGCACATCTACCTCGGCAAAGGTCGGTGCGATACGTTCCATGCCCATCACCGCAATGTGCGTTTTCGGCAGCGTGGTGCACATGCGTGCGTTGCCTTCGTTAGTCACCAGACACACCGAGCCGGTTTCCGCCACGGCAAAGTTACAGCCGGTGATGCCGATTTCAGCACTGAGGAAATCCTCACGGATCTTCTGACGAATGAACAAGGTCATGGCTTCCGGGGTTTCCGGGCCGTCATACCCCAGACGTTCATTCAACACGCGGCGGATCTGATAGCGATCTTTATGAATCGCCGGGACCACGACGTGCGAAGGCGGATCCTGATCCAGTTGCAGGATATATTCCCCGAGATCGGTTTCGATCACCTGGATTCCAGCATCCTGCAGCACATGGTTGACGCCGATCTCTTCGGTCACCATCGACTTGGACTTCACCACCTTCTGCGCATTTTTACTTTGCGCAACCTGCAAAATGTAGCGAGTGGCATCTTCTTTGGTTTTGGCGAAATAGACGTGCCCGCCGTTTTCCGTCACTTTCTCGGAGAGTTGATACAGGTAAGCATCGAGGTTGCTCAGAACGTGATCGCGGATCTGGCTGGCGCGATCGCGCCAGTCTTCCCAGTGGCCTAACTCATCAACCATTTTTTGCCGATTTGCGCCGATACGCTCCTGCGCATTAGCCACGGCTTTACGCATGATCGGATCTTCTATCTGCTGACGAATGCGCAGTTTAAATTCTACATCGCTGGTTTTTATCGACATCTCTTTCCCCTCAGCGGCTCATCAGCACTTCAGCAATATGCATCACTTTGACCGGCTGGCCTTCCCGTTGCAGTCGGCCGCCAATGTTCAGCAGGCAGCTGACGTCTGCGCCAATCAAATATTCCGGCTTTGCATCCATCAGATGTAAGACTTTCTCTTTCACCATCTCACCGGATATCTCGGCCATCTTGACCGAGAACGTTCCGCCAAAGCCGCAGCAGGTGTCCTGATCGGCAAACGTCAACAGCTCCAGTCCGCGCACGTTTTTCAGCAGCGTGAGCGGCTCTTCCTTCACCCCCAGTTTGCGGGTCAGGCTACAGGAAGGATGATACACAGCGCGCCCCTGCAGGCTGGCACCAACGTCCACCACGCCCAGTTTGTTGACGATAAAGGAGGTGAGATCCTGCATACGCGCGGAAACTTTCTCAGCACGCAGCGCCCATTCCGGTTCATCGGCCAGATACGTCGGGTAGCTTTTAACCGCGTAGGTGCAGGAGCCCGCCGGGGAGATAATCGGATCGTCGTTGTCTTCCAGCGCGGCGATCAGGTTTTTCATCCCGGGGATCGCCTCTTTGATGTAACCGCTGTTGATGGCTGGCTGACCGCAACACCCTTGCTTCTCGGGGAAATTAACGCGACAACCCAGTTTTTCCAGCAGCAATACGGAGTCTCGTGCCATCCGTGATTTCAGTGCGTCACCAATACAGGTAACAAAGAAATTTACATTCACAATAACTACTCCATTGCTTCATTTCTGTTTATTGCGCTTGATATCGCGATATCAAGCAAAAGTTCAGTCGTATTTCATGCCCAGTTTTTATGTTTGCTGGTTTTACCAATACCTGGGTTCATAGTGTTGGTCGGATCATTTTCCTGATAAAAACGTGCCAAATTTTCCGGCGCTTTATACAGATGGCCGACATTGTGTTCCGCCGGATATTGCGCTCCGCGTTGGCGCAGTAATTCCAGCATCTGTTCTTTTAACGCGTGGGCATCTACGCCTTTTTTAACGATATAATCCTGATGGAATACATGGCACATAAAATGGCCGTAATAGAGTTTATGCACCAACTGACTGTCAATTTCCGCCGGTAAATGCTCATACCATTCGGTATCATTGCGGCGTAATGCAATATCCAGCGCGAGAATATCCTCAACCTCGTCAGAATGAACGGCCTGATAACGAATGGCAGCACCCGCGGCGGCAAAACGATGCAGAAACGCCTTACTGCCCTCTTCCGCGGTACAGGTAAAGAACGCGCCCTCGGCCGATTTAAAATAGTCCGTTAACCATGCCTGGGCTTCGGCCACACCCTCGCCGGACATTTTCAACATCAGATGGTGTTCATAGTTATCGCGCCAGGTCTTCATCCGCGCCGGGAGATGGCTCGGGAACAGATGGCTAAAAGCCTGCATCGCGCGGTCGGTAAAGTGCGGGCGAAAGATCTTCACCTTCTCAAGTATGGCCTCGGTACGCCCCTTCAGGTTGAAGAAGAACGGCATTTTGTCCGTGCCAAGTTTGTCGATCATCAGGAAGGTATCTTTGCTGTATTTCTCTGCAATATCATAGATATCGCGGTGCATATACTCCCCAGCAACCGGCAGGTTTGTAAAATTCGCCAGGATGTGGCGGCGAATCTCAGTCAGGACATCAGTCTGATTGGTACCGATATAAAAGACCTGCTGGTTCTTCTCGGCTTCAAAGGTATCCAGACGTACGGCAAACACCGCTAACTTGCCCGCGCAGCCAGAGGATTCAAACAGGCGATCCGGGTCAGCGTTGTAACGTGCTGGCGTGTCGGCATTGATGTCCCGCACGCGGCTAACATAGTCGTGATCGTGCGCGTGACGCCCGTCATGGTTGACGAGCACGGCTTCAATCGCATTGTTATCCAGCCGGGCAAGGATTTGCTCTGGCGTCTGACCTAGCTCAATGCCGAGGTGATTGACCAGCTGCAAGCGTCCCTGTTCATCAATACGGGCAAACAGCGACATCTCGGTATAAGCCGGGCCACGCTGGACCAGAGAACCGCCGGAGTTATTACAGATACCGCCGATAACCGACGCGCCGATGCACGAAGAGCCAATCACCGAATGCGGCTCACGGCCAAACGGTTTCAGCGCCTTTTCCAGCGAATACAGCGTGGTGCCCGGATAAGCCAGCACCTGCTTACCCTCATCCAGCACATGCAGACTGTCCAGCCGCAGCGTGCTGATAATGACGATCTCGCGGTCGTAATCATTACCATTGGGCGTCGAACCCTCAGTCAGGCCAGTGTTCGACGCCTGCATCAGGATTATTTTATCGGCCTCAACGCAGGCGCTAAGGACTTTCCAGAGTTCAAGCAAAGAGCCGGGGATAACCACCGCCAGAGCATCACCCTGACCCGAGCGAAAACCCTTACGGTAACGCGCAGTTTTTGACGGTTCGGTGAGGATATGAGCAGGGCCAACCAATTGGGTAAGAGTTGTCAAAAAGGTCTTATTATCAGTATGTTTCATGGAGGGCGGCTCTCCGCTCCTTATATCAGGGCCAGTGAAAATGGCCATAAGTTCATTTGTATGACAAAACAGAATATTCCCTCAATCAATATCCACATGCAATACCCCATTTTATTTCTTTCGGCACCGCTCACATTTTTTTAATGAAATTACCACTACCACATAATTCATACTCCGTTCTTTTACTGGATGCCAAAACGCTTATTTCATTTATTGCAAAGACCGTTTCATACCTATTAATGATTAACTCTAATGGGTATTATTATATTTAGTGGTTATTCATATTTAATAAAAAAATAACATTATTTATACAATTATTAACCTTTGTGACTTTATTTCACTGAAGCGATTCAGTTTGCATTTTTTATTTTATTATTAAGGTAGCTTCCTTCCCCCTAAATATAGTTAAGTCTAAAAAAGTAAATCGGGAATTGTAATGCACGAATATTTAATGTTTGCTCTGGCACTCTCTCCTTTGCTGCTGATGGTATTTTTAATACTGAAATTAAAAATGCCCATCCATTATTCCGTACTGATCTCTTTGGTATTCACCGCTGCACTATCGGCAATATTCTGGGAGATGCCCGTACAGAATCTGAAAGCCGCGATAGGCTATGGCGCACTGAAGGGACTATGGCCGATCGTAATTGTTATCCTCGGCGCTATCTTCAGTTATAACGTCATGCAGGCGACCAAAGCGCTGGATATTCTGCGCGATATTCTCGCCAGCATTAGCGAAGATAAGCGTATTCAGGTGCTGCTGATTTCATGGTGTTTTGGTGGATTTCTTGAAGCCGCGGCGGGCTATGGCACAGCGGTCGCTATTCCGATCGGCATTCTCATTGCGCTGGGATTCAACCCGTTGAAGGCGGCGATTGCCTCTCTCGTGGCAAATACCGTTCCGACCGCATTTGGCGCGGTTGGGATCCCGGTTTCTATTCTGGCAGAGCAGGTTAATCTGCCGGTTTATACCTTAGGCGGAACTATTATTCTGCAGCTCGCGTTGTTTAATATCCTGCTGCCGTTTGTCATTGTCTGCATTATTGGCGGCGGCCTGAAAGCCATTCGCGGCGTATTTCTGATCACGTTGATTTGCGGCATTTCCACGCTGGTTCCGCAATATTTTGTCGCCATCCATCTTGGCGCGGAATTACCCGCCTTTGCCGGTAGCCTGGTCAGCCTGTTTGCCGTGGCGATGGTCAGTCGCCTGCGCAAAGGGAAAACCGATCCCGAATGGCGCATTGAGGTCAGCCATACCCGCGAAACCACGCCGCGCTCGGCAAAAGTGTTGTTCCGGGTTGGCTCTATTTATCTGTTTATTTTTGTGTTTATCCTGCTGTGTTCGCCGCTGTTCCCGACAATAAAAGGCGCGGCGTCCCAACTGGCTTCGGTGCTGCATTTCACGTTGGCTGACGGCAAAACAATGGCGTTAAAAGTTGAATGGGTGACCACACCAGGGATGCTGATCATCTTTGCGACCATTATCGGCGGTTTTATTCAGGGAGCGTCCGCACGCGGGATGCTGGAAGTATTTATCAAAACGATTTTCCAGCTTAAAAACTCTATCGTCGCAATTATGGCGATCGTCGCGCTGGCCACGGTGATGGATCTCAGCGGGATTATCTCCACGCTGGCTCAGTCGATTGTCGATCTGACCGGCAGCTCGTACGTCTTCCTCGCCCCGGTAATTGGCGCGCTGGGCACATTCGTTACCGGCAGCGATACCAACTCGAACATTCTGTTCGGCAAGCTGCAAACCATAGCTGCCAGCAAGTTACATATCGATCCCAACTGGCTGGCAGCGGCCAATACCTCTGGCGCTACCGGGGGGAAAATGATTTCGCCGCAAAGCATCGCCATCGCGGTTTCTGCCACCAAAATGGACGGTCAGGCCAACCAGATCATGTCTGGCACCATGAAATACTGCTGCGCCTACATTGTGATCCTCGGCTTAAAGGTTGGCCTCTTTTATTACTGGTTTATGGCGTAAGCCATTGTCAACCCCGTCAAATTCGCGGCAATCGTATTTGACGACACAGTGACCAAAAAGGTTTACACCGCCCCAGGAACGGAACAAGGCGACAGGCTTTACGATTTGTCGGCGCTGACTAAAATAGCGCCGATGTTTCAAATCGAGGATTGTTGTTATGTTGTTCTGGAAAAAGATGGTGAAGAAGTTCGACGCCTTTTCCGCGTTGATTCCACCACGCTACTTCCGCGTGTAATACCGGGCACTTATGCCTGATGGAGCTTCGCTTATCAGGCCTACGTTTCACACTCATTTGTAGGCCTGTGTTTCACGCTCATTTGTAGGCCGGATAAGGCGCTAGCCGCATCCGGCAGCGACAGTAGCATAAAATGCTCACCCCTTTCTCTTACGCAGACCGCATGCTCTTAACACCGCTACCCACAGACGAAGCCACGCGAAACGGTAGACCAAAGGATGCTGAAGCCGCAGCAATGTCAGAAACATAGGGCCTCCTTGCGGCGTCAGATCACCGTTGCCTGATAGCGAATCTGCGGATCCATTATCTGGTGACGCGCATCTATCAGCCGCAGTTCGTACGAATCATGCTCTTTTGTCAGTCGCATCACCGCATCGACGACACTGGTAGTCCGCTCCAGCGCCAGCTTGTCCTCATAACCATTGAGCAGTGAGGCCAGCATCACGCTGCAAATCAGATCCCCAACGCCCACCGGCATTTTGGCAAAGGTATACAGCGGTCGGGCAATGTGTAATGCCTGTTCCGGCGTCACCAGCAGCATTTCAAACGCCTGTTTGTCCCACGAACAGTCGCCGAGATGCTTCACCAGTACCTTCTTCACACCCCACGCCACCAGCTGCTGCGCTGCTTCCACCACCTCATCAAAACCACGCAGTTGTCTGCCCGTCAGCACGCCCAGTTCATAGAGATTCGGCCCCATAATGTCAGCCAGTTGAATGGCGTCATCGACAAAAAAGGACTCTACGCCCTGCGCGACAATGCAGCCTTTTTGCGGATCGCCCATCACCGGATCGCAAAAATAGAGCGCCTGCGGATTACGCTGACGAATGGTGGTGACCGCATGCTTCACCTCTTCACAATGGCGTTTATCCCCGAGATACCCGGACAGCACGGCGTCGCATTGCGCCAGCTTTTGCAGATCATCCAGCCCGCTGATGATGGCGCTCAGCTCGCCGTGCGGCATCGCCATGCCTTGCCACATCCCGTACTGGGTGTGGTTGGAAAACTGTACGGTGTAAAACGGCCAGACATCGATCCCCGAGAGCTGCATCGGCAACACAGCGGCTTTATTTCCGGCATAGCCATAAACGACTGACGACTGAACAGACAACACGTTTTTCATTTTAACTCCGTCTAACGAAACGTTGGCAGCAGACCAAATACGTCGAGAACAACCGTCAGATAGACAACCGCTCCGCAGACAATCACCAGGTTAAGCACGGTGTTATTACAAGGCGCGGTATAGCTGGCGGTCGGGAAACGTTTCCGCGCGGCTTTTACCAGGAACGGCGGCAGGATCACGCTCCAGATGGTAAAGGCCAGACCGGCGTAGCCAATCGCGTGCACAAAACCGTTCGGGAAGAAGAAGCACACGGCGGCTGGCGGGAAGTAGGTCACCAGCGCGGTTTTCAGGCGGCCCATGCCGTCATCCGGGAAGTGAAACAGGTCGGCGATATAATCGAACAAGCCAAGCGTCGCCGCCAGCAGAGAACTGGCTACTGCGAAGTTGCCGAAGAAGGTCAGGATCAGATCCATATAGCGGCTGGTGAACAGCTCGCTGATGGCCTCGACAAACACATCGATATTGCCGCCTTTGGCGATAATTGGCGGGAACGCGGAACGGCTGATGTTACCCATCGTGACGCCCAGCCAGAAGATATACAGCAGCAGGGCAAACAGCGTACCGATGATAATCGAACGCGTGATATTCGGGACCCCACTCTTGCCATACAGCTTGACCAGGCTCGGCACGTTACCGTGAAAACCAAACGAGATAATACAGAACGGCAGCGTCATCAGAATGTAAGGCAGGTACTGTGAGTTGGGCAGCGCCACCGCCACGCTGTCGACAAGTTTCGCCACCTCAATATGACCAACCAGTCCAGAGAAAGTAGCAAAGAACGCAATAAACTTACCGATAATCAACACGGTAGTGATACGTCCGACCAGCAAGGAGCTATACCAGGCAATCGCGCCGACCAGCATACTGACGATCACCACCGAGATATTCGCCGGAAAGCGCACGCCGCTGTATTTGAACACGGTTTGCGCCATCACCGCTGACGATCCGGAAATATAGGCATAGGTCAGAATATACAGCACAAAGCCGAAAGCGATACCGACCACGATATTCCACTTACGGCCTAATAAATCCTGAGTAAAGGTATTAAAACTGGCACCGGCGCCATAATGCAGATTAACTTCAACCAGCATCAGACCGGTTAATAACATCATAATGGCGATAAACAGAAGAATAACAGACGCACCGGGGAACCATACGCCGGCCATCGCAATCGGCAGGGAGAACATCCCGCCACCCACTACGGTTGCGATAACCAACATGGTTCCGCTAATCAGTCCGGGGGTACTACTCTGTCGCTCAATGGCATTAATATCCATGATAAATGTTCCTGTAGACTATTCGTTATAATTACAGCTGTCATTTGTACATCATGCGGATAATAAAAATGTCGGAGTCAGGGTTTTCTTTTTTTTAGTTATGTCACGGTAACGGGCACCGCAAAGGCTTCCTGTTCATGGAAAAAGAATACAAAAAAGCCCCATCATGTGATGGGGCCATAACTATTTTTTAGATGTAATCAAAGCGTGCAGTAAAGAAACGCAGCTGCTTCGGCTCGTAAATAAACTTCAGCCCGCGAATATCTTCTTTGTGCTGGTAAAGTTTAATAATACCGTCAGCCACGACATCCATATGTGCGTAAGTATAAACACGACGTGGAATAGTCAGACGCACAGTTTCCAGTTTCGGTCTGTGGTGTTCACCGGTCACGTTATTACGGCCCGCAGAGATAATTCCGCGTTCCATACTGCGTACGCCGGTTTCCACATAGATGCTGGCGGCCAGACTTTGTGCCGGGAACTCATCTTGCGTCAGGTGCTCGCAGAAGCGACGCGCATCGAGGAATACCGCGTGACCGCCCACCGGTTCAACAATCGGTACGCCAGCGGCTTTCAGCTTATCGCCCAGGTAGCGAACCTGCTTCACGCGGTGCTCGATGTACTCATACTGCATGGCTTCACGCAGGCCAATCGCCATGGCTTCCATGTCGCGTCCGGCCAGACCGCCGTAAGATGGCATCCCTTCGTACACCACGACTAACTCTTTGGCAGAAGAGAACATTTCGTCATCGTTCATGCACAGGAAGCCGCCGATGTTCACCAGACAGTCTTTTTTACCACTCATGGTACAACCGTCGGCGTAGCTGAACATCTCATGCACGATCTCGGCGATGCTCTTGTTCTCAAAGCCCTGCTCTTGCTCTTTGATAAAGTAGGCGTTTTCCACGCAGCGGGTAGCGTCGTAGAACACTTTAATGCCGTGTGCTGCCGTCAGTTCACGCACCGCACGCATGTTCGCCATGGAGACCGGCTGGCCGCCCGCGAGGTTAACCGTCACTGCCAGGCAAATATACGCAATATTCTCTGCGCCTTTTTCATCAATCAGCTTTTGTAATTTTTTAAGATCGATATCACCTTTAAACGCAATATTCAGACCGGCATCGTGCGCTTCGTCACGAACGATATCGACAAACACCGCACCATTTTTTTCCTGGTGATAACGGGTAGTAGTGAAATACATATTACCAGCAACATATTGCCCTGGTTTAATAGCCAGTTGTGATAATAAGTTTTCTGCGCCGCGGCCCTGGTGAGTCGGAACAATATGTTTAAAGCCGAACAGTTCCTGCACGGTTCTTTCCAGATGATAGAAGTTTTCGCTGCCCGCGTACGCTTCATCACCCATCATCATTCCGGCCCACTGCTTGTCGCTCATTGCGTTGGTGCCACTGTCGGTCAGCAGGTCAATATAAATATCTTTCGAATTTAACAGGAAAGTATTGTAACCCGCTTCTTGCATTTTCTTAAGGCGCTCATCACGCGGGATCATAGATACAGTTTCAACGCTTTTAATACGGAAGGGTTCTGCCGGATAATTCATTTTGTTTCTCCAGTAACAGTGGTCATGTACGTATTAATGTGAAGTAAAGCATACCTGGTTCATCAATAAATTCTGATGAAATATAACTATTCGCCTCCTGAGCCAGGGGGAGAAATAATGTGGAGGCACTATGCAAGATTTGATTGATTATGGAAATAGCCCGGTCAACATTAATCACTGGCAATAATTTAAAAAGCTGTAAATGTGAGTGATGCAAATCACACGCCTTTTTTTACCCGTTAATATTCAACAAGTTTTTTTTTGCGTTTCGATTTGCCATTCGTCGTAGTGTGTCTGCGGAGAGCGGAAATACTGAAAACTTAACTTTCCAGGCTGTGATCGTAATGTATTGCTGAATGAGTACACCTCATTTTGTGAGAGTCGGATCACTTCACGGAGTGATATTTGTGATTTACATCACTAAAAGTGTAAAGCAAAGTGTACAAAACGGTGTTGTTTCAGAGTTTGCTATTTGCTTCAGTGAGTTAGATCGCATTTTTGGCCTGATGCAGAGGAGCGCTATTTTCTGGAAATGGCCGTATTTGGCGGACTGGAGGGGAATGGATTTATACGGTGAATAATACCGGATTTATTGGGGTAAAGGCGTTTTCTATTTATTCCGAAAGCGTGCTATTCGCGCTTATTTCATCTTATTTACATCTGGACTTCCCCCAGTTTACTGGCGTAATTTACAGGGGTTTTATTAGCGCGATGCGAAGGTGCGCCAACACCTGCGCATCGCTAATCACAGTAACTATTTCACGAGAATAGCCACCATGACTGATACGAATTGTATTGCAGTTTCGTTTGATCCAGAAGTGCACGCCACAGATAACCGTCGCCTGAAGGTGGGATATGCGAGCCGTTATCCCGATTACAGCCGTTTGCCGGTGAAGTACGTCCAGTTTCCATCCATTGTAATGAAAGGACAGTGGCTGAAAGCCGCCGGATTCGACACCGGCACCCGCGTTGATGTGCGCGTAATGCAAGGTTGCATCGTGCTCACCGCCCAAACGCCCCAGCCCGAAGAGTCAGCGCTGATGAAATCGCTGCGCAAAGTAGAAAAGCTGTCAGCACGCAAACAAAAACAGGTGCTGGAGTTTATCGCGGTGATTGCGGGGAAAACGTTGAAGGGGTAAGAGTGTCCTTGAGGCGCCTGTGGCGCCTTTATTAGGGGTTATTGCGCCATCTTTGTTATGCCGTAGTACGTTCGTTCCAGGCGTCGGTATATTGAATATTGCCATCTACAATACACCAGGTGATTTTTTCATAGCGCAGTTGTACGCTTTCCAAATGCCCGGTTCCCGTTACCGTACGTGTGTCATGCACGATTGGTGTCACTGATACAACTTTTACACCTTCAAGTAGGGTATTAAAATATTCCACTTCCTGGCCTGCGTCGTTTATGTGATAGAACTTAAGTTCCGCACTTTGAAGTGTCTGACCTGTCGCAACTGCTTTGTAAAGGTATGGGCTGGAGGAGTCGATCTCTTTGTCAAATAGAAATGGGCCATGTTGGCGTGTGCCGGTTAGCTTCCCGGTGGCACCATCTGTTGGAATGCTAAGGTTATGTGTCAGACCACGGAGCTCAATACTGCCTTCACGTCCCCGGACATCTGAACCTCCACGAATCATCGCGCCACCATCATCTTTTAAAAATAAATGAACGGGTACAGCCATTTTTAAAACTCCTTGTAATCAATCATATAACCAGTGACCTGCTCTGGCTGATTCTGCGAACATACGCACAGTAAGCGGTTTTGACACTTGTTTGATGGGTTCTTTGGTAAACCACTTTCGATAGACCGACTCTCTTTCCCACGGGTAATAGGCCTCGAAATCAATGACTGAAACATCAACGTTATATTTCTCTCCAAAATCTTCAATGGCATACGGTAATTCATCCCATTCAGCGTAACCTTGCAGCGGCGTATCAAGTTCAATCGGGATAGGCTTGAAAGTAAACGTTACCGCGAGAGATAACTCTCCCCGAAAAAATTCTAATACCTCGTTATCAGTCACCATACGCGATCTTCCTCTCTGGCAATGGTGTTGTAGGTATTCACCGTTTTATAGACAATTTGGGCGACATCACTTGCGAGTAATGCCCAACCAATCACAGGAATTGTTCGTCCAACGAATGCCCCAAGATTGTTAGTCATCATTGGTTTTAAATATTTGATACTGGCATTGGTGATGGTAGGAAGCCTGACGGACAATGTAACGTTAAGAAACTCACGAGAATATTTGGAGGCAATTGATGTGCCTTGTGTTGCCCCATATGGTTTACCCCGTGTTTTCAGCAATGGTAACCCAAGAATGATACATGACATTGTTACCACATCTTTAATTCCCCCAAATTGTTCATCAATTTTATCGAGGAAGATCCAGAAAAATAGCTCACCTGCAGAAATGTTACAGACCCCTTTATAAAAGTATGTTCCGTTGAGTTCCTCTACTGTATCCATCAGTCCCCCTTCTTCCCTCAATGATTTGCTTGCTTATCGTACTCCAGGGGAATCACGAAGAATAAAGATGACTACCGTATAAAGTCTATTTTCAGATAAAATAAATATCATGCCGTTAGTAGTAATGTACCAGGAAGACATAATGTAGTGATTGAGTGCTATATCTGGTAAAGAAAACATTCATAACAATAATGTAAATAAAACTACCGAGGCATAATGATATGAGTAAGTTTACTATTCCGATAATAAATATAACTCTTAGCGGTTATGTAGTTACCTTATGTTTAATTTGCTTGTTCTAATTCGATTCATGGCAAGATAAAACCCTTGCCGTTATTATCATCGTAGGGAGTATTTATATTATCGTTTCTATCGTAAGCAGGTTTTTACCCACGAAAATGCGTCTATTGGATGGAGTACTTGACCTATTATCCGGACCATTGCTGAGCGCAGGAATCCTCGCCTGTTTCGCCTTGTTTGAACCCTGGCCCATAAAAATTATTGGCATTTTTATATGGGTTATCGTTATGATTTACTTACCTTTACGTATAAATAATGGTAAGGATTAATCATGTTAATTCTGGCTTACCGAATTCTACCTGAACAGTTATGTTTAATACTCTGTGAATTCTCCGTCACCATACCCGATTTCCCTCTCTGCATAGATCCTGGCAGGGCGACTTTACGCTCGAAATACAGTGTGAAAAAGGAATATGTAACGATACACGTATAACAGGAGGGACATCATCCCTCCTGTTCTCGCGATAATTATTTCACTAACGCGGATATATCCTTGAACAGAGAATGGGCTATTTCCACACCGTCGCGAGTTGTACGCGTACGGGAAAGATAGCGACGCTCGCCCGGCAAACGCGCCCCTTGCCACTGCATATCGGCAAAGAGTCTCTCGGCACGTGCCAGATGCTGCGGAGCCTCCCATCCCAGAAAGCGGGCCGGGTCCAGGGCCAGAATCAGCTCGCCACCATAGGGCAACCCGCCAGCCCCCTTATCCCACGCCAGCGATTCCGCGCTGGTCATATCGCCGATGAGCGGTCCGGCAAGCAGTTCCACCATCGCCGCCAGTGCCGACCCTTTATGCCCGCCAAACGTCAACATCGCACCGTCGAGGATCGCCTGCGCGTCGGTGGTGGCCTGACCGTCACCGTCAATCCCCCACCCTTCCGGCACCGCTTTTCCTGCCCGTTGATGGAGCTGGATCTCACCCCGTGCCGCTGCACTGGTGGCCATATCGAAGATAAACGGGGGTTTTTCTTCACGCGGCCAGCCAAATGCTATCGGGTTAGTGCCAAAAAGCGGCTGCGTCCCGCCTGCGGGAGCAACCCACGCATGGCTGGGTGTCGTCGCCAGCGCCACCAGCCCCGCCTCGGTGAGCGGCTCAACGTCGGCAAACAACGCCGAAAAGTGCACACAGCGGTTAATCGCCAGGGCAGCAATACCGCTGTGGCGCGCCTTTTCTATCAGCAGTGGAAGCGCGCGCTCGAATGCCAGCAGGGAAAATGCCCCACCGGCGTCCACCTTCACAATGGCCGGCGCGGTATCGGTGATAACCGGCTCAGCGTCAGGTGACACCTTTCCTTTACGTCGCGTCTCCACAATCCCCAGCAACCGCCACAAACCATGCGAGGCACAGCCATCACGCTCACCGTGGGTCACGTTTGTCGCGATCGCCACGGCATGCACTTCACTGAATCCGTTCCCGCGCAGCACCTTATATGCCAGCGCATAAGCCTCTGTTAACGAGAGGTTTACCATCTCCATGACCGACTCCTTTACTCTTCTTCATCACCAGTAAAGTTAGCCTGCGGCAGACAGGTTCGCTCGCCCCAGTAGTAAATTCCCAGCGACATCACCGCTACCACCACCGTATCCCACGGATGACCAATCACCCCTGAGCCCCCAAAACTGCCCAGCCAGGAGAAGAGCATAATCAGCGCGTAGAAGGCGATAAGCCACAGAGACGACTTCACCTGCTGTGCCAGACTCACGGTATGCACCGGCACTTTTGATTTGCAAAGTACATAGACGACAAACATCACAATCTGCAGCCCCAGCAGCCATGACAGCGTGCCCCAGCCAGACCAGAATACAATCAGCGCCGAAATCACAAACGACACCGGACCGATAATCCCGAAGGCCCGCACGCGGAATGGGCGCGGCAAATCCGGTGCATTACGGCGTAGCCCCGCCGCCGTGACCGGGGCAATGGCGTAGCTCAGTACCAGCGCCGCCGACACCACGCTTATCAACTGTTCCCATGACGGGAACGGCAATGTCCAGAAGATAGACAATGCAAAGGTCAGCCACAGCGCCGGACGCGGAATACCAGACTCTTTATCGATGTGGGTAAACGTCTTAAAGAAGGTGCCTGCTTTGGCCCAGCCATAAATCACGCGCGGCGTGGCGTTCATGTAGATATTGCCGGTACCACTTGGGGAGACAATCGCGTCGCACACCACCATAAACGCCAGCCAGCCCATACCGAGCGTAATGGCGATGTCCCGGTACGGCAGCGAAAATTGCTTGCTGATCTCTGCCCAGCCGCCACCCAGCATATCGGTCGGAATACTGCCAAGAAATGCCAACTGCAACAGCACGTAAATAATCGTCGACAGCACCACGGATAAAATCAGCGCCACCGGGATGGTACGCTGTGGATTCTTTACTTCACTCGCCACCGAAATAATTGGCGTCAACCCCAGGTAGGCGAAGATGATCCCACCGGCGCTAATCGCAGCCTCAACGCCCGACATACCAAAGGGTGCAATCCCCTGAACGTGCAGGTTCTCAGGTTTAAAAAAGGTAAATAGCGTCACAACGACCGCCAACGGCACCAAAAATTTCAGAATACTGATGATGTTATTGGAACGGGCAAACGTTTTTACGCTGTAGTAATTCAGCCCGAAGAACAAACACAGCAGCAAAAACTGCACTATCCATCCCAGCAGCGTTGGGTCGCTTGAGCCAGTTTGAGTCAGCATCGGGAACCATGCTGCCGCATACTGCCGCGCGGCAACAATCTCTATGGAGATGAGGCTTGAAAACGCAATCAGCGTAATAAATCCAAGCAGATACCCCATCAACTCACCGTGGGAAAAAACCGGATAACGGATAATCCCCCCGGCACGAGGCAGTGCCGCGCCCAGCTCACAATAGACAATCCCCAGCAGCAGAACGGCAATCCCGCCGATGACCCACGAGGCAATGCCCGCAGGTCCGGCAATCGATGCTACATGGCTTGCGGCAAACAGCCAGCCGGAACCGAAGATAGCCCCAAGCCCAATAAACGTCAGGTCGGTTAGCGTTAGCTGCTTTTTAAATTTACCCACCTCAGCAACGCGGGCCTGTGTTTGGTGCGTAGAGTGAATCGTCATGGTCATGCCCTTTAGTCAACAGAGGGGGAAATGGCTTCCCGGGTCCACTGCCCGTTAATCAGGCGCAGCAGGTTCAGAGGGTTGTCATCCTGGACAGCAGGCGGAAGCAGCGCGGCAGGCACATTTTGCAGGCATACCGGGCGTAAAAAACGGTCGATGGATTGCGTCCCTACCGAAGTACCGCGAGCATCGGTGGTGGCAGGCCACGGACCGCCGTGCACCATGGCATCACAGACCTCAACGCCGGTCGGATAACCGTTAAACAAAACGCGTCCCGCTTTTTCAGTGAGGGCTGGCAGCAGGCGCTGCGCCAGCGGCCCATCATCAGATTCGGCGTGCACGGTTGCCGTCAACTGGCCCGGAATCACGCGCAAAATGGACTGCAACTCCGCCTCATCGGCAACCTCGACCAACACCGCCAGCGGGCCAAACACCTCCTGCTGTAACAGTGGATCCTGTGCCAGCAGCAGTGAAGCCGGAGCCTGATACAGCCGAGCCTGCGCGCAGCCGATGACCGATTCATCAGACCCTGCCAAACGCTGAATATGCGGATGTGCCTCAAGCGCGCTGACACCATCTTCAAAATGGGCAAGCGTCGGGGCATTCAGCATGATCTGTACCGGTGCCTGGTCAACCGCGTCCTTCAATGACTGCGTGAAGCGGGACATACCCTCGCCGCGTAAGACAAGGATCAGCCCCGGCTTGGTACAAAACTGCCCACATCCCAAAGTGAAAGAGGACACCAGCTCGTTAGCCAGCGTTTCTGCCCGTGTGGCGACGGCCTGCGGCAGAATAATCAGCGGGTTAATGGCCGACATTTCCGCAAAGACGGGGATCGGCTGCGGACGCTGCTGCGCCAGCTGCCAGAGCGCCTTACCGCCGCGCAGTGAACCGGTAAAGCCCACCGCCTGAATCGCCGGATGGCGAACCAGATCCGCGCCAATATCGGTACCGAAAATCATGTTAAAAACGCCCGCAGGCAGGCCAGATGCCGCGACCGCACGCACAATCGCCTGTGCAGTCAATTCCGCCGTCGCCATATGCCCGGGATGGGCCTTAACTACCACCGGGCAACCCGCCGCCAGCGCGGATGCGGTATCGCCCCCTGCCGTAGAAAAGGCCAGCGGAAAATTGCTGGCCCCGAACACCGCCACCGGGCCAAGCGCGGTCAGATACTGACGCAGGTCCGGGCGCGGCAGCGGCTGGCGGTCAGGGAGTGCGGTATCAATACGTACGCCAAAGGCATCACCCCGACGCAGCACCCCGGCAAACATGCGCAGCTGATTACTGGTACGGGTACGCTCTCCCTGTAACCGCGCCAGCGGCAGCGCCGTTTCCTGGTGGGCTATGGCGAAAAAATCCTCACCGAGCAGATCCAGCTCGTCGGCAAGGGTGTCGAGAAAGCGGGCACGCACGTCCGGCGCAGTCTGTGAATAGACAGGAAACGCCTGGTCAGCCGCCTCCGCCGCGGCGGCGGCCTCCTCACGAGAGGCCGGGTAAAAATGGTATCCGGTCAGCTTGCCGTCAGCGGCACGCAGGCTTGGCAGCGTCGCCTCACCGCTTGCCACGCGACGTCCGGCGATAAACTGCTGACCCGAAACAGAGAGAGGTAGCGTCATCATCACTCCTTTACTTAAAGGCCGACATCCGGCAGCTGTGGACGGGTCGCCAGCGCCTTCTCAACAATCGCCACCACTTGCGCACGGGTATCCCCTTCCAGCGCCAGACGCGGTGGACGGGTAATGGCGCTGCCGCGCCCCAGCAATTCTTCACAAAGCTTGATGCACTGCACCAGATCCGGACGCGCATCCAGATGCAGCAACGGCATAAACCAGCGGTAAAGCGCCATCGCTTCCTCATAACGCTGTTGTTTCGCCAGGCGGAACAACGTCTCCCCTTCACGCGGGAAGGCGTTCGACATTCCGGAGATCCAGCCTTCCGCCCCAACGGCAATGCTCTCGACCACCACATCATCCAGCCCAGCGAACAGCACAAAGCGGTCGCCAACGGAGTTGCGTAAGTCGATAAAACGGCGGGTATCGCCGGAGGAGTCTTTGAAGCAGACGATGTTGTCGCAGTCGGCCAGCGTCGCCAGGATGTCCGGCGTCACGTCGTTTTTGTAAATCGGCGGGTTGTTGTACACCATGATAGGCAGGTCGGTAGCCGTAGCCACACTGCGGAAGTGGGCCGCTGTTTCATGCGGTTTTGAGGAATACACCAGCGCAGGCATCACCATAATACCGTCGACGCCCACGCGCTCTGCCTCTTTCGCCATCTTCTGTGCAAACGCGGTGGTGAATTCGGCCACCCCCGCAATGACCGGGATCTGACCGCCCGCAGCATCTTTCGCTACTTCGATGATCTGCAGCTTTTCCTGCGTGGTCAGAGAGGTGTTCTCCCCCACGCTGCCGCACACCACCAGGCCAGAAACACCATCCTTGACCAGGTTTTTCATCACCGTGTGGGTGGCATCCAGATCCAGGGAATAATCGCTACGAAACTGGGTGCTGACTGCCGGGAATACACCGCTCCAGTGAATGGCTTTCTTGCTCATGTTCGGTTCCTTGTCGTCAATTTGTTAATTGAAAGTGAATGAATGGTGAATATTCACTGACAGATTGACGTTTCAGGCGACCGACTGCTTGGTGGTTTTCTTCCTCTTTGATGACGAAATTAGCACAGTGAGTATGTCTTACCCGGCAAGCGTAATGCGAAAATCACGCGGCGTAGAGCCCGTCATCGCCTTAAACTGGCGGCTAAACGCGCTGTGATCGGTATAACCGCACTGCAACGCAATATCGGTAATCGGCGTATCGCCCGCCAGCAGTTCGGTGGCTTTTTCCAGCCGAACTTTGTGGATCATCTGGCGCGGAGTGAGATGAAAAATACGCTTACAGTAGCGCTCAATTTGCGCCACCGACATGCCGCTCAGGGCGGTTAGTTCTTCCATCGCGATGGGACGGTGATAATGGTTGCGGATATGATCGTCGACGATCGCCAGCCGCTGCCACGCCGGGTGACGCGCCTGCGCTTCCTGCAGGTCGTGTGAAATCCCCGCCATACCGATGACCTGGCCCTGCGCATCCCGCAGCGCCAGCTTCTGAGTCAAACACCAGCCGCGTTCACGACCGTTGTAGAGATGCATTTCCAGCTGATCGCGCAGCGTTACCCCTTCGCGCAGCACCCGCATATCCTGCTCGGTATAGCCCAGCCCAAGCGCTGAAGGGAAAACATCAGCAGAGGTTTTACCCAGCAGAGAAACCACCGTCTTAAACCCGCAGCGTCGTGCCAGGGTCATATTGACCATCAAATAGCGGGCCTGCACATCTTTGATAAAAAAAACCACATTCGGAATGGCATTGAGCAGCGGCGCAATCAATGCCATCGCATGGAGCAATGTCTGGATATTGTCCGGACGCTGGCGCGCCAACCCCTCACATATCTGGCTAAGTTCAGCCACTTCCGGCACCGGCGACGGGGCCCGCACATCATTAATCACACAGGACATCATGCTTCCTCCCGATTAGTGATCTGAATATTTATTAACTTTTTGTTAACCAAGCAAGCATCCTTACTGCGTTTTGCGATCCTGCCGTAGATTTATAACTTCCCCTTTTCCAGCCACTGGCGCGGTTGCCTTTTTTGGTTTACCACACCACTAACGAAATGATTAATAACAAATAAATATGATAACGACTTAACGATGACGGCGGCCATTATGCTGATTTCGTCATTTGCGGTGACGAAAGCGATCAAGCCGGGACGCAAGGCTTGCGTCAGCATTTAGCAACAAAATATTAACTTCCCGGAGATCCTATGACAGCGCAGTACAGTGAACTGAGAGTGATTGATTCTCACACCGGCGGTGAACCCACTCGCCTGGTCATCGACGGCTTTCCGGATCTGGGAACGGGGAGCATGAGCGAGCGTCGGGAGCGCTTTTCCCGCGACTACGACGACTGGCGTAAAGCCATTATTCTTGAGCCACGCGGTAACGACGTGCTGGTCGGTGCATTGCTCTGTGAACCGGTTTCGCCACAGGCCACGGCGGGAGTCATTTTCTTTAACAACTGCGGCTTTCTGAACATGTGCGGTCACGGCACCATCGGGCTGATTGCCTCGCTGGCATGGCTTGGGCGCATTCAACCCGGTAAACATCTGATTGAAACGCCGGTGGGCGATGTGACCGCCACGCTGCATGAAGATGGCAGCGTCTCGGTCGAAAACGTGCCGGCCTACCGCTGGCGTAAGCAGGTACAGGTTGAAACCGTCCACGGTACGGTAACGGGTGATATCGCCTGGGGCGGCAACTGGTTTTTCCTCGTCAACGATCATCCGTTCGCGGTCTCGCCGGAAAAGATCCCTGAATTGACGGAGTACGCATGGGCAATCCGTGAAGGGTTAGATCGTGCAGGCATCCGTGGTGAACATGACGGCATTATCGATCATATCGAACTGTTTGCAGAAGATGATCGCGCGGACAGCCGCAGCTTTGTTCTTTGCCCCGGTAAAGCCTGGGATCGATCGCCCTGCGGCACCGGCACCAGCGCCAAACTGGCCTGCCTGGCAGAGGACGGAAAACTCAAATCCGGAGAATCATGGCGGCAGGCGAGCATCATCGGCAGCGAGTTTACGGCGCATTTCGTGCCGCATGGCGACAAGATCGTCCCGACGATCCGCGGAGAGGCATGGGTCTGTGGTGATAACAAGCTGATCCTCAATCCTGAAGATCCGTTCTGCTGGGGGATCTCTCTGTGATCGAAAGTGACGTCATCGTCATCGGTGCCGGGATTATCGGGGCCGCCTGCGCCTGGCAACTGGCCGCTCGCGGGCAGCGAGTCACGCTGATTGATGACGGCAATGCAGGCGCGACGGCGGCGGGTATGGGCCACCTGGTGTGCATGGATGACGATCCTGCGGAGCTCGCACTCTCCGCCTGGTCTCTGGAGAGCTGGCGCAAACTGACGCCCCGGATGCCGGAAAGCTGTGCCTGGCGCGGATGCGGCACGCTGTGGCTGGCGGAAACGCCGCAAGAGCTTGCGCTGGCAGAAGAAAAGCAACAACGGATGGCACGATACCAGGTTGTCAGCGAAATGCAGACCCGCGATCGGCTTGCCGCACGCGAACCGCTGCTCACCGCCGGACTCGCTGGCGGGCTGTGGGTCCCCGGCGACGGGATAGTTTACGCCCCAAACGTCGCCCGCTGGTTTATTAACGGTGCCGATTTAACGCATCTTCGGGATAGCGCCCTCTCTGTTGATGCCCCTTACGTCACCCTACACAGCGGCAAACGACTGCGCGCGCGCGCCATCGTCATCGCCAGCGGTCTGAGTGCCAACACGCTACTGGGTGAAAACTGGCTCAGACCCAAAAAAGGTCAGCTGGCGATCACCGACCGCTACGGCCCCTTGCTCAGCCACCAGCTGGTAGAGTTGGGATACGGTGCCAGCGCCCATGCAGGCGGCACCTCAGTGGCATTTAACATTCAGCCACGCCCCACCGGACAGTTGCTGATTGGCTCCTCCCGCCAGTTTGATAACACTGACCGCGAGGTTGACCTCCCCCTGCTGGCACAGATGCTGGCGCGAGCACGCCATTTTTTACCCTCTCTGGAGACACTAAATATCATCCGTTGCTGGAGCGGTTTTCGGGCGGCATCGGCTGACGGCAACCCGCTGATTGGCCCACATCCTGCACGTCCGGGTATCTGGCTGGCGCTGGGGCATGAAGGACTGGGCGTCACAACCGCGCCAGCAACCGCCGAGTTACTTTGCGCCCAGATCCTTGGCGAGCGCCCGGCGGTATCCCCGGACGCCTGGCTCCCCGCTCGCCTGCACAAGCAGGAGGCCATCGCATGACGACCCTGAACGTAATTATCGACGGCCAGAGCTGTGAGGTTCCCGTCGGAATGAGTATTGCCGCAGCACTGGCCCTGGTGGGCAACGGCGCGACCCGCCGTTCGGTGAGCGGTCAACTGCGCGCGCCCTTCTGCGGAATGGGTGTTTGCCAGGAGTGCCGCGTCACGGTGAACGGACACCGGGTGCTGGCCTGCCAGACGGAATGCCAGCCCGAAATGGTGATTGAAAGGAGCCATCATGCAAAGCGTTGACTGTGAGATTCTGATCCTTGGCGCAGGGCCAGCCGGATTGTCGGCGGCACTGGCTGCCGCACGCTGTGGAAAATCGGTGATCATCCTTGATGACAACCCGCGCCCCGGCGGGCAAATCTGGCGCGACGGGCCGCAGGTCTCACTCCCCCGGCACGCCAGACGGCTTCGTCAGGCGGTGGCGGAACATCCCCACATTACGCTGCTGAACGGTGCCCGGCTAATTGCTCGCCCCACCCCACATTCCGTAGTCTTCGAAACCGCAGACGACTGCGGCGAAATCCGCTGGCAGCGGCTGATTTTATGCTGCGGCGCCAGAGAACTCTCGCTGCCTTTTCCCGGCTGGACACTACCCAATGTGACGGGGGCCGGAGGCTTACAGGCGCAGATAAAACACGGCCTGCAGCTCAAGGAGGAACGCGTGGTCATTGCAGGCAGCGGTCCTCTTCTGCTGGCGGTTGCCAGTACGGTGAAACGCGCAGGCGGGAATATCGTCGCCATCATCGAACAGGCACCGATGAGCGCACTGACCCGTTTCGCAACCGGGCTCTGGCGCTGGCCTGAAAAATTGCGTCAGTTCGGCGAGCTCTTTCCAGCCCGTTATCATCCGGCAAGCCAGGTCATCCATGCGCAGGGTGATCCCTGTCTTCAGTCAGTGACCGTGCGCCACCAGGGACAAACCCGGGAGATCGCCTGCGACAGGCTGGCCATTGGCTATGGACTGGTACCGAATATAGAACCTGGCGCAATCTTTGGCTGCAAAACAGAAAATCTGGCTATTTGGGTCGATGCGGAGCAACGCACCAGCGTGCAGGATATCTATGCGGCAGGAGAATGCACCGGCTTTGGCGGCAGCGAGCTGGCGTTAGCCGAGGGAGAAATTGCTGGCTATGCCGCAGCAAATTGTCCGCAAAAGGCCCAAAGCGCCATCTCCGCGCGCGCGCGCTGGCAGCGTTTTGCCCAGGCGTTGCATACGACGTTTGCGCTGCCGGAGTCGCTAAAAGCCGCGACCACCGCAGATACGCTGCTCTGCCGTTGTGAGGATATTCGTTGTGGCGAGGTACAAAACGCCGAAAGCTGGCAGGCGGCAAAGCTCGCCTCACGCTGTGGAATGGGGGCCTGCCAGGGAAAAGTCTGCGCCACCAGCGCCCGCTGGCTGTACGGCTGGCCGCTACCGCAGCCGCGCGAACCGCTCTCCCCAGCGCGAGTCGACACGCTTATCCATCTCGCAAAACCTGAGGGCTGATTTATTTCTTTTCCGCGCTTTGCACTATGGTGATGCCGAGCGCGGTAAAGACTTTGTGCAGTACTGCCTGTGCATTAATGCTGGGTAAGATCATGCAGGGTATCCCCTTCATAACTGGCAGCATCATAAAATCTATCTTGAATAGACCGTTGCACTATCGAAGCATAATTATAAATAGGCTAATTTTTTGTTTTGATTTCGAATGTACAGTTACTTAGAGCGTTTGCTTTGACACATCCATTTGGAACCATGGGAGCCCCCGTTCAACACAATAACAACAACTAGCAATATTATTCTCACCATGCCCGCATGACTGTTAATCGGCTTCACCGAACAACATCGATATAAATTTATTTAACTCCGTTATAACCATCTAAAAATGTCTCTTTTAGGGTTTGTCCCCATAATTGAGATGCTCTTTCATCCGGCGTTATTTGAGTTTTATGTTCTTTAAGATGCATATAGGTTTGCTCTCCCCCCGTTGCATTCACACCTGACATGTAAACTTGTTCAGCTATCTCATGAGCCTGGACTGGAGTCACGCCTTTAGATTTGGCATCTTGCCCTTGCTTATAGATATCCTGGTAAGTATGTAAATTAAGTTCGGCTGTTGCCATAGGATCTGCTCGATAGTTTCCTCCAACCATTGTTGGATCATGACGCGCAAAATACAGTGAATGGCGTTCAGGAGAACTCTTATCGGCGCACCCGCATAAACATAAGATGACTGAGACCATGATTATCTTTTTCATTTTTCTTCCAAAATATTGCTAATATCTGAGAACTGTATTTGATGAGCAGAATTAGTACATTGATATCAATCAGAGGAAGGGAACCCCGTCATCTCAAAAAATATGTTTTTTTGGACATTTGAATCCAATGCCTTTACTTAATGACATGAGATATCAGCATTTTCAGGATTGGTTAGTCAAAAAAAATAACGTCACGCGATTATACAAATATATCTATAACGATTCACATGGTGACAAAGGAAATAAAAAAGCTGCGCGCAGAAATGGCTCCGAGGTGCGAAAAACTTTAAGATTTTGATGAATTACTGGCAACACATGAAAAGGAAGCAGTGTTTTTATCATGAGAAACTGCAAAGGGTAGGTCCATACAGAATCACGATAAAGCGCTATTCAGATGCTACACATGCTTAGGCCGGGAAGCCTGTACCGTTGCTGGTGTCGTGCATTCAGCCAACGACCCGGACACAGTGTTAAAAGACGTTATCCGCAAACATATCACCACTCCGGCACTCACTCATGATACGAAGGCCGGACTCGAATTTCAACGTTAATCTACTGAATTATAATAAATTAAAAATCCATACATTATTGATGTATACTCAGTTGTATACTCAATTATTATCCACTTCAAAAACCAGACAGTAATGAATCTACAAAATCACGCGAAGTACTGCAACCTAACGCGGTTGTACCCCCCAGACAAAGAAAGCTAAGTAAAGTTGAACTTCTTTGCTAATAGCTTGTTATAAATGTTTTTTCTCTCCGTATATTATTGTATATCTGAACTCCTCATTCAAGGGACTCTAAGGAATAAGAATGTCAGACTCAACAAACAATAGCCATGGTGGAATACTTCGCCTTGGAGCAGGATTCAGCATCGTTCTAATGACGCTCACTGCCATTTTTATCTGGTTTTATCTAACGTGGATTGGCCGTCTAGATATATTCCTTCAAGCTGTCACTTTTAACGAGCTGTTCTCCTTCTCTGGAATAATATTTTTAAGTAGCATTATATTGTTCTGTGGCGTACTGTTTCTACCCTGTTTGTTAGGATGCCTCGTTATACATGGCAATCAAAATAATGCCAAGTCAAAGCGAAAGAAAGTACTTCAAGCATTTATTTATGCTGGAAGCTCTTTTCTCTGCATAACATTTGTTGCTTTAATATCTTTGTTTGATATAGACCCAGGAGAATTTACTTTCATAGCCTTGATGTTATTGACTGGCATTATTAGTGTTTTTATTACATTTATTCTTCAGAGAAAAAGCATACACACTCATCTGAAGTCATTAAACGCGATAACAAAAATAAAAATTCTACTATTAGATTACTCAATGAAACCCTTTCTACTGGGGATCAATTGCTGGCTAGTAGTCTTCCCAATAACACTATTGAGCAAATTCTTACACGTCGAAAATGGAATGGATGACTACCAGCAGACCTCGTTATTCCTTGTGTATGGTACATTAGTAATAGTAATCAATATATTTCCATGCATCTTTTTTTTACGACAAGATTTCTCTAGAGGATGGTTTAAACCTCTGAGAAATACTACAGGTGTTGTTTTCGCTTTATTACTACTGTCATCAGCCTTCATGCACGTCATTCCGTTACTGATTGTCAACATGGCATTTCGGATGACTGGGATGACGATCATGGAACCAGTTACAATTTCTATCAAAACGGATGAAATTCCTTCTGAAATGCTTCATAGCAGAGGATGGAAGTATCAGCTCTCAGAGGATAAAAAATTTAGCTTAGTATCAGGAGTTATCTTTTTTTCATATGGCGGAGTTTATCTTGTCTGTCCTAAAGAAACGACAAAAAAATTCCGTGAAAGCATAATCTTCGACATACTGTCTGAAGAAATAGAAAAAAAGGCTAGAGAAGAAATAAAAAAATCAGCCCAGCAATGTATTGCAGTGGATAAAAGTGTTTTAAACTTTTGAACCCATGTTTTGTAAACTCTCAAACCTCATGCATACACCATAACAGGCAGAGTAATCTGCCTGTTATGGTGAGCATATTAAATTCTATGAAATTGGTTAATCAAGGTTACTTGCTTGAGCTGCCAAGCTTGTCGTGCCCGCAGGATATCTACAACTTGAAGATAATGTGATTACTCCTGTCAACTAAACCCTCTGCGATCAATACGAACCAGCTCATACTTTTCCACCAGAAAATTCACGGCATCGGCCAAAGATATACCGGCATCGATATGTTCCTGAATTACCGTTTCATCACTGAATGGTGTATCGTTGAGTGTCAGGCCATAATGTTGTTCCAGCAGGCGTGCAAGCAGCATTTGCCAGACAGACACGGGCGACAGACATAGCTTCGCCGCCTGCGGAGTTGTTGCAGGTAGAGTTTTCATATTTGCTCTTGTGAAAGTAGTTAACGATGAGTGAGGTAAACGGCGATGTATACGTAGCCGCAACTGCCAAGGGTATCGGCTTCGCAGGTGAAACCATTGTGGTACAGGGTGACACAGTGGGCATGGCGAGGATTTATTTCACCAGTAGTCAACATCGACTCCATCTGGCTGATAAAATGTGGGAATACTTCATCCAACTTCAAAGATTCTGCGTTACTGAATTCACCGGTAATGCTGGCCCGGTCAACCAGATAGTGAAGCCGGTTTCCCTCCTGTACCAGACGAGCGCCAAAGCAAGGCGTCACATTACGATTCAGCCCCCACTGGAGAAGTGAATCGTTCTCTGAATCAGTAGATTTCATTGAAGTACCCTCATATCCAGCCTCGCTCAGCAAACGACACAATGCCATCTGATCCGATAACCAGATGATCAACCGTGTTCACATCAACCAGTGCCAGCGCTTCTTTAAGCCTGCCCGTAATGTTGCGATCGCATTGGCAGGGCTCCGGATCACCGGATGGATGGTTATGCACCAGCACGACAGCTGCAGCATTAAAGCGAAGCGCTGACTTCACCACTTCACGGGGATGGACCTGGACATGGTTAACCGAACCGGCAAATAGCGTTTCGCTCTCCAGTAAACGATGCTGGTTATCGAGATAGAGCACCATAAACACTTCCCGCTCCTGTCCGGCCAGCTGTAGCCGAAGCCAGTCACGAGCTGCAGTACTGGAGGTAAAGGATATGCCGGGCTGACGCAGATATTTATCCAGTAGATTGATAGCGCGGCGAATGGTGCGTTGGGCATAGGGAGTTAATCCGGAGGTCGCAGGTAGCAAATAACCATGCGGGGCCATAATCGCCAGTGGAAAGAGTTCAGGCTGCGTTGACACCGGGGATAATACGGTATTCATGTCAGGTATTCCTCAGTCGATTAGATGCATAATGGCGCTGCATTCCGGATGGTTTAGCGCGTAGTCGCGTAAGAGATAATAGTGTTCAGTCATCGCGTCACACTCGGTGCGACAGGCATGGTGGTTGTAAGCCATCAGACAGGCGACCATCCCTGCAGCTTCACTGGTAAGCTCTGCGCCATTGCCGTTCATGCTGTTGAACAATGCCCACGTCTTATCGTGCTCTGACTCAGGAGCCATGAAAGCACCGCCGTTGCTGAGTGTCGAAAAGCGCCAGATACCACCGTGGTAATCGGCACACAGCCGATCCATCCAGGCGAAAATGCGAGGTTCAAGGGTTATCCATTGTGGGATGGAGCCAAAGTGCTGCGGCCAGAAGCCGATGCGTAACTCGTCCGGAACCACTGAGGCAGTAATTGCGGTATGCTCCGCGAACTGATGATTTTGTGTATTCATTAAACTATCTCCTTATGCCGGAACTGTTGTTTAACGCCCGAAAAAATCGAGCATGTTTTCTGCCATTACCCACAGGGCACGATTGAGCTTCACATCACCATCAATACCGGTAACAGCACGGGTGCGGCTGCTTTTCCCCTGTGCGGTTCGCCCTGACAGACCTCCTTTCATCAGGTTCTCCTGCACGCGCTGGTAGACGGTCCACAGGTCATCGCTGTAGTCCTCACGGCGACGAGGGGTCAGCAACTGCGATACCGTGACCGGCTGGTGGTCCTCACCAAATCGATACTTCAGTGCAGCGTTTGCCAGTGCGTGACGGGCGGGTACAGGTAGCGCCAGAGACTGCATTGCATCGCGTTTCTCATCCACCCGGTCAAAGACCCCGAGCACTTCGTAAGCCCCTTCAATCACCTTCTCGACAACATTCCCTTTATGCGGTACCCGCACTTCGCCGAATGACTGGCCGCAGACCAGGCCGTTGGTACAGACGCCACGAAACAGGCCCGGCAGCATCTGGTAGCTTGATGAGCCGTCATGGCTGTTAAGTAGAATGATTTCCGGCACCTGATGTCCGGTCAGTTGACCGGCACGACGCAGGCGAAGCATGTGTTTGGTGTGTTCCCGCTTGCTCTGGTCGCGAACCTTTGTCTGGCAGGCAAAGAACGGCTCAAAGCCTTCACGCTGCAGGCTTTCGAGGATGGTGATGGTCGGGATGTAGGTGTACCTGTCTGAACGAGATTCATGCTTGTCACTCCCGAACACGCTGGGTACATGACTCATCAGCTCTTCGTGAGTCAGAGGCCGGTCACGGCGTATCTGGTTTATACGGCCAAAGCGGCTGGCTAATCGCATGGCTAACTCCTTATCTGATAATGAAATAAAAACAAAAAAGGCCATGTTCCCGAAGGAGCATGGCCTGTTGCTATCTGGTGTTGGTACGTAGCGGGCTGGAGAGGTCTGAAATGTGAAGGATTAATCGCTGTAATGGGTGGTTCTGCAGCCGCTGAGGTCAGATAATTCTTTCTGCGTATTCTTCAGCCCCGGACTGAAGGTGCCAACTTTGTTATTGTTGACGTAAACATCGAAATTAGACGACTGACCCAGCGCGTCAATAAATGACACCCAGGCATTGTCACCGTTTCGCCAGCCGAGTAATGACGGTAACGGATACTGACTGTTATCCATGACGACCGTTATTTCTGTCCCGTCGTCGTGAGAACTTACTGATGTTCCATCAGGCAGGGTGAGATCAACACCGTGTTGCAGAATATTCTGCGCATCCGGATTGCCAGTACAGTTCAGATTAAACACCACCTTCTCCGGGCTGGTAATGATATATTCGGTCACGCCCATCCCAAAACCACTCGTCCACATATTGGGAATAGCCTGTGCTGTTGATACAGAAGCCAGTATAGCTGCTGTAAATATTACGTAAGGCAATCGCATAATGTTGTCCTCAAATCATGTAATAAAGCTTTTGTTGTTCAAAACAATAAAGTAATGAATAAACAGCTGGGTTATTTTATTTGTTTGTAGCGAAACGCTTCTTTCCCGGCATAAATCCCGACAAGATCGTCATAACGAGGGTCCTTTTTATTCGTGCGGAACGTTACTTTCATATCCGGACTGCACATATCCTTCATGGTGAGATTGAATTCTTTACCTGGCGTAATCGTATAGCCTGTTGCTACACCGTCTTTACTGGGAGTGATCCACCCCCATATGCCACCCGGACAATCTCTGGAAGGTTTCGAGCGAACAACAATAAACCATCCCATTGAATCCACTTCCGTCGCTGTACACAGTTTTCTGACCTGTCGGTGGGCATCACACCAGAATATATTCCCACTCTTATTATTCACTGCCGCAGGCAGGAACCCACTATAAGGACGTGCTGCGTGAGCATTACCTGCGATAAGTAAGGGAAAAAATATGACTGGCAGTAAAGACAATAATTTCAATTTTTTCATTAGATTAACCTTACATTCAATTGTGGAGACCATCTCTAATCAGTTTGTCCGGATTGCCCCCGACTTTCTGAGGGAGAAAATGAATTCAGCGACTGCTGAATAAAACGGAAATGAGGTAAGGCAGAGATAAAATGTTTGTCCTCCGACAGTTGATAGAGAAGCTCACTGCGAATAAATGTTTCCCGCGATGGCCTTACCAGATGAATCTCATCCAGCCGGAAGACACGTAATTGCCTGTTATGTTCAGCGACAAGATACCAGTAACCGTCAAGAGCGATTAGTCGGTAAGGTGCGATGGCCTCATGACGCTCCCCTTCAGTCAGAACGGTGATGCGCTGACATCCCGAAATAGCTCTGACCAGCCTGTAGAAGCAGAGCTTTCCTGCCGGGGGATGAGGTCTGTCCTGATGCCATACCAGACAGGGTCGATCATCACAGTCCAGCAGGCTGCTGATCAGTCGCCGGTCAAAGCCAGGGAAAACCCCGGCCAGCCCCGTGCGGTGAGCAAAGGTCAGAATATCTATTTCCTGCCGCGTACTGTGAATATCCGAGCGCAGACTGCACTGCCCCTGGTAATAATCCAGGTCGAGATACATCAGACGTTCCCGAAAGTCACGACGCAGCGTGCGCTCTGACACCCCGAATTCAGTTGCCAGTTTGCGAATAAACAGAGTTTCACCGGACACCAGGCGGCTAATAATCAACGACAACCTGACGGCAAGCCGGTCATGTCGCCGCTCCTGAAGCGTCATGAAAGATTTCTCCTGAGAAGTTAACTCTCTGAATTAATACTGATTACTTTAAAGGAAGGAGTGGACAGGGTATGGACAACATCGGAACTATTTTTTATGAGCAGTTCAGCCTTGTGGGCGCTCGTCTGACAGACAATGATGCTTCGCCTGATTTAATTGATGATAAAACGCAGTGGAAAGGACGTGTCCACAATCAACACATCATTAACAACCAATTCATCATTCGCAGAGAAAATTGCGATATCAGAAGAATATCCAGTCCCAGACGGCCCGTGCGACCGACACCACCGCATCACGCACGCTACGAATCACCGTTTTCAGTGGTACAGACAGGAACGAAGATGATTCTGCGGTATCGAAAACCCGGCTCACAGCTTCACCGAAACTGTCACGGGCCTGCGACTTTACCGGCTCTGTGCAGAGTCTCCCGCGCAGTTGTGTCACCACCGGGCTGGTGGCGCGGTCAGGCAGACAACGCATCATGGTTGCCACCATCTCCTCAATGCCCCATCCAGTGCTGGCGGACACCACACAGACCGGATGACTGGGGCGAAAAATCGCAGTAATGGCATCCTTTTTCTCCTTCAGGTTTGCCTTTTGCTGTGATGAAGGTGTGCTGGTACGAGTATCCCATTCGTGGCAGGGTTCGATTTTGTCGGCCTGATTCAGCACGAACAGCACCTGCTGCCGGTAAGGTTGCATCACACCCTGCCAGAACTGCTCGTCCACCGACAGCGCCCGGTCGTCGGCCTTAATGACCCACAGCACCAGGTCCAGCTCCGGCAGCATTCGACGATACAGGGCTCGGTACTCATGATCCCGTAGCCCATTTTCACCTACCCCCGGTAAATCGACAATCACCAGACTGTAACGACCGCTGCGCAATCGGAAGCGCAGTACGTCGCGAGTACAGGCGTTCACGTCACTCACCGGGGACACCTCGCCCCGGAAAAGTTCGTTGCAGAGAGAGGATTTACCAGCACCACTTTTGCCCATGATGCCAATCACCGGCTCGTAATGGGTCAGGTTCTGGATACGTTCAAGAATAAGCTGGCGAAGCGTGTGCGGAAGCGACGCGAGCGGTTGTTCAAAGGCCTGAAGGCCGTCAGGTTTATTCATACAGTAGTCTCAGCGTGAAAAATTAAAAACCCCGCGTTCCAGTCAGGAAGGCGGGGATTCACAGAGGTGATATCTATCTGAAATTATTTGGAATATTTGATTAACACGTAAAGGAAATTGTGCAGTCCAGAATTGAACGATGTCCGCTTAGTGCCAGAAACGGACATTCAGCCCATACGCGCGTTGGCACTTCATCTGAGCCAAGTTTCCACTGGTGGTACTGTGCATACATACAGATTCACTTTATGATAGACTTATCTGTCGAGACTGAAGCGGGATACGGGATACTGTCTGAATGAGTAAAACCAATAAATTAAAGATCATTGATCTGTTTTGTGGCGCTGGCGGCTTGTCCTGCGGCTTCATGAAAGGGAAGAATGGCGCTCATTTTGAAAGCGTTCTGGCTCTGGACAATGATAAGGCGGCCATCAGAACGTACAACGCCAACTTTGGCGAGCATGGCATCGTCACCAACATAGAAGAGTGGATCACGGAAAATACCGTGCCTGAAGCGGATATTGTTATCGGTGGGCCGCCGTGTCAGGGGTTCAGTTTACTCAATAAAAACCGGGAAGGAGACCATCGACGCGCGCTCTGGGAACCGTACATGGACATCATTGAGCGATCGGGCGCTTCTGTCTTTGTGATGGAAAATGTCCCGGGTCTGTTAACCAGTGATGAATTCCAGGATATCCGTGAACGTGCGGAGAGTATGGGCTTTTTGCTTCTCAACCCTTCTGTGCTGAATACGGCAGACTATGGTGTCCCCCAGACGCGTAAACGTGCCATTGCGATCGGCATTAAGAAAGACCGTTTTGTGCGGGGGGGCATCCCTGCGTTCCCGCCTGCGCCGTCGCATCGGCATCCCGATAAAGCCGGAGATCTGCCTGCCTGGCTGACGGTCAGAGAATTCATCGGTGATTTACCGGAGCCGGTTGGTACAGAAGTGCGCGATCTGCCTCCGCCTTTAGATCTGCATTTTGGGCGAAACCCGACTGCACTGTCTCAGGAGCGTTATCGTGCTGTGCCGGTCGGCGGGAACCGTTTCGACTTACAAAAAAACAGACCCGATATTACGCCTGCCTGCTGGATCAAAAAAACGTCCGGTGGTACGGATTTGTTTGGCCGTTTGTGGTGGGAACGTCCTTCCGTAACGATTCGCACCGAGTTCTTCAAACCCGAGAAAGGGCGTTATCTGCATCCGGAATCACACCGCCCAATTACGCACCGGGAAGCGGCGCGCCTGATGAGTTTCCCGGATGATTTTGTTTTCCTTGGATCAAAAACCGAGATCGCACGTCAGATTGGAAACGCGGTTCCGCCCGTGTTTGCGCAAACAATTGCGACCTATGTGCTTACTTTAATGGAATATCAGATTCAACATGGCGAGAAGATCGAAGAAGAGCGAACCGGAAACGCTGCGTAAACAGCTCCTAGCGTTAATTACCGATTTTGAACACAAGCTCGCAGAGGACTCCCTGCGGGAACAGGTTCTTTCTCTCATCCCTGCCAACCATCTGCTGCGGGATCTCGGCAGCTCTCTGATGCATGAGGAGGGCTGTAATTCGGCACGCGACCGTATTCTGGCTTATCTCATCAAATATCCGCGCGTCATCATTCACGGGGATGAACTGATGGTGGTGGCTGGGATAAGTGAGTATGCGCGGCGGATAAGAGAGCTCCGGGTCCAGTTTGGCTGGTCCGTATTAAGCGGTACCACGCTGAAGGAAATGATTGAACAGGATGAGATAACGCTGGAGGAACTCCAGGCCCGCACAATGACCGCTCTTAAAACGGATGTCTATGCGCTGATGACAACAGAACAGGACAGGGAGGCCGCCCTGCGATGGAATGAGGCTAATGTTCTGCGGCGAAGTAAGCTTTCGACGAAAGACAAAATTCTCTCCTATCTGCGTAAAAACGTTGGCCGTCCGGTAACGGGCGAAGAGTTACGTTATCTTGCAAACGACAGTAAGGAATGGGCCCGCCGTACACGCGAGCTGCGTACCGAAGAGGGCTGGCCGATTGCCACCAGGAATTCAGGCCGACCGGAGCTTGAAGTGGGGGCCTATTTGCTTGAGGAAGATCGTCAGGCTGAGGTACATGACCGGAAAATTCCTGATCCGGTGCGCGTAGCCGTCCTTGAGCGCGATCATCACGCCTGCCGGAACTGTGGCTGGTTGCACGCCCGTAAAACAGCAAATGACCCCCGAACGTTCCTTGAATTGCATCATATAGAGCATCATGCTGACGGCGGTGAAAATACGCTGGATAACTTAATTACGCTCTGTAATGTCTGCCATGATGACGTGCACCGCCGTAAAGTGTCGGGGGAGGCGCTTTTACACCTGTTGAAGGGAGCCTGACATTCGCGGGTGTTAGCGTAATTTGTTACGGGCAGGTCATTCATTTGCGTAGCTGCAGTAACGTGCTAGCGGGATTTTCCTATTGAACCCCGGGGGGGCCTGCGATCAGCCGCTCGCGGCAGTCAGCAGTGCTCTGTATGAAACAAGAGCACGGCCGCTAAAGACACCGACATTTTCTGGTTTCACTCCTTCACGCTTTGAGAAAATTACTCCCGCCAAATCCCGAGCCATTTCAGTTAGCTATTTATAACCATACCCTCCACTATATAGCCGTGAATACGGAGATTCACTTCTCTACCTGGTTGCTGGCGTTTTTGTATATGGCGGCAGGGCTGATGCTTGCTCAGCGCATTATCATCTCAGCCAGCGGAATGCGCTATAGCGAATTTTTGAAGAATGTTCGCACCAAATTGTTTTCTAAAAAAAAGTGATATTGAAATAGCGTGAGAGCTTACTTTGTTAATTCATCACTTCGATTGAAGGTCCGCTGTTCGCTCATTGCGGACCTTCAGATCAGTCAGTTTGTACGCTTCGAGCCAGAAGTAAAAGTTCTAACTTCCATGCCTCGGCTATGGTGCTCTCTACGTAACGGGACAAGAGAGAGATAGCTATAGACCTTGGTCCATTAAGATTGATTACAATACTGAGAAATCAGACGCAGAAACCACTGAGATCACAACGCTATTTGGCGGATCGCCGATAAGATTTTGATGACTGCCAGGCATGTTTCATCTTCTCAATAAACTCCAGCTTCTCTTCAGATTGGACGTTCCACACATCTATAGCCGCAATAATCATGTCATAGCGCATAGACGTATTATAAGGGCGAAGATAGCCCGCTATTCGTCCTTTTCCTTTGAGATAGTCCCAGAGATATACTAACTGAGTTTCATCATCACGCGACATCCAGTCAAAATCTGTCAGAAAAAAATCATATTGCTCAAGCCAGCGCTCATGCAGCTTTTTGAAATAAGAGATCTTATCTCCAAGTGAGCATGGAGCTTCATCAATGTACCTCATCACACCATTGATCAGTTCACGCTCAGTTACCGGAGTGGGGTTGTACAGATCGGTACTTGCTCCCGCGTTCAGATAAAATCGGGAGAAAACACGTTTCGGTTTTTTCGAAGCAGTAGCCTGTGGATTTGTTATCAGGTCCCAATCAATATCATCCAGGTCGAAATTAAATTTAGAGAAATCAAGATTTGTGAAGATATTATCTTCCATTAAAAGAGAATTAAAACCACCTGTACAACCGACATCATTCCCCAATCCACCAAGTGTCAACCCTGCAGATTTTGCTGGGTATTCAAAAATATAATGGTGAGCAAACCACGATGCTCTTGGTGTACCTTTGAAACAATCAAAATAATCTTTATCAATCAGTTGCAGGTCGGCCCATTCTTTAAGTGTTTTCCGCGCAACTTTGATTCTGCCCTGATCGCCAAGAAAATGTCGTTCAAGTATCTGAGAGATCAAGCGTCTAAAATCATCCGGCGTATCATAAGTACTGCACAGTAACGAGTGATCTGTATTGAAAAAGCTATCCAGCGTTTTTATGTACATTATCTCGTGGCGGATCATATCGTAATGCAACATCGTCTCTTCCCTCTGCTTCTGACTCCCAAAAACAGATTAGCATTAGCACCTTTTTGGTTGGTGGAGTCGGGTCACAGACCTGAAGAATGACTGATTTTCAAATGATATCCTGCTGATTTTATTGTGATAATACTCTGACATTTTACTGCTTTATTCTTGTGGTTTTTACTCTATGAATCCCCTCTGATCACCTCATTAAATCGCTCAACAGCAGATATGAACATTTGGGTTTTTAGTATAATTAAGGGGCACTCCCTGTTTCTATACCACTCTGTTCACTGTTCCTTCCCCCCCAATCATTAACCCTGCCTGTCATCCCCTGGATACACAGTTCCTTGTATCTGCCGTATCCCCGCTTCTCTTAAAAATTACATCTCATCCCAATCCTTTGCACTCCACCTGACAAAGGATAAATCAATGCACACACCTTACCCTTTTAATTCCAGATACACGATGAACTGGTTTCTACTGTCTCTACTCAATGACCACCTGAATCAGCTACTGAACCGGTACTCCCGAATACAGGCACTCAGACTCGACCTGTTCTATCAAAAAGGTACAGAGCGCTATAAACGTCATTCATGGAATGAAACAGAGCGAGAGGTGCGCATGCTGGTTGAACGCACCCTGCAGCACACAAATCTGGCAGGATATTTCTGGGTTCTCGAGAACTCTGTAGACCACGGGTGCCATGCCCATATCGTGTTCTATCTCGACAGGCACCTTAATCAGGCTACCTACCCAATAGCTGAGAGAGTAGGAACAATATGGCGGGAAATAACGCAACGAGAAGGCTATTACAACCGCTGCGAATACAAGTCCACTTATGAAGTCAGTATTGATAAGCCAGTGAACTACGATGATACCGAAGCCATCGATAACCTGCGCTACATCATCAGCTACCTTGCCAAAGAAGAACAAAAGCACGGTCACTATTACTACGGAGCCAGTGAGGTACCGCCGCCCAGCGGACTGGGGCGTCCTCGCACGCTATAACTCACGTTCTGCACTTTTTTACGTATCAATCCATTGATGTGGAAGGGCTGGTGGTAACGAGCAATCAACCACCAGCTCAGGATAATCCCACAATGGAAGACAGCATCATGACAGAACAAATTTCTTTACTCGATGACCAACTGGTGGATATGCGCTTCATCACAAAGCTAACGGGGCTGACGGATAAATGGTTCTATAAGTTGATTAAAGATGGCCTGTTCCCGAAGCCAATCAAACTGGGCCGCAGTTCCCGCTGGAAGAAAAGCGAAGTCGAATTATGGTTACAGCAGCGCATTGCCGATTCACGCGGCCATTGATACAACCCATTCGTTATAAGCTACGCCTTTCCCGATATCCCAATCCTTAAAGCACCATTAGACTCTGCATAATTCAAACGATATCCTCTATCATCCCATTCACTAAAGTTCTCAATTCAGAAGCTGAAAAACTGAAGCTCCCCTATCCCCGGCCTATCCATTATTATGTTATACAGCAGTCATACCGACGTGTATTACCTTGGTGTGAGCTTCTTATTTTTTAACAATGTGTCAGAACTATCCTGCGCTGAGCGAACAGTGTTGATATTCAATGTAATACCCTGATTCTGACTCGAGCAAAATTTCAGGTGGTGATGTACTCTTCCATCACCCTCTGCAATGCATCCAGTACGTCTAATCAATTAATTAGAGCTGCGCAAGTATCGCCTCTATGCTCGCTTTTGCATCACCAAACAGAATAGTGGTATTTTCTCTAAAGAACAGGGGGTTCTGTACGCCTGCGTAGCCAGTATTCATCGAACGTTTGAACACCACCACCTGCTGTGCTTTCCACACTTCCAGTACCGGCATACCTGCGATGGGGCTTCCGGGATCTTCCTGTGCAGCAGGGTTAACGGTGTCGTTGGCGCCGATGACCAGCACCACGTCGGTATCACTGAAGTCGTCATTAATCTCCTCCATCTCCAGCACTATATCGTAGGAGACTTTTGCTTCCGCCAGCAGCATGTTCATATGTCCAGGTAAACGCCCGGCTACTGGATGGATACTGAATCGTAACTTTACACCTAGCGCAATCAGCCGACTGGTCAATTCCTGTAAGCGGGGCTGACAAAATACGCTCGCGTAGGCCCTTACACACCATTTCAATCCTGCAGGAAGCAAACCTAATGGGAATTCAGTTTAGACTTGCCCATGCCTCAGACGTGGAAGCTATTTTCGACGTCAGAACCTCGGTGACCGAGAATCATCTCAGCCGTAAAGAGATGCAGCAGATGGGGATCACCGAGGCCACGATAGCCGCTATGATAGCGCAAGGCCCCTGCGCCTGGGTGGCGGTTGATAACGGGAAAATCGTTGGGTTTTCAATGATTTTAACGGATGAATGCTGTCTGTTTTCCGCATTTGTTGTTCCTGCTTATGAGAATAAGGGGATAGGACGTGGGCTGGTCAGCGCCGCGGAGACAGAGATATTTAAACATCATCAAATTGCCTGGCTGGAAACGGCTAAAAACAGCCGTGCGGTGCAGTTTTACAGGCACCTCGGCTGGGGTAATGAAACGGATATTGATGATGCTGACGTTCGATTAGAGAAGCGCAAAATTATCTGAATAAACGCTAGCCCAGTGTTCAGGTCGAAGCCCGTCATGCCCCCTTGATAATGGATAGCGTGGCGTCGGCCCGCTAAACCCACCGCAGGGAGCGAAAGTGTAGCCTTTACGATAACAAGGATGCTGTAGCAAATCGGGTAACCGGGAGATTACCCGAGAAATAAGCCTAAAGGGGTGAAACGGTCTCCACAACATGTTGAAAGACGTAAGGCTCGGAAAGTAGCTCAAACTCTTCATCGTCCGGGTAGGTCACCGCCATGTGATAGTTTTCTCCGGCAAATTCTTTGATCGACTGCAGACCCTGCCACCATTTTGCCAGAAAGAAATGCGGCCAGTCGCCCTGGGTTTCACTGCGCACGAATGCACCTCTGTTTCCCGGTATGTGCTCCACACCCGTGTTCTCAAGGTGTTTTGCAAAACCTTGCGCATGTTTTAGCGGAACACAGCCGTGTCCTGTTCTGACTATCATTCCCCTTTCCTCTTCCAGTGAAAAATACAACCATGCATCGGCAGACGCCGGACTGTGATTTTCCTGTGAGTGCGGCTCCCAGGATAAAGTGGAAAAAAGGCCGAATATTCCAGCTTAGCCCGGCCCTGTTTTCTGGATGGAGATCGTGCAGCTATGGTATTTAGACGTTTTTAACCTCGTAGTCGGGCAGAGAAAATTGGCTAATAAAAGCATCAAGCGCGTCGGTATCCGGCAGAGCGGTCAGCGCACCTTTGCGGGTTGTCGCGAGGGCACCGCAGGCACCGGCCTGAGCAACGGCCTGGTGGAGCTGTTCAAAGCTCTCCGGCATCCCGTTTTGTGCAATCCAGGCCAGCAAACCGGCGACAAAAGCGTCGCCAGCCCCGGTGGTATCAACACTGTCGACGGTATAACCGTTAAAATGGATGACGCCGTCGCGCCAGAGCACCATGGCACCCTGCGCGCCGTAGGTCACTAACTTTAGCTGCGCGGGGAATGCCTTAAGGGCGTCAAGAGCTCGGGTAAAATCGTGCGTGCCCGTCATCCAGTACCATTCTTCCTCCGAGAGTTTAAGAATGTCGGCCTGTGAGGAAAATTGGCGCACCGTATCGAGCATTTGACGCTTATCGAGCCACATTTGCTCGCGTAAATTCACATCAAAACTCAGCAATCCCCCACGCTGCTTAACTTTGCCGATAGCGGTGGCTAACGTAGTGCGGCAAACTTCGGCGACCAGCGCCAGCGAGCAAAAGTGCAGAATATCGTCGTTAAATTCTGGAAGTCCGTCGGGCGTTAAAAACTGATCCGCGGAAGGATTGGTTAAAAACGTAAACCCGCGCTCTCCATCACCGTTGAGCGAGACCAGCACCGTGCTGGTTCTGTACTGGCTATCCAGCTGAAGGCCTGCGGTTGAGACGCCTGAATCAGACAGCGTTGTTTTTAAAAAATGACCAAAGTCGTCGTCACCGACCCGGCCGATAAAACCGCTCTGGCTGCGTAAGCGTGCGGTACCGACCGCAACGTTGAACGGGGCTCCTCCTGCACAGGCCTGATACTGCATGTCTGAAAGGGGTAGAAGATCGACCACCGCATCGCCAAGCGTCCAGATATTCATGACTTTTCCTCAATAATAATTAACTAATTTTATGCATACACGACCTGCGGGCACGTCAGGTTTTGCGCTATTGCCTAACCGTATTCATGCCCCGCCGGTCATTCAAACCTATCTGTTAAAAGTTATAATCCAGCATCACCTTATAATCGGTAGCGATGGCATCGCCGTTAGTGACCCAGCTTCCGCTCTGCTTTATCAACGAGCCGGTAACTTCCCCGGACACCGTGAAGCGGGAGGTCAGAGGATAATTCGCTGACACCTTCAGGTAGCGATTGCGGGTATTCTGGAATACTTCGCCATCCTCTGGCTGGGCATTATCTTTCTTATAATGCCCGTACCCGCCGCTGAGCGTTGTGGATAGCCTCCCCCAGTTGTGCCAGACGCCGAATGAGGTGCTCCAGCTTTTTTCGTCGATATCGCCCCACTGCGCCCGGTCTAAAATGGCGGAAGCGAACTGCTGGCGGAACCAGACCCCGGTGGTGTTGTTGATAATGTATTGAACACCGGGTTCAATCTGAAATGAACGCACGTCACGGTCATTTTGTGAACCGCCGCTGCGGCGGTGGTCAACCTGCTGGTACAGGTAGTTAAAGAAGGAAAGGCTGTCCGTGACGCGCAGATCGGTAAACAGCTTGATGCGCCCCTGCCAGCGGTCCTCAATTGACGAGCTTCCGCCCATAACATCCCAGCCGTAGCGCAGCCGCTTGTAGAAATATTCATGGCCGATAATCAGCTGGGTCCACTGATTCTGGCTGAGGTAAGTCTGATCTTCCCACGTCCCGTTATAGTTGGTGGTTCTACCCTCAGAGAAAGCCAGATACCAGCCGGGTAACGCATCGTGATGCATAACCCCCTGCACAAAAGTCAGTGAATCCTTCCCGCTGTGGAAATGGCTGTTACGCCAGTTATTATCCTCGATGGCATATTTCATTTTCAGCTGTCCGTGAACGCGGCCACCGGTAGGATTAGAGGAGCGGGCTGAGGTCCACATCACATCCTCATCCAGATATGACCACGGATCCACGGCAACAACCTTTCCCGACAAATCCTTCATGATGCTCATACTTGCATTCGCCAGCGCCGGAAACAGAAGAGCAAAAATAACAGTCAGGGCATGATGGTTTTTCATAATAATATCCCGTTAAATCATTTCTTTTATTTTCAGCGTCGCGTGAAAATTATCGTTTTGAGGCAGGCTAATGCTCCATGGCTTGTTCTGCATGGAATACATCCGGGTGCTGAATGCCGCCTTATCGTTGATATAAAAGACGGCAATCGAGTCCTGGATCAGGACGCGTAGCTCAAGTTTTTCATCGAGCGGAACATCCACCCAGGATTCAGCGTTGGCCTGGTGAATCGACGTCAGCGGAGCGTTGAAAAAATAAACCTTCCCCTTGCTCCTGTTGAACACAACGTTGAGCGTTGCGTCAGCCACCCTGTCGTCGGTCAGACCAAAGCTCATCACCATTCCCGCAGAGGGAACGTCTATCGTCGCGCTTAGCTCTCCTTTTTTGGGCAATGGCGGATAGACAGATGACTGCAGCGGGCCGAACTGCGTTGCTATGTTTAGTGTTTTACTGCTCGTTAAGGGGGTTACCGGACCAGGGTTGTTATTTATCACCGTGCGAAGCTCCTGGGGAAGGATGCTGTTGAGCCGCCCGTTGCTGTCTGCGGTGAGCTCATGGGCAACCAGATTTCCTGCCCAGTCAACGTTGCCGCCGTCCCGGGTGCCCGCTTTGGTCGGGATCCAGCCGAAGACAAACAGGCGATCGTTTTTAAGCGCCAGTTTTCCCGCGTAAAAACCCGATCCATCGACCACATAGTTATCCATTTTTTGCCACGGTCCTTCCGGATTGTCGGCGACCCGGTACTGGGTCAGGCGCAACGGCCATTGGTCGCTAAAGCTGAGATACCAGCGTCCGTTGAAGAAGACTAGCGTCGGGCATTCGAGGTTGGCATTGCTGGTAATGGTGTCGTTATCAAAAAATACGCCGCGGTCCTGCCAGTTTTCCAAATCGGTTGAGCTGTAGCGGGCAATCACCCCGCGCCCGTTGCTGCGGGTGGTAATTAACATCCAGTATTCTTTCTTTTCTTCAACCCAAACGACATGGGGATCCCGGAAGTCATTCCCCCGGTAGCTAGCGCCCGGTAGAATAGTATTCTGCGGATGTTTTACCCAGTGAAGGCGATCTTTACTGGTGGCGTGCATTATCGATTCAACCGGGAACACGTTTTCATTGTGTGCGGTGTACCAGGCATGCCAAGTATCGCCGACTTTAATCATTGAACCGGTTCCCAGCAGCAGTTCAGGATCGTCCACGTCGTTAACGTAGGGAATCACTTCCGAATGGTTTTGATAATCATATAAGTTGCTGCTCGACAGCAGATGTATGGCGTGTACCCCGAGATCGCTGCCGCCGCGGATATCGTTCAGATAAAAAATATCAAATTCACCGTCGTTATAGACCGGCATCGGGTCGCCAACAAAGGAGCCTTCGACCCGTGGGAAAAAATCTTTAATATGGCTAATGCTTTTATTTTGTAATGTTTCTTTAGACGGCTGCGACCAGGCTGGCATATTTGCAAACGAAAGCACCAGCAGAGCGACCGATGCCGCTAGCGTTAATTTTTTCATGATACACCTGAATGTTAGAAGTTATAATTCACGCCAACTACGGTAAAGGGATTCCATGAGTGTCCGGTAGATGTCCAGAGTCCGGTTTCTTTAGTGAACTGCGCTTTGAATTCACCATATAATCGCACTTCGCCATAAATCGGATAGCTAAGGGTGCCGCCAATAAATTTATATCGGCCGTCATAAAAAACTTCTTTGGGATTGCTGGCATTATCTATTTTGTCCTGCCCGACGCCAAAATACAGAGAGGTTAACAGCGGATACCAGTTGCGCCAGAGCCCAGCGGTGATTTTCCATTCTTCTTCAACAATATCGCCCCAGCTTTGACGCTCCTGACGGTTATAGTAATAATATGGTCGTAAATACAGGCCGAGATCCGGATTCACGCGGTATTGAATGGCTGGCTCAATTTCGAAAATGTACTGTTCAAGATCGCCATTTCCCGGCTCATTCCCCTGGGGCTGGAATTCGCCGTAAGCGTACCCGGCCAGGCTCCATTTGTTGGTCAGGCGGATGTCCTGCCAGACTTTGAAGCGGTTTTTCCAGCGTTTAGTTGCCGTTTCGGAGCCGACCATAACTTCCGTCCCGATATTACCCCGCCAGGTTTCAAAGATATGGCCAACAAAAAACTCATTGATCGTATTGGTGCCGCCGTAGTCCTGATTGCTGAATTGACCTTTATAGCTGTCTTCCCTCGCGTTCCAGAAGCCAAAATACCAGTTGGGCAGCTCATCGTGTCTTAAAAATGCCTGAATGGTAGCGAGTTTGAATTTACCGCTATTTTTCTTATTATTACTCCAGCGCACGTCGTCAATTTCTATTTGCGTGCCGATGTTGCCGTGCAGGCCGCCAGCCTCCATGTTACGGCCGATACTGTTCCAATGAACGGGCGGGTCTTCCTGCCTTAAGCGCAGTAGGCTGACGTCCTCAGGATTATCCGCTTTACGATTTTTTGTTACCCCGGCTGATTTACTCTGCGTTACCTCGGGTAGCGTTGTCGACTTCATAGATTCAGCCGCAGCTCCCGCAGCAACAGGGGACGAAGAAGCACTAAGGGACGATTGCGCATTTCCCTTTTGTACAGGCAATGAAGGCTTTTCCTGAACTTCAGGCTCATCCTGGAAATAGCTTTGATAGCTGCCCGTATAGCTTCCTGGCTGGCCGTTGGTTTCTTCAGCGATGGCAGAAAATGCGGATAATGACAGCATCAATGCCAATGTTTGTTTTCCAGAAGCGAATATATTTTTATTTATTGCTTTAATGCGACAGTGAGGCGTTAATATTTTATCCATTTCGCTCTCTCATTATTCCAGATAATAAAATGCCAGCCAGAGACTGGCAGAAATAAAAATTTCATAGGGTAAGAAGCAAAGCCGATCCCGGCGGAATTATCTCTTCAGAGACCAGTATCCGGCGTCATGTAATGAGGCGGTGCCATGACTGGCAAACAGTGAAATATCGCGCTGGCCCGGCTGCGGATAAATTCGGCTGCTTAAGCAAGCTTCGCCATTGTTAACAAAAACCTCCACTGATGAGCGGTCAATAAAGATGCGCAGTGACAGTAGGTTATCCGCTGGCAGCGGAATGCTGCGCGTGCCTTCAAGCGAATACTCCGGATAGCGACGCTCCACCACCAGACGCCTCGCCTGATCGTCGACATATATTCTCAGCCCGTCGCCCAATGCCATGCCGAACCGTTCGGCCGTAGAGGCGCTCAGGTCCCATACCAGCTGCACTTCGACCGCTTCGGCATCTGCCGCGACGGGGACTTGCTGATTATTCAGGCAGCGAACCGGCGTCGGATAATAGCTGCCGCGCAGGGCGGTGACCTCCTCGGCGGGCTTCATCCTCAGACGACGATCGTCGGTAAGGCTTAATTCGCGCGGCAGAGAGAGCATACCGGCCCAGCCATCCTGCCGTTCTGGCATCGGCGATTCCCACATATCCAGCCAGCCGATGACGATGCGGCGGCCATCCGGGGTCAGGAAACTTTGCGGAGCATAAAAGTCGTGGCCGTGGTCCAGCTCAATAAACTGTCCGTTATGGCTAAACGGTTGGCCTGGCTGCCACTCCCCGAGCAGGTAGCCACTCTGGAAGAGGTTGCGATGGTGATACCCTTCCGCCGCCATGCCCTGTGGGGAGAACATCAGGACGCGCTTCCCTCCCAGGGTAAAGAAATCCGGGCATTCCCACATAAAACCCTTGCCGTCTTCGGCCTCGGCAAACACGCCTTCGTCGTGCCATTCGCGGAGATCGGTGGAGCGGTACAGGCGCACCTGGCCGGTATTCTCCACGCGGGAACCGACAACCATGTACCAGAACTCACCTTCGCGCCACACCTTCGGATCGCGAAAATGGTGCAGCCCTGGCGGGGTATCAATCACCAGGCCATGCCGTTCAAAATGGATGCCGTCACGGCTGGTTGCCAGACACTGCACCTGGTAGAGATTGTCGTCGGTGTCTGGCGAACCGTGAAACTTATGTCCGGTATAAATCAGCGCCAGGGTATCGCCGTCCACCACGGCGGAGCCGGAGAAGCAGCCGTCTTTATCCGCCGGGCCTTCGGGAGCCAGCGCGACCGGCAGATGTTCCCAGTGCACCAGATCCTTGCTGCGGGCATGCCCCCAGTGCATCGGCCCCCATTCAGGGGAATAAGGGTGATGTTGATAAAACGCGTGATACCAGCCGTCAAACCATACCAGGCCGTTAGGATCGTTCATCCAGCCTGCGCGAGCGGCAAGGTGATAGCGCGGATACCAGCGCGAATTAATAGCGGGTTGTGCTTTTTCAAGCGTCCGTTCAGCCAGTTCTAATAAGGATGTCATCGTCTTTACTCTCGGTACATTACACAGCTTTTTGCTGCAGAAAGGTTGGCTCAGATGAGGACTTATTTGAGCGCAATAGGAAAATGGAAATAAACGTGGTGCAGAACACCATAATGCCCATGATCAGATAGGACTGGGCGAAGCCAAACTTCTCATAGCTAAAGCCCGCCAGCGGGGATAATACGGTGCCAATAATTGAGCTGGTGCAGGCGAATCCCACCAGATAAATGGTGGAGGACAGGCGCTTGTCGAAGTTCAGGCTGTTGTATTTAAAAATGGCGACCAGCAGTATCGGCAGTTCGACGGCGTGGAGCAGCTTGGTAATCGAAATGAGCAGCGGCCCTTCCACCAGCCCGGAAGCGATCATGCGCAGCGCCATTACCATCCCTGCGAATATCAGGCCATTTTTGGCGCCAACGCGGTTAACCAGCCAGGGCGCGCAAAACATGCCCGCGGCCTCCAGAAAGACCTGGAAGGAGTTCAGGTAGCCGAACATCTCGTTGCCTTCTTTCAGCGTCGGGAACTGTGAAGAGAAGTAGACCGGGAATTGCTGATCGTAGACGCCGTAAATACAGGTGCCGACCACGAAGAATATTAGCGCCCAGAAGCGCGGCAGAGTAAGCAGGCGCAGGGCGTCTTCCAGAGAAACCTTTTTAGCGCCAATTTCGAGTTTCTCCATGCTTGCCGGCGCGGCCACCTTTAAGCGGGCCAGCAGACAGAAGAAGATTAACCCTGAGCATGAAGCCACCAGGAAGTTAAGGTCAGGGTTGATATTAAACAGTAACCCGGCAAAAAACGTGGCGACAGCCCAGCCCAGCGACCCCCACATGCGGGCCCGCCCAAACTCAAAGGTACTCTGCCGCGCAACGCGCTCGGTATAGGACTCCAGAACGCCGATGCCGCCGTTAAAGGTCAGCCCGATAAACAAGCCGCCGAATACGCTGCCTAGCAGAATATTAACGCTCAGCAAATAGCTAAAAAGCAGGTAGGCGGGGCCGGAGAGAATGAGCAGCGCCGTAATGCACCAGAGCAAATGTTTACGCAGGCCAAGCCGGTCCTGAATAAAGCCGTAGCAAACCTGAGCGAAGAGCGCGGATGCGGATAACACGGAAAAGATAATGCCGGTTTCCGACGCTTTCAGCCCCACTTCCTGATGCAGCCAGATGGAAAGGAGTGAGCTTGATGAGGACCAGGTCACAAAGAAAAAGAACAGCAGAGCGCTAAGCAGCAGATAGCTTTGGGAAGGCCTTTTTTTCATCAACGTAATCTCAGAGGAATGATATGCCGAGATGGTAACGTTAACATTTTTGTTCTACACTTGATTTCGCGTTGATACTCGATGTTAATCACAAAAGTTAACGTTAACATATATGCATTGAGATCAAGATCAAATTTTCTTTCGTGGCTTGCAACTCCCCGGGGTTCAACGCCTAGAATAGGATTTTTACAGGTGCTCACAGCCCGCTAAGCGGTGGATTGCGTGCAAATCAGGATTGGATACTTAGTTTGATTAATGGAAGGCTATGGCGTCTTTAAAAGATGTGGCCAGAGTGGCCAACGTATCGCTAATGACCGTGTCGCGGGTGCTTAACGATCCGAAACGCGTGAAGCCTGAAACCCTGTCCAGGGTGCAGGAGGCTATCTTACAGCTAAACTATGTGCCGGACCTCTCTGCCCGGCAGGTTCGTCGCGTCGGCTCCAGGAATAAAACGATTGGCGTGCTTGCGCTGGATACCGTCACTACCCCGTTTTCGGTTGAGATAACGCTGTCTATCGAGGAAACGGCCCGCGCGTATGGCTGGAATAGCTTCGTGGTTAACATGTTTACCGATGATAATCCTGACGATATTGTCGACCTGCTGCTCGCGCACCGGCCCGGGGGGATCATTTTCACCACCATGGGACTGCGCGAGGTGAACATCTCGCCCAGATTACTGGAGCACCCCTGCGTGCTGGCCAACTGCGAGAACACGGGAGAACCGGTTGCCAGCTATATTCCTGACGATGAACAAGGGCAGTATACCGCTGTACAGGCGCTGTTAGCGGCGGGATACCGCCGCCCCCTTTGCCTGCATTTACCTGTCAATCATCTGGCGACGCTTCGCCGCCGTAAGGGGCTGGACCGCGCCTGCCGGGAAGCCAATATCAATCCCGATACGCTTGAGCACTGCTATATGCAGTATGGCGATGAGCACTACCGTGATATTCCTGACATTTTGCTGGCGTATCTGGAGCGGGGGCAGCCGCAGTTTGATTCGGTGATCTGTGGTAATGACCGCATTGCGTTTATGGTCTATCAGACGCTGTTGACGCGAGGGATCCGCATCCCACAGGATATTGCGGTTCTTGGGTACGACAACCTCGTAGGGATCGGTAATTTGTTTTTACCTCCGCTATCCACGGTCCAGCTTCCGCACTATGAGATTGGGCGCTTAAGTACGCTGCACATTATTAACGGCGAAAGCCACCGTGAGAAAGTTTTGGTCGATAGTCCCCGGCTGCTGCGAGAATCATTTTGAGCTAGCGGTTAAGCAATCGTCATTTACGCTGCTCCCTCCCTATGCCCGCGGCCAGGTAAACCAGGCCGCCTCACTCTTGGGCTGACCTGAAAAGAACGGGAAATCCTTACGCTAACCTTGACCCATTTACCGGGAGAAAGGCTGGCTAACCCCTTTTCCTGAATGCGAAAATCAGGCCGACCCGAGATCTCAGCATTATTTCGTTTCAGCGTAGTTGTGTCATAGGCAAAATGTTGAACCGTGGCTGCATCGTTGCTCATCAGCCGGTGATGAAGTTCGCGGTCAATTTTGCTGACGTGCAGGCGCGAAAACAGGGAGATATTCCAGGTATAATCGCAATGGGTGCATTTATAGATACTCCACACGTCCAGCACCTTCTTTTGCGAATTAACCCGAAATGCACCTGACGGCATGAAGTCCCGTTTAATGCTGCACGAAGGGCAGCGTTTCGCAATGCGCTGATACCCCACAGGCGTGACGGTCCATGTAACTTTCATAACGTACCTTTTTTAACCCATACAAAATCGGATCCGTACTGAACGGACCATGAATTTTTATGTATGAAAAATATTTAAGAGATTTTTTTCAGTGGGTTAAAAAAAGATTTCCAACGTTACAATCCTGTCAACGACCAAAGAGATACAGTAAGACTATCAAAGCGGCATTCATTGGACATATGAGTTGAGTCAATATTCATAATGTTATCAGCAGCATCTCTTGATCTGACCCGCTAAACGCCGCGCAGCAATTCTGTATATTTAGTAGACAATTAAACGACAGAAGGTGCGTGTTATGACATAGCACGAACAGTTTTGTCAGGCCTATGAGATGCCGATATCCGCCTGTATTCTTGCTTAGAGCGCATTTACTCTTTCCGGTGATGCAACTCGATGGATTTACTTTCTGCTGGCGGCAGGATGACCTTCCACTACGCGGCACTGCTAGCCGGTATAGCCGTCATCTATTGGTTTCCGGTCTGCTTAAACTGGGCAAGCAGCACCAGGGGCAGTCAGTATCACCGGTAGGCTGCCAGGAGCAATAATGCAAAAGAGATTAAGGAGGGTTTATGTTTTCTTACGTGATGCTGGGTACTAACGATCTACAGCGCGCCATAAGGTTCTACGATCCACTGATGGAATTGCTTGGACATCCAAAGGCAGGCCGTAATGAAGAAGGCGCATCCTGGGGGACGTTCAGCAATAACCATACCATCGGATTGTGCGTCGGCAGGCCCTTTAACCAGCAACCAGCGAGCGTTGGTAATGGCACGATGGTCGCACTGAATACCCACTCGTTTGAACACATCCAGCAGTTGTACGAACTTGCTATCAGTCTGGGCGCCAGGGATGAAGGTACACCGGGGCACAGGCCACAATACGGACAGGGATTCCATAGTGCCTATGTACGCGATCCGGACGGGAATAAGCTGGCGTTTGTGTTCTATGCCGATGAGGGTTGAACATCAAACTGACAGTTTTCGTGTTGTGTATGTAAGCGGCGACGCACCGGACATAGTCAGAGAGTAGCCGTCGGGCGTAGCTTCAGGTGGTAACTCTTGTAGTCGCAGAGACTGGCGCAGGAGAATCATTAAACAGAAAGTCTTATGCAAATAATATCGTCAAGATGCATCATTCGACCATTTCAGTCACACGAAATTGATAGTTTTATGGTGTATCGCAATGATGCTGAGTGGATGAAATATCAGGGATTTAAGGGGCTAACAAAAGAGGACTATGAAGCAGAGTTGCTGGGAGTTCTTAAACTTGCTCGCGGTATTCAATTGGCCATTGTCAACAAGATGACGCAGGTTTTGATTGGTGATATCTATTTACGTCAGCAATGCGATGTGTTTTGGCTCGGCTATACCATCAGTCCCGCTTATGCTCGCCAGGGATATGCAATTGAAGCAATTACCGCCACGATTGACTGGATAAAAGAGAACGGTTTTTCACTCATCAAAGCCGGTGTGAATCCGGAAAATACCCTTTCAAAAAAATTACTTATCAGGATTGGCTTCAATTTTTCAAGCATCGAAGAGGGTGAGCATATTTATGTTCTGGATTTAACAAAAGGAGAATAATTTCCCGAAGGGAAAAGCCAATGAGGCCATATAAGGGGTACTAAAACCTGCATTCGTCAGTGCACCTGCCTTTTTTCAGTAAATGAGCTGGCGTTCGATTTCCGAAGTACATCACACTTTTTCTACTGAAACATATCCCTGCTAAAACTACGTGTTATTATTCGCTCCGTAAATACCTTTCAACTCTACCCGAGGCTTTGATGCTGGAGAATGTAATCATCCGATAATCAGCTTACCGACCTTTTCAGGCCGGACTGATTATCAATGCGCCGAAATCGAATGCGGACACCGCGGTGTGTTTGCGCGTTTTGCACATGATGATTAAACAGGTTTTCCAGTATGAATTTATCCCGTCAGGAACAACGTACCTTACACGTTCTCGCTAAAGGTGGCCGTATTGCGCACGTCCGCGATTCTTCAGGCCGCGTCACTTCCATTGAATGCTACAGCCGCGAAGGGCTGTTGCTGACCGACTGCACGCTCGCCGTCTTCAAAAAACTCAAAACCCAAAAACTTATCAAGTCCGTCAATGGTCAGCCCTACCGCATCAACACCACCGGGCTGAATAACGTTCGCGCTCAGCTCGATAATCGCTAAGGAGAGTTTCTATGACAGCACACTACTTCACTTTTCATATCACAGATGAAAGTGATACCAGTGACATCCGGGAAGTCGAAACCCGCGCATTTGGCTTCAGCAAAGAAGCCGATTTAGTGGCCTCTTTACTTGAGGATGAAAGCGCGCGCCCTGCGTTATCGCTACTGGCCCGACATGAAGGCAAAGCCGTCGGGCATATTTTATTTACCCGGGCAACCTTCAAAGGGGAAATGGATTCACCGCTGATGCATATCCTCGCTCCCCTGGCGGTCATACCGGAATACCAGGGGATGGGCGTGGGAGGACGGTTGATACGCACTGGCATCGAGCACCTGAAATCGATGGGCTGCCAGACGGTTTTTGTTCTCGGCCACGCCACCTATTACCCCAGACATGGGTTCGAACCCTGTGCCGGAGACAAAGGCTATCCGGCACCTTATCCCATCCCGGAGGAGCACAAAGCCTGCTGGATGATGCAATCACTCACCGCTCAGCCCATGAACGTGACCGGCCACATCCAGTGCGCGCAGGCCCTGATGAAACCGGAGCACTGGCGTGAATAACAATCTTGTTGTGCCCTTTTTGGTGATTAACCCAATAACAGGAATTAAATAATGGATATCCCACGTATTTTTACCATCAGCGAAAGTGAACACCGCATCCATAACCCGTTCACCGAAGAGAAGTACGCCACGCTGGGCCGCGTGCTGCGTATGAAGTCGGGCACCCGCATTCTTGATCTCGGCAGCGGCTCGGGCGAGATGCTCTGCACCTGGGCCAGGGATCATGGCATTATGGGGACTGGCATCGACATGAGTTCGCTCTTCACCGCGCAGGCAAAGCGTCGCGCGGAAGAACTCGGCGTCAGCGAACGCCTACATTTTATTCATAACGATGCGGCCGGTTACGTCGCAAATGAAAAATTTGACGTGGCGGCCTGCGTTGGTGCGACATGGATTGCCGGTGGGTTTGCCGGGACGGTCGAACTGCTGGCGCAGAGCCTGAAACCGGGCGGGATCATGCTTATCGGCGAACCCTACTGGCGTCAGCTACCAGCAACAGAAGAAATAGCCCAGGCCTGCGGCGTCAGCTCGACAAGCGATTTCCTGACGCTGCCAGGACTTGTTGGCGCGTTCGACGATCTCGGCTATGACGTGGTGGAAATGGTACTGGCAGACCAGGAAGGCTGGGACCGGTATGAAGCCGCAAAATGGCTGACCATGCGCCGCTGGCTGGAAGCGAATCCTGACGATGACTTCGCCGCCAAAGTCAGGGCCGAACTAAACATCGCGCCGAAACGCCACGTAACGTACGCGCGGGAATACTTTGGCTGGGGCGTATTTGCGCTCATCGCCAGGTAACAACAAGCCCCGGTATTTCTGACCGGAGATACCGGGGCTTCGCCTTTGCTTTGATCTGATGCATCACCTGCACAATACATATTCCGTATGTTTATTAATCAGGACGTCACCATAAGGAGCATCATATGTCACAACATGAACAGTTCTGTCAGGCTTGCGGAATGCCGATGTCGGCACCAGATGCACACAGTGCCAGCGATCAATATTGTGCGTACTGCAGCGACAGCAACGGCAATCTCAAACCCTGGGAAGAAGCGGTATCAGGTTTAGCCAGCTTCCTTGATTCCTGGCAAAAAGTCGGCCCGGAAGAAGCACGGAGGCGAGCAAAACGTTATCTGACGGCAATGCCCGCCTGGGCTCATAAAGCGGACGAGTGATTTGAGCTGATTATCTACGCTCCCCCCTGAATCCGGGGGGGGAGCCGATGTTTTCTTACATTATGCTGGGAACCAACGACCTGCCACGCGCCATTACATTCTACGATCCGCTGATGGAGATGCTGGGGTATCCACGTGCAGGACGTAATGAAGAGGGAGCGTCCTGCAACAAAGTGGTGCGATAACAGTTACCGCGTTTTATTCATCCTCATTATTTCAACCATAATTACTGGTCTCTCCAGCCCGTAACTTTCACAAACGTTGAGCGCTTTTATTCCACCCAGCTCACATTATTTTTTATTTGTTCAGCTTTGCGCGTTTTCACGTGAACGTTCTCACAATTATTCGACCAGTCTGCGCCTATAAAACGCTCAACGAGTGATTGTTTTACGGTCTACGGAGATAGCTATGTCATTTTCTGTGCAGGAAACCCTGTTCTCGCTTTTGCAGCACAATGCGATTTCAGGACACGAAAACGCTGTCGCTGACGTCATGCTGTGCGAATTCAGGCGTCAGGCAAAAGAGGTCTGGCGAGACAGGCTTGGGAATGTCGTCGCGCGCTACGGTAGTGATAAACCCGATGCGCTGCGACTGATGATTTTTGCGCATATGGATGAAGTCGGTTTTATGGTGCGCAAAATAGAGCCGTCTGGATTTTTACGCTTTGAACGCGTAGGCGGTCCTGCGCAGGTCACTATGGCTGGTTCCATCGTCACCCTCACCGGGGACAAAGGGCCAGTCATGGGATGTATCGGCATTAAGTCCTACCACTTTGCCAAAGGCGACGAGCGCACGCAGTCACCTTCTGTCGACAAACTGTGGATTGATATTGGTGCCAAAGACAAAGATGACGCCATACGGATGGGCATTCAGGTCGGTACGCCTGTCACTCTATATAACCCGCCGCAACTCCTGGCAAACGATCTGGTGTGCAGTAAAGCACTAGACGATCGTCTGGGCTGTACTGCCCTGCTCGGTGTAGCGGATGCTATCAGTACTACGGAGCTTGATATCGCTGTTTATCTGGTGGCTTCGGTACAGGAAGAATTTAATATCCGCGGCATTGTTCCCGTATTACGCCGTGTAAAACCTGACCTGGCGATTGGTATTGATATCACTCCATCGTGTGACACCCCTGATTTACACGATTATTCCGAGGTCAGGATTAATCAGGGCGTTGGGATCACCTGCCTGAACTACCATGGCCGGGGAACGCTGGCCGGATTAATCACGCCCCCTCGCCTGATACGGATGCTGGAACAGACGGCGCTTGAACACAACATTCCGGTGCAGCGAGAAGTGGCTCCCGGCGTGATAACAGAAACCGGTTATATCCAGGTTGAGCAGGATGGTATTCCCTGCGCCAGTCTCTCTATTCCTTGTCGCTATACCCATTCTCCGGCGGAGGTTGCCAGCCTGCGTGATTTGACTGATTGCATCCGCCTATTGACCGCTCTGGCAGGTATGTCAGCAGCACATTTCCCCGTTGAGCCTGATTCAGGCACTACACAAGAGGCACATCCATTATGAAAAAGATCCTTGTGGCATGCGGTACCGGCATGTCGACTTCAACCATGATTGCACACAAGCTGCAAGAGTTCCTGACTGAACAGGGCATTGCAGCCACTACCGCCCAATGCTGTCTGAATGAGATCCCTCTTAACTGTAACGGTATGGACCTTATTGTAACCTCCATGCGAACCAACAGTGATTACGGCATCCCTACGCTTAATGGCGCCGCCCTGCTCACAGGGATCAACGACGACGCGTTAAAACAACAAATCAAGGCTCTGTTAACCCAATAAAAGGAGGCATTATGTTTGATTACATCCTGTCTCTCGGCGGTACCGTTTTCGTCCCTATCATCATGATCGTGATTGGCCTTATCTTCCGCATCCCCTGGCTGCAGGCGATTAAGGCAGGGGTAACGGTCGGGATCGGTTTTGTCGGTATGGGACTGGTGATCGTCATGGCGATCGACAGCCTAAGTCCCCCTATCAAAGTGATGATTGAACGCTTCGGCCTGACTCTGCATGTCTTTGACGTTGGCGCAGGCCCCGCCTCCGGCGTTGGTTATGCGACAGCCATTGGTGCCATGATTATCCCGGTTATTTTTCTTCTCAATGTCGCCATGCTGGTCACCCGTCTGACCAAAACGATGAACGTCGATATTTACAATTACTGGCACTACGCCATTACGGGTACGGTGGTCCAACTTATGACTGGCAGCCTGATTTATGGTGTGTTGGGGGCAATCTGCCATGCGGCGCTATCGTTAAAAATGGCCGACTGGACGGCGAAACGGGTACAGAACATCGTCGGGCTGGAAGGTATTTCGATACCGCAAGGCTACGGTTCCAGTTCAGTACCGCTTTTCGTTCTACTTGATGCTATCTATGAAAAAATCCCTTTCATGAAGGGACGCAATATCGATGCTCAGGAGATCCAGAAACGCTACGGCATGGTCGGCGATCCGGTGATCATCGGCGTAGTGCTTGGTCTGATTTTTGGCCTGGCCGCTGGCGAAGGCTTTAAAGGTTGCGCCAGTCTGATGATTACCGTTGCGGCAATCATGGTGCTGTTCCCGCGCATGATCCGCCTGATTGTTGAGGGCCTAATGCCCATCTCCGACGGTGCAAGAAAGTTCTTCCAGAAATATTTCAAAGGACGTGAAGTGTATATCGGTCTGGATACCGCTGTGACGCTGGGGCATCCAACCACCATTGCTGTCGGTCTGCTACTGATACCCATTATGTTGATTCTGGCCAGCATTTTACCGGGCAACAAAGTGTTACCCCTCGCAGACCTGCCGGTAGCGCCGTTCTTTATCTGTATGGCTACGGTTATCCACCGCGGAGACCTGATCAGGACGTTGATAAGCGGGGTCATCGTGATGATTACCGTCCTGCTGATCGCCACCCAGTTCGCGCCTTACTTCACCGAAATGGCGCTCAAAGGCGGTTTCAGTTTTGCCGGTGAAAGTGCGCAAATCTCAGCGTTGTCCGTGGGCAATATGTTCGGTTGGTCGATTTCTGAACTGATGTCGCTTGGGATTATTGGCGTTGTCGTGGCGGTCGGTATTGTCGCCAGCGTCGTGCTGTTCTTACGTAAACGTGAATTATCGGAATAAGGAGTGCTTTCAATGAGTTGGCTGAAAGAGGTTATTGGGACGGAAAAAGCGGTCATCGCCATGTGCCATCTACGTGCATTGCCCGGCGACCCGAGTTTTGATGCGCAGTTGGGGATGAACTGGGTTATCGACAAAGCCTGGGACGATCTGATGGCGCTGCAAAATGGTGGGGTGGATGCAGTCATGTTCTCCAACGAGTTTAGTCTTCCCTATCTCACGAAGGTGCGTCCGGAAACCACTGCGGCAATGGCACGAATCATCGGGCAATTAATGAACGATATCCGCATCCCATTTGGCGTGAATGTACTGTGGGATCCGGTCGCCTCATTCGACCTGGCGATGGCTACTGGCGCGAAGTTTATCCGCGAGATCTTTACCGGTGCCTATGCCAGCGACTTTGGCGTTTGGGACACTAACGTCGGTGAGACCATCCGTCATCAACACCGGATTGGTGCAGGCGAAGTGAAAACTTTGTTCAATATCGTCCCTGAGGCCGCCGTGTATCTGGGCAATCGCGATATCTGTTCTATTGCTAAATCGACGGTATTTAACAACCATCCCGATGCGCTCTGTGTTTCCGGCCTGACTGCAGGGGCGCGTACCGACAGTGCGCTGTTAAAACGGGTTAAAGAAACGGTGCCTGACACCGTAGTGTTGGCCAACACTGGCGTCTGTCTTGAGAACGTGGAGGAACAACTCAGTATCGCCGATGGCTGTGTGACCGCAACCACCTTTAAAAAGGACGGCGTTTTTGCCAATTTCGTTGACCAGGCGCGAGTCAGTCAGTTTATGGAGAAAGTGCATCATATACGCCGATAAGATGGGGATAAGCAGAGCGCTTATCCCCGGCAGAGAGCAATAACCCTTCTGCGATCCCTGCCGCCTTCGTCAAAAGTATCGACGGGGATCGCTACCAGAGTAACCCGAATCGGCATGGAGTCAACGACGGATGATTAACGATATTAAATGGGTACAGGCACAACGTGAAGCTACCGACTGGCGTCAGGCCGTGGAAATCGCCACCCGCCCGCTGGTAGCCTATGGTGCCGCGCAGCCATGCTACGTTAATGGGATCATCGAAAATACCCTTAACTGGGGGCCTTATTATTTGATAGCCCCGGGAATCGCCTTGCCTCACGCCCGACCAGAGCAAGGCGCGAACTATAATCAGGTCAGCATCACCACGCTACGCACCCCGGTCGCCTTTGGTAACGAGGAGTGCGACCCCGTCTGGCTGCTTCTCTGCGTCAGCGCCACGGATGCCAACGCACATATTTTGACCATTCAGCGCATCAGCCAGTTTATTGATTCGCCACAACGCTTAGCGGCAGTGCGAAATGCCAGCACCGACGATGCACTTTTTGCGCTGGTATCAGGTTAACGGAGGCGCTTATGATCCTGCACCCTTCTCTCGCCAGCGCAAATCCTCTGCACTATGGTCGTGAGCTGACGGCATTGGACAATCTGGATTTTGGAAGCCTGCATCTGGATATTGAGGACAGCAGCTTCATTAACAACATTACGTTTGGGATGAAAACGGTGCAGGCCGTCGCCAGACAGACGCCTCATCCCCTGTCCTTTCATTTTATGGTTACCCGGCCACAGCGCTGGTTTAACGCGCTGGTTGAAATCAGACCCGCGTGGATCTTCGTTCATGCAGAAACGCTGGACTATCCCTCGGAAACGTTAGCTGAGATCCGCCATACCGGCGCACGAGCCGGGCTGGCATTTAATCCGGCGACCCCAATCGACGCCTGGCAATATCTGGTGTCTGAGCTGGACGGGTTGATGGTAATGACCAGTGAGCCCGATGGGCACGGACAGCGGTTTATTCCCTCTATGTGCGAGAAAATCCAAAAAGTACGCACGGCTTTTCCTCAGACCGAGTGCTGGGCCGACGGTGGAATTACGCTGGCGGCTGCACAGCAACTGGCAGCAGCCGGGGCGCAACATATGGTGATTGGGCGCGCCCTGTTCTCTTCATCTGACTATCGCGCGACCTTAGCTCAATTCGCCACCCTGTAAGAGGAGATTGTTTCTGATGAGCCAACAGAGACCTGACCGTATCAAACAGATGCTGCACTACCTGTGGCAACATCGTCACCTCTCCACACAGCAGGCCATGGAGCTTTTTGGCTATGCGGAAGCGACTGTCCGTCGTGATTTTCAGTATATTGCCAACCAGTACCCAGGCATGATCCGCGGTCACGGTTGTCTCGACTTCGACGACAGTACCGACGACAAAGAGTACGTTTTCGACGTGAAACGCACATTGCAATCTGTGGCGAAGAGAGAAATAGCCGCCCTTGCCCGAACGATGATCAAAGATGGCGACTGCTTTTTTCTCGACTCCGGCTCAACCTGCCTCGAACTGGCGAAATGCCTGGCCGATGCACGGGTGAAGGTCATCTGCAACGACATTAAAATCGCCAATGAGCTGGGCTGTTTTCCCCATGTGGAAAGCTACATTATCGGTGGACTGATTCGCCCGGGTTATTTTTCGGTAGGAGAGAGTCTGGCGCTGGAGATGATCAATGCGTTTTCCGTAGAACGCGCGTATATCTCCTGCGATGCGCTGTCGTTGGAGACGGGAATCACCAATGCCACCATGTTTGAGGTCGGGGTGAAAACACGGATTATTCAACGCTCGCGTGAAGTTATTCTCATGGCCGATCACTCAAAATTTGATGCCGTTGAGCCGCATGCTGTAGCAACACTCTCATGTATTAAAACGATCATCAGTGACAGCGGGTTACCTGAGACTATTGCACAGCGTTATCAGCGAGCCGGATGTCAGTTGTTTTTACCTCATTCAATAAAGTGATAAGTAAGTTCGTTCGAGAGGGATTTCAAGCAAAAATAATCAATGGCACCCAATAGAAAATATTGGCGATGCGCTCGAACGAATAAAGAAGCCCTATGCGCAATCCATACGCTACGATGTTGCAACAACACTCCATCTACTTTTTATTCTCATTCACTAAATGTGGCTGTTCTAGATTCATTATTCAAAGTGCGTACAAGATCACATTTAATCACTTCATTACGGTTCAGCATGCTGAACAAAGCATATTTTCCACTATGTAATGTCGATACCATTTATTCCATGAGCAAGGAGGAGCCATTATGGTTCGCAAAGGGTGTAATTCATTAGTCCGTGCTGAAAAAATATTAACCCACATTGCATGGGTTGGCATGGCAAGTTATATGGAGTTATTAAATAAATTCCAGTACCCCAAAAGCAGCCTGCTTAATTTATTGAATGTAATGGTGGAGTGTGGTTTCTTAATTAAAAACAAAAACGGCTACTATTCACTGGGAATAAAAAACTACGAATTGGGTTGTCAGGCGTTACACCGTCAAAATATATTTGAGGTGACTAAGCGGCCAATGCAGGAGTTGTCGCTGAAAAGTGGACTGGTTTGTCATCTTGGGGCGATGGAGAGCATTTCGGCTATCTATCTCGACAAGATCGAAAGTCCGGACTCTGTACCGACGAGCAAAAGCTGGATTGGCAAAAAACTTGAGTTGCATATTACCGCGTTGGGTAAGGCATTATTAGCCTGGAAGACACGAGAAGAACTGGATTATTTTTTAGAAGCACTCACGTTAACTCCGCATACGCGCAATACATTTACCGATAAAAAATTGTTTCTGGAAGAATTACAAAAAACACGCCTTCGGGGATGGGCCATAGACAACGAAGAATCAACCTATGGTGCGGTATGTTTAAGTATGCCGGTATTCAATATGTATAACAGAGTTAACTATGCAATCTCACTTTCTGGCGATCCGGTAGTTTATTCAGGAAATAAGATAGACAGCTATCTGGAATTGCTCCGGAAATGCGCTGGGCAAATATCATATGGGCTGGGATACAGAAACGAAAATGAGCATTTACGAAAAGGAAACTGAGGTAATGAAAAAATTCAGCGGCATTATTCCACCGGTATCCAGCACGTTTCATCGTGACGGAACCCTTGATAAAAAGGCAATGCGCGAAGTTGCCGACTTCCTGATTAATAAAGGGGTCGACGGGCTGTTTTATCTGGGTACCGGTGGTGAATTTAGCCAAATGAATACAGCCCAGCGCATGGCGCTCGCCGAAGAAGCTGTAACCATTGTCGACGGGCGAGTGCCGGTATTGATTGGCGTCGGTTCCCCTTCCACTGACGAAGCGGTCAAACTGGCGCAGCATGCGCAAGCCTGCGGCGCTGATGGTATCGTCGCCATCAACCCCTACTACTGGAAAGTCGCACCACGAAATCTTGACGACTATTACCAGCAGATCGCCCGTAGCGTCACCCTACCGGTGATCCTGTACAACTTTCCGGATCTGACGGGTCAGGACTTAACCCCGGAAACCGTGACGCGTCTGGCTCTGCAAAACGAGAATATCGTTGGCATCAAAGACACCATCGACAGCGTTGGTCACTTGCGTACGATGATCAACACAGTTAAGTCGGTACGCCCGTCGTTTTCGGTATTCTGCGGTTACGATGATCATTTGCTGAATACGATGCTGCTGGGCGGCGACGGTGCGATAACCGCCAGCGCTAACTTTGCTCCGGAACTCTCCGTCGGCATCTACCGCGCCTGGCGTGAAGGCGATCTGGCGACCGCCGCGACGCTGAATAAAAAACTACTACAACTGCCCGCTATTTACGCCCTCGAAACACCGTTTGTCTCACTGATCAAATACAGCATGCAGTGTGTCGGGCTGCCTGTAGAGACATATTGCTTACCACCGATTCTTGAAGCATCAGAAGAAGCAAAAGATAAAGTCCACGTGCTGCTTACCGCGCAGGGCATTTTACCAGTCTGAGGAGAAACTCATGTCTGTTCGCAACATTTTTGCTGACGAGAGCCACGATATCTACACCGTCAGAACGCACGCCGATGGCCCGGACGGCGAACTGCCATTAACCGCAGAGATGCTTATCAACCGCCCGAGCGGGGATCTGTTCGGTATGACCATGAATGCCGGAATGGGCTGGTCTCCGGACGAGCTGGATCGGGACGGTATTTTACTGCTCAGTACACTCGGTGGCTTACGCGGCGCAGACGGTAAACCCGTGGCGCTGGCGCTGCACCAGGGGCATTACGAACTGGACATCCAGATGAAAGCGGCGGCCGAGGTTATTAAAGCCAACCATGCCCTGCCCTATGCCGTGTACGTCTCCGATCCTTGTGACGGGCGTACTCAGGGTACAACGGGGATGTTTGATTCGCTACCATACCGAAATGACGCCTCGATGGTGATGCGCCGCCTTATTCGCTCTCTGCCCGACGCGAAAGCAGTTATTGGTGTGGCGAGTTGCGATAAGGGGCTTCCGGCCACCATGATGGCACTCGCCGCGCAGCACAACATCGCAACCGTGCTGGTCCCCGGTGGCGCGACGCTGCCCGCAAAAGACGGAGAAGACAACGGCAAGGTGCAAACCATTGGCGCACGCTTCGCCAATGGTGAATTATCTCTACAGGACGCACGCCGAGCGGGCTGTAAGGCCTGTGCCTCTTCCGGCGGCGGCTGTCAATTTTTGGGCACTGCCGGGACATCTCAGGTGGTGGCCGAAGGATTGGGGCTGGCAATCCCGCATTCAGCCCTGGCCCCTTCCGGCGAGCCTGTGTGGCAGGAGATCGCCAGAGCTTCCGCGCGAGCTGCGCTGAACCTGAGTCAAAAAGGCATCACCACCCGGGAAATTCTCACCGATAAAGCGATAGAGAATGCGATGACGGTCCATGCCGCGTTCGGTGGTTCAACAAACCTGCTGTTACACATCCCGGCAATTGCTCACCAGGCAGGTTGCCATATCCCGACCGTTGATGACTGGATCCGCATCAACAAGCGCGTGCCCCGACTGGTGAGCGTACTGCCTAATGGCCCGGTTTATCATCCAACGGTCAATGCCTTTATGGCAGGTGGTGTGCCGGAAGTCATGTTGCATCTGCGCAGCCTCGGATTGTTGCATGAAGACGTTATGACGGTTACCGGCAGCACGCTGAAAGAAAACCTCGACTGGTGGGAGCACTCCGAACGGCGTCAGCGGTTCAAGCAACTCCTGCTCGATCAGGAACAAATCAACGCTGACGAAGTGATCATGTCTCCGCAGCAAGCAAAAGCGCGCGGATTAACCTCAACTATCACCTTCCCGGTGGGCAATATTGCGCCAGAAGGTTCGGTGATCAAATCCACCGCCATTGACCCCTCGATGATTGATGAGCAAGGTATCTATTACCATAAAGGTGTGGCGAAGGTTTATCTGTCCGAGAAAAGTGCGATTTACGATATCAAACATGACAAGATCAAGGCGGGCGATATTCTGGTCATTATCGGCGTTGGACCTTCAGGTACCGGGATGGAAGAAACCTACCAGGTTACCAGTGCCCTGAAGCATCTGTCATACGGTAAGCATGTTTCGTTAATCACCGATGCACGTTTCTCGGGCGTTTCTACTGGCGCGTGCATCGGCCATGTGGGGCCAGAAGCGCTGGCCGGAGGCCCCATCGGTAAATTACGCACCGGGGATGTCATTGAAATTAAAATTGATTGTCGCGAGCTTCACGGCGAAGTCAATTTCCTCGGAACCCGTAGCGATGAACAATTACCTTCACAGGAGGAGGCAACTGCAATATTAAATGCCAGACCCAGCCATCAGGATTTACTTCCCGATCCTGAATTGCCAGATGATACCCGACTATGGGCAATGCTTCAGGCCGTGAGTGGCGGGACATGGACCGGTTGTATTTATGATGTAAACAAAATTGGCGCGGCTTTGCGCGATTTTATGAATAAAAACTGAAAGCATAAATAAAAACATCCAGACACCTGAATTATCCGACTCTGCATCATTCGTTATTTGCTCAGTCGGATAATGATGGGTCGCTACCCTGTTATGAGAGGACGTTATGCCACTAATTATCGTTGTGGCAGGGATTGCTTTACTCCTGCTTTTAACCATAAAAATTAAGCTTAATACGTTTGTTTCGTTAATTATTGTCTCGATTGCTGTCGCCATCGCCAGTGGTATGGATTTGAGTAAAGTCGTCACCTCAGTCGAATCCGGACTAGGCGGTACGCTGGGCCATATTGGTTTGATATTTGGCTTCGGTGTTATGCTCGGTCGCTTGCTGGCCGATGCGGGTGGTGCGCAGCGAATAGCGCTGACCATGCTGAATTATTTCGGGAAAAATAAACTTGACTGGGCAGTGGTCTGTTCGGCGTTTATTGTCGGTATCGCACTTTTTTTCGAAGTCGGTTTAATTCTTCTGGTACCTATTTTATTCGCTATTGCCCGTGAAGCAAAAATATCACCGATGTTTATGTGTGTGCCGATGCTTTCCGGTTTGCTGGTCGCACACGGTTTTTTGCCGCCGCACCCCGGCCCGACAGTAATCGCCAGAGAATATGGTGCTGATGTAGGATTGGTACTGATATACGGTATCATTGTCGGCATTCCAACCTTTATTCTTTGCGGCCCGGTATTGAATAAATTCTGCCAGCGCATTATTCCGGACGCCTTTAAAAAAGAGGGGAATATAGCCTCTCTCGGCGCGACCCGCCGATTCAGCGAAAGCGAAATGCCTGGCTTTGGGATCAGTTTTCTCACGGCAATGCTGCCGGTGATCCTGATGGCGGTTGTCACCATCATCCAGATGACTCATGCCAAAAGTGCCGCGGATTCAGGCTTATTCTACAATGTGCTACTGTTCTTAGGTAATTCGACGATCGCCATGCTGATTTCACTGCTGTTCGCGATCTATACCATGGGCCTGGGGCGCGGGAAAACAATCCCTGACCTGATGGATTCTTGCGGAAAAGCTATCGCGGGTATTGCCGGTCTGCTGCTGATTATCGGTGGTGGTGGTGCATTCAAGCAAGTTCTCATCGACTCTGGCGTTGGTCAGTATATTTCCACCCTGGTTTCGGGTATGGATATTAACCCGATCCTGATGGCCTGGGGCGTGGCCGCATTCCTGCGTATTTGTCTGGGTTCAGCCACCGTCGCGGCGATCTCTACCGCCGGTCTGGTCATCCCATTGTTGGCAGTACATCCCAATACCAACCTGGCCTTGATTACGCTGGCTACCGGTGCCGGATCCTGTATTTGTTCTCACGTTAACGATGCCAGTTTCTGGATGATTAAAGACTTTTTTGGCCTGACCACCAAAGAAACGCTGTTATCCTGGACGCTGATGTCCACACTCTTATCCATCAGTGGGCTGATTTTTATTCTGCTCGCCAGCTTAGTTTTATAATCGGGTTCTTACCAGTGAGCCAATCTGTCGTTCACTGTCCCCCATAATTTAGTGAGTGACGGCAACCGTCTGCACGGTGACGAATCGCTGGCGATCAAAAAGGGGCGATATTGAACCATTGATTATGCTGGAAGGGTGTACTCTCAGTAATACTGTAAAGCCGGAGCATGCCTCCGGCTTTACAGTATGGGGGAACAGAGGACGATCGCTCAAATGGTATGCTGGTTTATTTCATGTAAAATAATAAAATATCTGTATAAAATCATGCCACTGGCAATCTGCATCAACTCTCCGGGTAAACAGGGTTAAGATGAGCATTTCCCCGGTTTAATACAGGTATACAAAAGTGGATAGAGATCAAACAAACAGCAGCCTGTTCAATGATGATCCCGTACTTCATGCAACATGGCTGTACTATCAGGAAGGCAAAAGCCAGACTGAAGTTGCAGCTATCATGGGGGTGTCCCGCGTCACGGTTGTCAAATACCTGCAAACAGCCCGGGAAAATGGACTGGTTCATATCAACCTGGATGTGAATGTCTTTGGCTCTATCGACGCGGCTTTGCAAATTCGCGATAAATTCAATCTCCAGAGAGTGATCATCGTGCCTGATGGCGAACATGCCGGAAAACGTGATGATACAAAGCTGATGCGTACTCGTCTTTCACGTGCCGGTGGCATGTATCTGAATCAGGTAATTGAGAATGGTGATGTGCTGGGCGTTGCCTGGGGAAGAACAATTCATCAGATGAGCAAAACCATGACGCCGAAGTCATGTAAAAATGTCACCGTTATTCAGATGCTCGGTTCCATGCCCTCTCAACCAGACCTGACGATTATTGAATCCTCATCGCAAATCGCCTACAAGCTTTCAGGTCGTGTCGCCTCGCTGCACGTGCCCGCCGTGGTATCAAGTGCCAGACTGGCCATGGAGTTACAGGCAGAGCCTATTATTCGATCGAATTTTGACGTTCTGACTCGCTGTACGAAAGCTTTTTTTGTCGTGGGTAACGCACTTGATGAAAATCCCCTGATTCGGGTGGGCGTGCTGAATAAGAACGAAATGCAGACGTATCGGGATTTAGGCGCAGTAGGTGTCATTTGTGGCCGCTTCTATGACAAGGAAGGGATGCCCGTCGTGGCTGATGTTGACCAGCGTATTCTGGGAATCAGTCTGGCTCAGTTAAGGCAGATTGAACGGAAGATCTTCCTTGCTGGTGGGGAAAGAGGCTATGACGCAACGTTGGGTGCCCTGCTGGGAGGATATGTCACGGACCTGATTGTTGATGAAGGAACGGCAGAGTTTTTGCTGACGTGTGAATTACCACACTAAAAGAATGAACAACTGCCCCATGTGGATATGGGGCAGGATTTTATTGATTAGCGGCGATAATAAGAACAATACCCACAATGTATGAAATAAACATGGTCAGCAGCAGTTTATTGGTTCCGGCTGGCGCACTGGCAAATTCTCTCCAGATGAAGACTCCCCAGATCACGGCAATCATTGTGGCACCCTGTCCCAGACCGTAGGAAATGGCATAACCCGCCTGACCAGACGCAATCAGACTGAATGCCAGACCGACACACCAAATCATACCGCCCAGCCAGCCGCAAACATGCTCCCGTAAACTCCCGGAAAAATACATTTTCCCGTTGACCGGTTCTCCTGAAATAGGCTTTTTCATGACCAGCGTGTTAAGGACAAAGTTCGATAAAAACAGCCCTACGGCAAACAAAACAAGTGCTGAGTACGGCGTCATCAGACCGCTGGCAGGCTGACTGAAATTGTCAGACATGGAGTCCGCCAGGAAGCGGAAAAACCATCCCATGATGATACCCGCCAGAATGGCAGTGATGAGACCTTTGTTACGACGGGATTTATCCGCCTCCTGCGTGACACGACCATAGGCTATCGCGGTAAAAATAATGGCGATCACAACGCAGGCGACACCGAGGAACAGAATGAGCGGATCGCCCTGCGGGTTGCCGATATAGGTAGTGATTACACCCAGAGCCAGCGCCAGCCCCACCCCCACAGGAAAAGCTACCGCCATACCGGCAAGATTAATAGAAGCGACCAGAAGTATATTGGAAATATTGAAAATAATCCCTGCCAGTATTGCCGACATCAGACTACTGCTGCTCGCCTGCTGAATATCAGGTATAAAGCTGCGACCGGCTTCGCCCATAGAACCCAGCGTGAAGGCAAATAACAAAGAACACAGCAATAATCCAATTGAATAATCCCAATAGAATAGAGGGAACTCCCATTTTTTATTGCTGACAAGTTTGGTTGTATTCGCCCATGAACCCCAGCAAATCATGGTAATAAAACACATTATTATGGCGACAGCATACGATTCCACGATAAACATAAATAACTCCTTGTGGTAGTTATAATAAATCGTTGTGGACAGAGGGGGTAGCAGCCATTCTGCGAATGGCTGTCATATGTTATTAATTAAAATAAAGCTGTAATTACGCTTTCAAACCATACGTTTTGAATTTTTCAAGGACGATGGTCATTTCGGCTTCAGACAGCACGGGAACATCGTGATGTAATCCGCCACATTTGATGTATAAATCAGCCAGCGTCTCGGTTTCACCCGCCAGCCACAACGTCTTTTCCAGCGTGACGTCCATGGCCAGCATACCGTGGTGCTGCATCAGCAAGGACTTACTTTCTCTGATCCCTTTAGATACACCGTCGGCCAGTTCAGGACTGCCAAAGGTATAATAGGGAATACAGGGAATATGATCCGTCCCCGATACCGCCACCATATAATGAATGGCCGGAATTGAATGATTATGTATTGCCACCGCCGTGGAATTCACCGCATGCGTATGTATGACAGCATTCAATTCTGGTCTGGCTTTATAACACGCCAGATGAAATAACCATTCACTTGATGGTATTTTACCCGCTTCAGGTATTCCCTTATCGTCTACAAAGACAATCATGTCCGGCGTCATCTTTGAATAAGCGATCCCACTCGGCGTAATCAACATGCCACCGGTATACCTGGCACTCACATTACCTGATGTTCCTTGATTAAGACCTGACGCATTCATTTCCCGACAAGTGGAAATGATTTTTTCTGCTAACTTAATCCGTTCCATTCCTGCTCCTTAACAGCAGTGGTCGTCGTTTTAATGCTGTTCCCCCTGGAGTGCTTTACTCTTCAGGTCAGCAAACATATCTGCCAGCGCTGACTTACTGGCAGCACAGACTCCCCGCTCAGTAATGAGGCCGGTAATGTATCGGGCAGGCGTGACGTCGAAAGCGTAGTTCCCACAACGGGTTCCTTCAGGGGCGGTATTGACCCAGCTCAATTCTCCCTGAGGGTTTATCCCATAGACATGGGACTGCTCTTTTCCGTCACGTTGCTCAATCGGAATGCTTTTTCCGTCCTCGATAGTCCAGTCAATAGTGGGAGAAGGTAACGCGACGTAGAAGGGAACATGGTTATCATGGGCCGCCAGCGCCTTAAGATAGGTACCAATTTTATTACAGACATCCCCTCTGGCCGTGGTTCGATCGGTCCCAACAATGCAGAGATCAACGTCACCGTGTTGCATCAGGTGGCCACCCGCGTTGTCGGCGATCAGGGTGTGAGGAATACCGTGTGAGCCCAGTTCAAATGCCGTGAGTCCGCCCTGATTACGTGGCCGCGTTTCATCCACCCAGACGTGAACAGGGATTCCGTTTTCATGCGCTTTGTAGATGGGAGAAAGCGCGGTTCCCCAGTCTACAGTCGCCAGCCAGCCTGCGTTACAATGTGTCAGGATATTGACCACACTCCCGGCCGGTTTTTTCTGGGCTATTTCGCGGATGACTTCTGCACCATGTAATCCAATTTGTTCACACAACGCGACATCTTCCTCAGCAATTTCTGCCGCCAGCGCCCAGGCCACATCCTTGCGCTCTGATACACAGAGATCCTTCAGTGTGGCACTCATCCTGTCGAGAGCCCATTTGAGGTTAATTGCCGTTGGTCGGGTTTTGATAAGAAGGTCATAGTAACGCTGCAGACCCATGTCACTGGCATCGTGATTCATTCCCAGCGCGATACCATAGGCTGCAACGACACCAATAAGCGGAGCGCCACGAACCCACATCTCCTGAATAGCCGTAGCGGCCATTTCCGCAGAGGTAAGCGCCACCACCTCGAACTTAAAAGGCAACTTAGTCTGATCGATGATTTCTACCGCTTTTCCATCCCCGGAAACCCAGACCGTACGGTAGTGTTTACCTTTAATATTCATAATGACCTCTTACTTAACCTTCGCAGACTGGATGACGGAATCCATATTTTTAAACTGGCGGGCATTGACGATAAGATCGCGTGCCATGGTCAATGCACGTCGTTCACATTCTGCGCGAAGCTCTGTATTTTCAATCTGTTTCAGCTCGGCAACGCCAGCAAAACCAATGATCCGGCGATTCATTTCCATGCCGGCATTCACCAGGGAATCTTCAAGCAGCGTGGCAAAAAACTGATTCTGTGCGTCCTCAAGAGCGGCCCTGTTCTGTTGATACATTTCTGTCGGCCACGCGTCACCCTGTGTTTTGTTGTCCCAGAGCTGGCGGAACTCCCGGGTGAAAACGGACCAGGTTTGGACAATCTGCTGAAGCAGCCATTCCTGATAGTCAGCGCGACGTTGCTCATTCGCCTCCCACCCAGGGCGTGAGAAGAACGCCAGCAGAAGGTTGCCAATATAGTTGCCGATATCAAACGCCATTGGTCCCATGAAACCGAACTCAGGATCAATCACTTTGGTATCCGTGTCGGTCACCATGATTGAGCCTGAATGAAGGTCGCCATGTAACAATGCCTGCGCTTCTGTCATAAATTTGTACTTATAACGCATGGCAACCTGGATCATCTCTACATCAGCCCAGGCCTTATGGACGGCATCGTCCAGCTCAGGAGAAGTCCAGTTATTCCGTTCAGCGTTGTAATAGGGCTCTGTGAAGATCAGATCTTCCGTAATTTTGCACAGCTCATGATTCAACGCGAACCCGGCAGTAAGCGCTTTTTTCTGTTCTGCTGACATGCCAATGTCAGACGTATTGAAGAGAGTCTGTGCTAAAAATCTGCCGATATCTTCAGCTAGCTTAGGGAATTTTTTACCGTTAATCAGTTCTTTACGCAGAATTACGTGAGGCGTCAGATACTCCATGGCAAACAGAGCCATCTCCGGGTCATAAAAATAGACCTGCGGAATCAGTGTGTGACCCGCGTACTTGGCTTCCTGACATAAGACGTTGTACTCAAAGCCCGCACGGCTCAGAGATAAAGGCCATCCTTCGCCCCCTGCGCGAAGCCAGGGCAGAGCTTGCTTTACAATGATGGTTTTATGTGTCCCCTCAACGATAAACACCATGTTCAGGTTTCCGTCCCCCACTTCTGAAACTTTCCACTCTTCAGGTAACCCTCCCGCTTCGCATGAAGGGGTCAGTCTGGACGAGAGATAACCCGGCAGCGTGTCACATGTCAGCGGCTTGTAGCCTGATGGAATTGAATCCGTCATAACAGTTCTCCTTGTCTACACAGAATGATAATCAACTTGTCATATGACAACTATACATTATCAAATGTAAAAGCATTTGTGACGTATGTAGATTTTTTGAACTGGAGAAAATTAAAAATGATGTTGTATGGAGTCATGTTCCTTACAGGAACAGCAGGATCGGACACTAGTTATTTATATAAAATTCAATCAGTTAAAAAAACAATCGTACTACATGGGGAATAATTGCGGGAAATCTTTGGCGAAAGGAAATATTGAAGTGACCGAATAAATCACACTTGTTTTTATACATATGTATTTTTTTATTGTCTTTTGTTTTGGGGTGCATGGTATTTGTCATGCCGATGCTAATAGGCAAGTAGATTCGAGGGCCAACAGCCCCATCATCAGGATGGAGCAACAGAGGTGAGTCTAACGTTCCCGCACTTCTTATCGATCGGCACTAACGATCAATATCGAGAAACTGATCTATCAAAACGATTATCTTTCTTGCAACCTGCCTGGTTATCCTTGTCTTACATTGCACGCAGAAAAGCCCTTTTATTACGGTTAGTTATCTAGCTGAGGCTTGCTACGCCCATTTTCCATGTACCCCAAATCACGAGGTCACAAAGGCGCGGAAAGATGAAGAGATGTGCACGTTGCAACAAAAAAAGAAGCGTCCTTGAACGGTGGCTCTCACTCGATAATGAATTCTGCGACGAGTGCTTATTCGATATCGATGAGGAAATCAGGGAAAGAAGGATTATCCCGATCAGACGCCTCAAAGATGACAACAAAAGAAAATCGTAGCTCAATGAAAAATAGAATCGATGTCAGCGCCATTATCCCTGCTTACAACGCTGCTGTGACCATTGGTAGTCTGGTTAATAAAATCCTCAGTGAACCCCACGTTGCTATTGAATTAATCATTGTCGATGACGGTTCTACCGATGGTACCGGCAACATTATCCGCCAAATCCACGATGACCGACTCATTCTGATTGAGCAGGCCAACGAGGGGGTCTACGGAGCACGCAATGCAGCACTAGACATCCATCGGGGAGAGTGGGTTGTTTTCCTCGATGCTGACGATGATATTGCCGACGGGTTTATTGAAAAACGATGGCAAGCAGCTACTGTGTCGCAAGCCGACGTCATGATCTTTAATGGCTGGCATTCTGGCGCTGACAGCCATCGAAGAGCCGTTCATACAAAGCAGCCCTATGAAGCGACGTTGTCAGGTCATGAGTGGCTCAGACTCAGCGTTATCCATCGCGAATGGCCGCATTACCTGTGGCTGCAAATGGTCAGATCATCCTATATCAAACAACATTCACTGCACTTCCAGTCCGGCAAGAGCCACAAAGACATTCTGTGGACGGTTCATCTTGCGGCGAGCAATGGTCGATTCTGTACATTGGATATTAAGGACTATATCTATATCAACAATAAGGCCTCTATCACGCATCGGCCGGATTACTACGATGTTCGTGCTATAAGCTATGTTGAAGTGATCGCAGAAATCATCCAGGTAGCGGAACAAGCACAAAACAAAAAAATAAAGGTATTTTTGTACCGGCATGCGCTGGTAGTGTAAATAGACCCGTTTTAGTTCCAGGCATTTTTTGAGATCCCGGCCAAATAATGGTGTTGTAGATATTCCTCTGGCGTCATATTGTTCAGTGATTCATGCGGGCGTTCACAGTTATATTCTGACACCCATCTTTCCGTGATTTCCCGCACTTCATTCAGCGTTCTGAACAGATAAAAATCGAGTATTTCTGTACGGTATGTTCGGTTAAAGCGCTCAATAAAAGCGTTCTGCGTCGGCTTACCCGGCTGAATAAATTCCAGTTTTACTGCATGTTGCTCTGCCTATTCAGCAAGTACAAGTGAGATAAATTCCGGACCATTATCCATGCGTAGCATGACCGGATAGCCGCGATCCTGTCGAGTACCCGGACGACGCGAAGAGCTGGCAGATTCAGATCGATTTCAATCGACAACGCCTCACGGTTAAAGTCATCAACGACATTGAACGTGCGAAAACGACGGCCACAGACCAGGGCATCATGCATAAAATCGACAGACCAGCTCTGGTTCAGCGCTTCCGGTGTGGCCAATGGTGAGGGATTACGTACTGGCAACCGTTGTTTGCCTTTACGGCGAAAATTCAGTTTCAGCAGACAATAAATACGATGGATCCTTTTGTGATTCCACGGGTATCCCTGCCGCCGCAGAACCTGGAAAAGTTTTGGAAAACCGTACCGTGGGTATCGCTCTGCCACTGCCTGCAACGCGACAATAACGGGTTCGTCACGCGTGGTATCCGGACGGTAATGGTAAACCGTTCTGCTCAGGTTAAGACTCCAGCAGGCCTGACGGATACTGAGTCCAAATGTCGTTATCAGATGAGTGACCAGCTCACGCTTAAAGGCTGGTTTTAAAGCTTTTTTTCGATAACGTCTTTCAGCGCCCGGTTCTCAAGGCTCAGGTCGGCAAACATCTGTTTGAGACGCCGATTCTCGTCCTCAAGATCCTTGATCTTTTTAATATCAGAAGCCTCCATGCCGCCGTATCTGGACTTCCAGTTGTAGTAGGTGGCTTCAGATATACCGGCCTCCCGGCAGACATCCTTAACAGTTCGTCCGGCTTCAACCGATTTAATTACGGCAATGATCTGATGCTCAGTAAAACGGGCTTTACGCATAGCGATCTCCTTTGTTGGCAGATTGATTATGCCGGAGGATCTCTAAATGTGAATGGCACGATTATGCGGGATACTTACAGTTTCCTTTACCAATACGCCACACTACCTGGAGCGTCTTCGGCAAGACCGCTTTGAACAACAACGCCGTGAGCTGCTGAGCCATCTAAGCTATTTCGCTAAGGAGCGTACTAAGCAGTACAGCAAGGAAGAGCGATCATTTGGGGGAAGTATTAAATAAATCAGTAAAATGCAGGGGAAGGCATTCTCCTGCATCTTTATCAGGGGTAGGTACAAGTATCTCCTACTTATGACGTGCATAGTCCTATTTTCGATTTTAACATCCAGACTTCTTGAACCACGAACGTACATAAGACCATCTAAACCATGAAGATGATTTCGACTTAGTTAACTCATGAAAATCGTTAGACATAGTGTCAAGTAGCTGTTTTCGCAGGAAGTTAGCATCTTTTTGCCATTTACTGAGTTGTCGAACGAATGCCTCACACTCTTCTTGTGTTCGGCCCTGGTCCTTTAAATCTTTAACGATCTCACCAGCACGTGTAATCATGAAAAAATCGTAAATATCGTTTTGCAGCTTCGGAACAATAGCATCCCATTTTTGCCATTCCTGATAATGATGGAAGCGTAAGCCGTGTTCGCATCTTCGTCCTTTCTCCCGATCCGGAGACCATTTGCTGTCATCTAATAGGTCCTTGTATTCGGAAAGTGCTTGAATAGGAATTTGGGTCTTTGATTGAGCCTGAGTGACCTCTAAGAGCCGAGACTGGACAAGCCCACTAATACCACCGGCATAATTGATAAGCTGTAATAAGACCTCATCACAATCAGCAGAGAGCTTCTCAAGTCGATCAACACGAAGCTCCAGTTCTTTCTTACGAATTTCACGATTAAGGGTAAACCTGGCAGTAAGCCAGACTGCTAAAAGGGAGGCTGCCGGAGTTAATAAATCTTTCAATTCAAATGCCATTCTGCTCTCTCATTACGTTTTAAGGGATATTTTACCGTAATTCGCTGATGCTAAAGGCACTCAAGTTTCTCAGCACATCCCTTGTACACCACGATAGGTCCTCTTTCCCCAAGATGTCATTAACAACATCCTTCTTGAAGGGGATCTCCAGCAGGAACGAAGCTGGCTTCTCAGGATTTGGTACAATAAGTTCACTACTGCTAACCCAATGCGCTTCCAGCCGTACGTTAAGATTTTGCCACTCACCCCCCCGGCGGGCTCTGTCTTTCTTAAGTGAATAGAAAAATGCAGACTTACCATTCGGTGTTGGATGATTGTCCATCAGCATTAAAAGAAGAGGGATACCCCATTCAGGGAGATAGCTATAACGCCAGATCCCAAAGCTATCAGCTATCCTGACCAATCGAATAAACGACTTTTGGTCAAGCTTACCCTTTCCTCCCCGTAGTGAGCGGCAGACAATATAGGCCCTACATAGACTATCGAAGACCATAAACTGCGCACGCCGTGTTCTGGCTAGCTCCGTTGTTGCAGTACTGTCATTTCCGGCTAACCCGCTGAAACGGCGTGTCTCTGCACTTAGTGGGCAAAGCTCTCCATTCTCCGGAGGTACTGAATGCGAGAACCTGGGGCGATAATCAGGATTAGGGGTTACCAATCCACTATCATGCACTGGCTTTTCACAAGCGAGGCAACGTAATGGAGGGTAACTATCCCGTGGAATTCCCTTCACTCTTTGTGCAAAATCATCGATGTTGGTTGCAACCCAACCATTTTTCTCCAGAACTTCTGCTTTATCCATAATTTTCTATTCCCAATAATGCTGCTCCAGCGCTGCCAGTAGGCTCAGCATTGCAGGTTAAAAAAGGCACAGCAAGCCATTTTTACCATAAATAGAAGCATCCATATTTCGCCACTTATCTCTTTGTTAATTCAAACATATCCCAGCTATCCCATGACTATAGCGGTGAGTATGGTTACCCGCCGCCTTACCAGGAATATGGAGAAATTGGGATGCAACTATTCAGACCTATTGAACACGCGATTACCGATGATGGAGAGTGGGTCACAATCCGTGAACTACCCGTTGATTACATGAGGCGACTGAAGTGCGATAGCTGCCATGCCAGCGTGGTGGTTATCGAGAATAAATCGGGTGAGGAGGAATTTGTTCACTTACGCCACAATCTGCAGGAAATCACCAGAACTCGCAGCTGCCGGTATGCGCTCGCCGGGTACAGGGATGGCGATAAGCAGACCCGTAACAACAGTCACTCAGATAGCCCCCATACCACCATTAGGCCCAAGAATACTACGAATAAAAACAACGCAGAGAAAATGGCACTGTGTCTGGTGCGGCCACCAGTACTACGGAACTAAGCAGTGCCCACAATGTAGGGAATGGACTTACACGCTTGAGGAAAAGGGATAACAATCATAGTTAAAACTGTTTGTTGTGAAAATTCCGCATAAGTGTGACCCTGGCCCAAAATCAATGCAGTGCTAAATCAGAGATCTTCGTCTTTTGACCCTAACCCAAAATCAGTGCATTGCTAAATCAGAGATCTTCGTCTTTCCGGATACTTCGGATAAATTCAGCCGGGGTCATGTCATTTAATGATGAATGCGTTCTCTCATGATTGTATTCCCTGCACCAGTTGTCGAGTTTGTCCTGCGCATCTTCCAGTGAAAGGAACCAGTGAATGTTCAGACACTCATCCCGCAGACTCCCGTTAAATGATTCAATAAACGGGTTATCTGTCGGCTTTCCGGGGCGCGAGAAGTCCATGGTCACTCCGTGTTCATATGCCCATTTATCCAAACTTTTTGAGATAAACTCGCTGCCGTTATCTGTCTGTATACGTACCGGAAGACGCTTACCCAGTACCCGCAACCCTTCCATCACATCGACCACATCCTCACCTTTCAGCGACTTTCCGGCATGGATCACCAGACACTCCCGACAAAAATTATCGACTACAGTCAGTGCCCGGAAACGCCGTCCGTTAAACAGATTATCCGACACGAAATCCATACTCCAGCACTGATCGATATGGGTCAGGACCGGACGTTGCTGGCGATGTGCTGCACTGACATGTCTGCGGGGGCGCTTCCTGCGCAGGTTAAGGCCTTCCAGACAGTAAATCCGGCGTGTTTTCTTATGGTTAACAAGCCAGCCTTCCCGCCGCAGCTGGATATGAATACGCGGACACCCATACCGTAACGAAAACAGGGCGGTGATACCCGCCTTCCATCAAAAAGCAGTTGTTGGTAGCTTTTGAGTGCAATATCGAACTGACGGACAGTTTGGGAGATTGCTGACCAATTGCTGGAAACGACGTGGCCATCTGATAGTGCAAATCTTGTCGATTTGAATCGACTGCGTAGATGGTGACAACTGACCTCTAGCAGTTTAGGTCTAATCCAACTAAATATCCTGTTACTGCAGATGTGGTTCTAGGACTTCACAAACTGCTGTTTAGGTAACAAAATTTAACTTGAACTCGCAAAACACTATGCAAGCAGTGGTATTCTCGAATCCAGTTCATAAAACCAGACAGTTAGTCCAAGGGGACGATCATGATTCGCTGCCATCTCGCCCGCATGATGGGTGAACACAAGATGCGTATTGTAGACGTTGCCAGAGAAACAGGACTCAGCCGCGCCACAATTACTCTCCTCTACCGAGAAACAGCTCAAAAGGTGGATTTAGTTACGATAGAAAAACTCTGTCGGTTGTTCGGCTGTGGTATTGGTGACCTACTGGAACTTCAAGCATCAAATTCACCAGCATAGAATGAAAATCCAAGAAAGGAATTCCAGGATGCCGATAACTGAGTACCATGCAAAATATTTTGCTCACGAACTGAGTAAACGAGGTTCACCCACTTCTATAGAAAAACTGGCGGGAACGTTGATGGATGCAAGGGTCGATCTCAACCCTCATCAAGTAGAGGCAGCGCTATTTGCTTTTAAATCACCGTTGTCCAATGGTGCGATTTTGGCTGATGAGGTAGGTCTAGGGAAGACCATTGAGGTAGGTCTTGTTCTGTCGCAAAAGTGGGCAGAAGGCAAGAAGCGCATGTTAATAGTCGTACCCGCTAGCTTGCGCAAGCAATGGAGCCAAGAACTGGCAGAGAAGTTCTTTCTTCCATCACAAATTTTGGAAGCAAAATCATTCAATGCAGCCATCAAAGCTGGCAACTTAAACCCGTTCGAAGCAAACGAAATTCTAATTTGTTCTTACCCTTTTGCAGCCAGACATGCAGGAAAGCTCATATTGGTGCGCAGGGACTTGGTAGTTCTCGATGAAGCCCACCGCCTGCGCAATGTCTACAAGACGCAGAATAAGACTGCGCGGGCCTTGCGCACGGCATTGACCAATGTACCCAAAGTATTATTGACAGCTACCCCGTTACAAAACAACCTGATGGAGCTTTATGGTCTTGTTAGCTTTATCGATGAATATGCTTTTGGTGATGAAAAATCCTTCCGCAGCCAATATTCTCGGATGACGTCTCCGGAACAATTCGGTGAGCTGAAAGGTCGATTATCGAACAGAAGCTGCAAACGAACACAACTGAACAACATGTGTTCATGTATAAGATGGAGCTTGATCTAATATGAAAGCCACCGAAGCGAAACTATTAGAATTTCTTAAAAAATCGCCTCAATTTGTTATTCCAATTTATCAGCGCACTTACTCTTGGAAAGAAAAAGAGTGCCAACAATTGTGGGATGACATCATTCGCAGCGGCAAGGATGATGATATTAATGCCCATTTTATGGGATCTGTTGTCTATGTTGAAAAAGGTCTGTATTCCGTCTCATCACAAACACCGCTTTTGGTGATTGACGGTCAGCAACGCTTAACAACAATAACCCTTTTAATTGCTGCATTAACCGAAGTCATTGGTGATCAAGAACCATTGGAGGATTTCAGCCAAGCAAAATTAAAAGGCTATTACTTAACTAACCCACTTGAAAGCGGCGAGAAATTTTACAAGCTGGTATTGTCACAAACCGACGATCTGTCGTTAAAAGCCATCATCAAAGGGCTGGAGCAGCCGAACGAGAGATCAATACGAGTAGTTGAAAACTTTGAGTTTTTTAAATCAAAACTGCAAAAGATGGGCGATTTAAAACCGGTATGCAGCGGTTTAGCTAAATTAATGGTGGTCGATATTTCATTAAATCGCGAACAAGATAACCCTCAGCTCATTTTTGAGAGCATGAACTCAACGGGCAAAGAACTGAGCCAAGCAGATCTGATCCGTAACTACATACTGATGGGCCTAGAGCCAGAGCGTCAGACACACCTGTATGAACAATACTGGCGGCCAATGGAGTTAGCGTTTGGACAACAGGCATATAGTGACTACTTTGACAGCTTTATGCGTCACTTCCTTACCGTTAAAACACGTGAGATCCCCAAAATTGGCGATGTGTATGACGTGTTTAAGGAATATTCAAGACGACCAGTAGTTGCAAGCAAAGGTGTAGATGAACTAGTTAAAGAAATAAGAAACTATGCGGTGTATTTCTGCGCTTTCGCCTTAGGCAAAGAGAAGGACGAACAGTTAAAGCTGGCATTTAAAGACTTACGAGAACTGAAAGTTGATGTGGCTTATCCACTTTTGCTTGAGTTGTATTCAGACTACTCGTCTGAACTCTTGAGCCGCAGCGAATTTTTGTCTGCTGTGCGTATAATCGAAAGCTATGTTTTCAGACGCGCCATTTGCGAGATCCCAACCAACTCCATGAACAAAACCTTTGCTCGGATGGGGATGGGCCTTAAAAAGGATCGCTACCTCGAAAGCATACAAGCTTCCTTCCTGTTATTACCATCCTACCGCCGTTTTCCAAACGATGAGGAGTTCCATAGGAAAATTCAAACCAAAGATATCTACAACTTCCGAAACAAAAGCTACTGGTTACGGCGGATGGAAAACTTTGGCCGTAAAGAACGCGTGTTGGTCGATGATTACACCATTGAGCACATCATACCGCAGGCAGACAATAACCCAGAAAAATTGCCACAGGTGTGGCGAGCAGAGCTAGGCGATGACTGGCAACGCATTTGGGAGACTTACCGTCATACCCTCGGAAACTTAACCTTAACGGGGTACAATTCGGAATACAGCAACAGTGCGTTTATCGCCAAGTGTGAACATGAATTTGGTTTCAAATTCAGCCCTCTCAAGATGAACGAGGGGATTGCGGTCGAGCCTATATGGAACGAAGATGCAATAACAAAACGCGCTAACAGGCTGGCCGACAAGGCAACTAAGGTATGGGTAGATGTCGCATTACCCAATGATATTATCGACGCTTACAGACCAACAAATGACCAAACAAGTGAATACAGTTTGGCAGATCATCCACATTTGATGACGGATAAAATAGCTGAAATTTATCAGGTTTTCCGTAAGGCGGTGCTGGATCTGGACCCATGCGTAACAGAAGAAGTGAAAAAACTCTATGTCGCCTTTAAAGCCGAGACCAATTTTGTCGATGTGGTGCCACAGGCGAAACGCCTACGTTTATCGTTGAATATGCCGTTTGCCGAGATAGATGACCCCCGTGGTCTCTGTAAAGATGTAACCAATCTAGGGCGTTGGGGTAACGGTGATGTTGAGGTAGGCCTCGATAATCTAGACGATCTATCTCATGTCATGGCTTTGGTTACTCAAGCATTCGAACGCCAAATGGGATCTGACGTGAGCTTAATAGATTAATTTTTAGAATTTTAAAGAGTGAAAACAAGATGACACATAAGCCTGAAGTGATGAGTGGAGAAAGTCTAGATATTGCCGCTCAGCGTCGTGATGAACTAAAACAACTCTTCCCCGGTGTGTTTACCGAAACGAGAGACGCTGACGGCAATGTCGTGTCATCCATTGACTTTGAACGCCTTAAGGCCGAATTAGGGACCTTCTCTGATATCTACGAGGGAAGACGCGAGCGTTATGGTATGGAATGGCCGGGAAAGCGCGACTGCATGAAAGTGATTCAGGAGCCAAGCCGAGCAACCTTAAAGCCCTGCCCGGACGAGTCTGTGGATTGGGATACCACCAAGAACCTGTTTATCGAAGGTGACAACCTTGAAGTACTAAAGCTATTGCAAAAGAGCTATTACGGCAAGGTGAAAATGATCTATATCGACCCACCATACAATACCGGGAATGAATTTATCTACCCTGATAATTATCAGGAAACCTTAGATACCTATTTAGCTTATGCTGGCCTGCTAGATGATGAAGGGAAAAAGTTTACAACTAATACTACTTCTGAAGGACGCTTCCACTCAAAGTGGATGAACATGATTTACCCGCGTTTATTTTTAGCAAGAAACTTACTGCAAGACGATGGTGTGATATGTATTTCTATTAACGACAGGGAACTATATAACCTTAAGCAACTTACTGATCAAATATTTGGTGAAGAAAACTTTATATCCACATTAGTTTGGGAAAAAGGCAGAAAAAATGATGCCAAAAGAGTTTCCGTTGGGCATGAATATATGGTTTTGTATGCTAAAAATTTAGCATTTATTGAAGAAATAACTCAACCATGGCGTGAGCCCAAAGAAGGTATTCAAGAGATAATTAACGTATACAATAAAGCAAAAAGCATTTACTTCGAACAATTTGAAAAAATAAGTGAAGAGTTGATCTCTTTTTATAAATCCTTGGATGCAGACCATCCATCGAAGAAATATGCACGAAGCAGGTTTGTAGATCAGCGTGGAATTTGGCGAGATAATAATATTTCTTGGCCGGGCGGTGGTGGTCCAAAATATGATTTACTCCACCCAATCACAGGACAACCGTGTAAAGTACCTGATGATGGGTGGAGGTTTGTAGAATCAACCATGAAGCAAAAAATTCATGAAGGTTATATTCACTTCAGAGATGACCATTCACAGCCTCCAATACTAAAATCATATTTATATATCGATCCTGAGTCAGCTACTTCGGATGAGGATGCTGGCGGTAAAAAGCAAGTTATGGGTAGTGTTTTCTACCGACATTCTCAGCCGTCTAACGACGTAATTAAGGATCTCTTCGGCGAAAAAGTATTTGAAAACCCGAAAGATCACGAAATACTCGCAAGGCTTTTTGACTACTGTACTAGTAATGATGACATTATATTAGATTTCTTTGCAGGTTCTGGCTCTTCTGCTCATGCCGTATTCGAACTTAACTGGAAAAATAGATCAAATCGAAAATTTATTGCAGTTCAACTTCCAGAGCCAACACCTGATCCTTCATTAGCTCGTGCACAGGGGTTATTTACAATCTCTGATTTATCAAAAGCTAGGATTCGCAAAGCATCTGAGAAAATAAAAAATGAAGGTAATGAATCAAAAGGAATCGACTTAGGTTTCAAAGTTTTTAAATTGGCACCATCTACATTCATGCAATGGATTCCTAGTAATGTTTCAAATGAGTCTGAATTGCAACAAGCTTTAGAGCTGTATGTTGATAATTCCAAAGATAGTAGTACTGAAGATACGTTATTTGAATTACTGCTGAAAGCTGGGTTTCAATTAGATACAGTAATTAAAGTAATAAACATAAGCGGTAAGACAGTCTTTTCGATTGCAAATAATGCATTGCTTATTTGTCTGGAAGATCAGCTTACAGATGAACTCATCGAAGAAATAATAGCCCTAGAGCCAATGCAATTTATCTGTTTGGATAAAGGTTTCCAAGGCAATGACCAGCTAAAAGCCAATGCTGCTCAGGCGTTTAAAGCCCGCTCGCAAAACAGCGATGCCGAAATGGTTTTCAAAGTTGTTTAAGGAGTGGTGATGTCGAATATCAATAAAGGGCTAAAACTTAAATTTAACTCAACCCTCGACTATCAGAAACATGCTGTTCAGGCGGTAGTGGATTTATTTGAAGAGCAACCTTTAGCGCAGGATGCCTTTACTGTATCGGTAGGGCAACAAACTGGAGGCAGCCAGCTTTCATTGGACGGTGACGGATTTAGCGGTATCGTTGCCGTTTCAAACCAATTATTGCTCACTCAGGAACATCTGCTCAGAAACCTGCGTAAGGTACAGGAAACTAACAATGTTGTTCTCGCTGATGAACTGCTCAGTACCTCGTTTGACTTAGAGCTGGAAGAGGAAAAAGGCACTTATAAGCTTAAAAAGCAGGTGCCGCACTTCTCTGTTGAGATGGAAACCGGCACGGGTAAAACTTACGTTTACCTGCGTACCTTATTTGAACTCAATAAAACCTATGGGTTTACCAAGTTCATCATCGTAGTGCCGAGTGTGCCGATTCGCGAAGGGGTGCTGAAAAGCATTCATATTATGCGAGAGCACTTTCGAGAGCTTTACGACCATGTTCCGTTCGACCATTTTGTCTATGACCCTTCCAAACTAGGCCAAGTACGCCAGTTTGGTTCGAGCAACAAAATCCAGATCATGGTGATCAATATTCAGGCTTTTGAGAAAGAGCAAAATATTATCAACCGTGAGCAAGACAAGCTGAGTGGCAACAAACCCATCGACTTTATTCGTGCAGCTAATCCGATAGTCATAATCGACGAACCTCAGTCGGTTGAAGGCGATACTAGAAAAGACCAAACCAAGCGTTCTGAAGCCCTGCACAACCTGAATCCGCTTTGTACCTTGCGTTATTCTGCAACGCACAAGAACCCTTACAACTTGCTGTATAGCTTGGGGCCGATAGAAGCCTATGATCTTAAGTTGGTGAAACGCATTGAAGTCGCCAGCATGGTTGAAGAGCAAAGTTTCAACAATACATTCGTCGCTTTGAAAGAAGTGGATAACAAAAACGGCATTAAGGCTAAGCTGCAAATTAATGTGCAGGATAAAGCCGGACCAAAGAAAAAGCTACTTACCGTTAAGCAAGGAGCCGATTTATACACTTCGTCGAAAGAACGACAGGAATATCAACATGGGTGGATTGTCGCCAACATTAGTTGTGAGCCGGGGATCGAACATGTTGAGTTCGCAAATGGTCAAGTATTACGATTAGGTGAGCAACTCGGTGGCTTAGACGGTGAGCTGATGCGAGCGCAGATTTATGAAACCGTAGAGCAGCACCTAAAGAAAGAACTTGCAGTTAAAGGCAAAGGCATCAAAGTACTTTCTCTGTTTTTTATCGATAAAGTATCCAACTACCGTGAATACAACGACGACGGCACCACCAGTTTTGGCAAGCTGGGGCTTTGGTTTGAAGAAGCATACAACGAACTAACACAGAAACCCTTGTATCGTGGACTGTTAAATTTTCCTGTAGCAGAGGTTCACAACGGCTATTTTTCGCAAGACAAAAAAGGCATAGCTAAGGACACCACGGGCAAGACTAAAGACGATGAAGACACCTATTCATTGATCATGCGAGATAAGGAACGCTTGCTATCTCTTGACGAGCCTCTGCGTTTTATCTTCTCCCACACAGCTTTACGCGAAGGTTGGGATAACCCCAATGTGTTCCAAATTTGTACGTTAAACGAAACCAAAAGCACTGATAGAAAACGTCAGGAAATTGGCCGAGGCTTACGTTTGCCTGTAAACCAAAACGGCGAACGTGTTCATGATGCTTCGGTGAACAGACTAACCGTGATAGCTAACGAATCATACGATGATTTCGCTAAGCAACTGCAGACTGAGTATGAGGAAGACTACGGCATAGGCTTTGGTAAATTGGGTATCAATGCATTTGCTAAGTTGGCTAATCCTGACGCTAGTCAATTTGTGAATATTGGACAAGAAGCCTCAGAAGCGATTTTTAACTCGTTACAAAAAAATGGACATCTGGATGCAGAAGGTAGGGTGACGGATAAATTCGATCCTAAGAATCCTCACTTCATTCTCGACCTCCCACCAGAATGGGCACACATGCGACCACAGGTCACGGATGAAATAAATAAATACGTGTTTAAGAATAGAATTGTTAATGCGCGGGACAAACGCACGCTAACACTTCGTAAAAACGTTACGCTAGACCCGACATTCAGAGAACTTTGGGAGCGCATAAGCCAGCGAACTCGATTCCGCGTGACCTTTGATACCGATGAACTGGTTAAAGCGGCAGCTAAAGCCATTGCGGAAATGCCGCCAATTCACCGCTCACGGATAACAACTGAAGTCTATCGATTAGATACCAACAAGGCCGGGATCGAAGGGGAGCAAATTTCTGGCGGCGTGCGAGAAATAAGCCAGTCACCGGATTTGCCCGATCTATTGGCTTATCTGCAAAACAGTACTGAGCTGACTCGCCACACTTTAGTAGAGATACTCAAAAGCAGTGGCAGGTTAAAGGACTTTCTTGAGAATCCGCAAGTGTTTATTAACCAAGTTACCCAGTGTATTCAGGATGTTTTGCATCACGTGACAGTGCAAGGTATCGAGTATGAAAGGGTCGGTGGTAGTGTTTATGAAATGCACAACATCGAACAAGAGGCCGAACGCGGGATAACCCGCTACTTGAATAATCTGTACGAAGTGCAAAACCAAGATAAAACACTATTTGATTTCGTTGAGTACGATTCAGAAGTTGAACGTGAGTTTGCTAAAGCTTGTGATAATGACGAGCGGATCAAGTTTTACTGCAAACTACCCGCCAGCTTTAAGATAGATACCCCCGTTGGCCCCTATAACCCTGACTGGGCGTTAGTGACAGAGGGTGAAGAAAAACTGTATCTGGTACGAGAAACCAAAAGTACACGTAACCGCAAAGAACTACGTGAGTCCGAGCAAGATAAAATTGCCTGCGGCGAGAAGCATTTTGCTGCAATCGGCGTGAATTACGATGTGGTCACGAATTTAGCAGAAGCATTGCATGGCTAATTAACTTTACAATGAAGGTGGGTTATTTTGTTTCCCACTTTCCCAGCTTTCCCACCTTAATAGGCATGAGGAGGGAAAGCTCAATGTTCTTTCTGCACAAACCAATTAAACAACTCTCTTATGGGTAGTAAATTGGGTAGTAAATATAGAAAAATCACTTTATTAACACTTAAGTAATTGTTTTTATTTAATAAAATTTTTTAGTTTACAAGCATACTCAGAGACCAGAATTCACCTACTGCTGCTGTGAGCAATATCATGGCCAAAATGAGCACGATGGCCGACGTTAACATCCTCCAGAGTTTCCAGTTTTCTTTTCCGTGGCTTAGGGATGTTTTCTGGGACTATCTGGAAAGATTCACCTGAAATACCTAGGTCCTTTATTTTGCGGGTAAAGGATTTGACCAGCAGATGATCTTCTTCCATTGGCCTAAAAATCTGGTTTAGTAGGGAAAGGGGCTCATCGGTGTTAAAATTTTGCGCACCGTGATGTAACGTTTCATAAATCTTGTTAACACCGCTGCGTTTGATGTCGTCCGGCTGCAGGTCGCGGTGCTGTTTAAAGACATCCTTGAGCGCGACAACCAGTTTTTCGCTGAGGTCGGCTGTACTGTTGACTCGCTGTACCTGCAGAAAACGCTCAAAATAAACGGAGATATTGGTTCGTTTGCTGCGCTCTCGTACGACCACCTGCCCACCTTGAGCATCTGCCGTCAGGTGGACTAGGGCAATTTTCTGCATGGCCTCCGCTTTCTTGACGAAACTTTCGCGGAAACGTTCGAGCCTGGGGACCTGAAACTCGTTTCCCTCTGCATCCAGCACGTAGCGCACCACATCCTCATTATCATGTTTAATGAGAGCAAACAGCTTTTCATCGTTGAGGGTATGAAGCTCAAAAAGAAAGAACACCCCCATACTGGCATTTTTTGTGTGGTGGTGAGACTGAAAATCGTTTGCTAGAAATGTAGACTGTTCGGTGAAACAACCGGCGTCGGTATCAGCATGGTTCCTGATGAGGCGTAGAATACGCTCTGTATTGGACAATTCCGTAAACCGGAACATGTTACCGCTTAATGAAAATTTAATACGCTCTAGAAAAATCGACGTGTTCAGGCGGTGATATTTCGCTGAGCAGCACGGGGATCTCCAGCTCCCCGCCAACGACATGGAAAATCATTCGTTTTATTATCAGTGCATTAATTTCTTCGTCCGTTAAAAAGCTCATAGTGGCATCCCGTTGTTTCGTATCTTTTTTATAGCTAATTGCTGTGTCAGGCTTCAATCCAGGTAATATAGGTAATCCCTTATCCCGGCGTAAATTATTTCAGCACAGAGTCAGATGTCAGTGAGTCTCCAGCCCTATGTGAAGAAAGGTATACAGAAAAAAAGAAAAATAAAATAAGGAAACATTCTTCCGGCATCCCTGCCGGGAGAATGGACTATAAGTGTTATTGTCTGGCGTAATCGAAAGGTGAGACCGGACTTTCGCGATTCGCATCCAAAAAATCAGCCCACCATTGCAGCATCAATTTGCGTTCATCCAGATGCTCTGCTTTATGAATGTACGCTGCACGTACTGAGCTACGCTCCATATGGCTCATCTGCCTTTCAACAGCATCCCGGGACCACAGCCCTGACTCAATCAACGAGCTACACGCCATCGTCCTGAAGCCATGCCCACAAACATCAACCTTTGTGTCATAACCCATAACACGCAGCGCCTTGTTGACCGTGTTTTCACTCATCGGTTTACGAGGATTATGATCGCCAACGAAAACAAAGTCGCGATCACCACTAAGTTTGTGTACCTGTTTAAGGATTACTAACGCCTGATGAGATAACGGCACCAGATGTGGTGTGCGCATTTTAGAACCACGTTGAGAGTGCTTAACTCCTTCGATAACTTCTCGTTCAGCCGGTATCGTCCACATTGCTGTTTCAAAATCGATCTCTGACCAGCGTGCAAAACGCAACTCACTAGACCGAATAAAAATTAGCAAGGTGAGCTCAACGGCCAAACGGGTCAAAGGGCGTCCCGTGTAACCGTCAATTCGGCGTAGCAGTTCCGGTAGGCGTTTCAGCTCAAGTGCAGGGCGATGGACACGGTTACTGGAAGCAACTGCACCAGCCATCTCTTGTGCTGGGTTGTAATCAATCAAGCCACTTTGGACGGCATACCGCATGATGGCGGTTGTTCGCTGCTGGAGACGAGAAGCAATTTCAAGGCGGCCTGTTGCTTCTACAACTTTAATAGGTGCAAGCAGGTCGCGAGTTTTTAGCTCTTCAATACTACGCTTGCCAATCGCAGAGAACAGATTGTCTTCCAGGCTCTTCAATACCCTACGACTGTGATCCTCTGACCATTTCTTGTTAGTTGCATGCCAATCTCTGGCAACTGACTCAAAGGTAATAGCTTCTTTCGTCTGTTCTTCTTTCACTGCCCGTTTGTGTTCGCGAGGGTCGATTCCAGCAGCAACAAGTCTCCTAGCCTCTTCTCTTTTTTGACGGGCATCAGCCAGTGAAGTTTCAGGGTAAACACCGAAAGCCATCAGGTGCTGCTTACCACCAAAGCGAAAGCGGAACCGCCAGTATCTAGAGCCGTTGGGGTGAACTAGCAAAAACATGCCATCCCCATCGACTAGGGTGTACTCCTTTTCCTGCGGTTTCGCAGAACGTACTTTAGTATCTGTCAGAGCCATAAAAGTTCTCCTTCCATGTGCCGCTGTGAGTATACAACCATTATCGAACCAGCATATATACTCGGTTCTATACTCACAAGCGACTTGATGTGGGTTGACTCAGATTGACTTCTGTTGAAAGGAAAATCGCGGAAAGCCTTGTATGACGGGGATTTCAGGCACAAAAAAAGACGTCCGTTGACGTCTATTGATGTTCCGATGGTGCCGAAGGCCGGACTCGAACCGGCACGTATTTCTACGGTTGATTTTGAATCAACTGCGTCTACCGATTTCGCCACTCCGGCACGGAAGGGATGCGGAAAACGTTGTGGATTATACCTGTCATGCGCCGCCATGCAAGCGCCAGCGTGTGTCTGGCTCGCTAAGTGTTGAAAATTTCAGCATTACCTTTCTTAGCTGTAACCATCATCACAGTTTACCCCCTTCTTAATCCCCCCTTCTGCGAAGCGTCCCGTTTCCCCATGCTCTACACTTCCAGTTCAACACCATACTGAGGGAAACACGATGTCGATGATAAAAAGCTACGCTGCAAAAGCGGCGGGCAGCGAACTCGAACTCTATGAATATGATGCGGGCGAGCTTAAGCCGGAAGATGTCGAAGTCCAGGTCGATTACTGCGGTATCTGCCATTCTGATTTGTCGATGATCGACAACGAATGGGGATTCTCTCAGTATCCGCTGGTTGCCGGGCATGAGGTGATTGGTCGCGTGGCGGCGCTCGGCAGCGCGGCGCAGGATAAGGGCCTGAAAGTGGGTCAGCGCGTCGGCGTTGGCTGGACGGCGCGCAGCTGCGGGCACTGCGACGCCTGTATCAGCGGTAATCAGATTAACTGTCTGGAAGGGTCCGTGCCCACGATTCTTAATCGCGGTGGCTTTGCCGAGAAGCTGCGGGCCGACTGGCAGTGGGTGATCCCGCTGCCGGAGAGTATCGATCTGGCGGCGGCCGGTCCTTTGTTGTGCGGCGGCATCACGGTGTTCAAACCGCTGCTGATGCACCATATTACCGCCACCAGCCGCGTCGGGGTGATCGGCATCGGCGGCCTGGGGCATATCGCCATTAAGCTGTTACACGCGATGGGTTGCGAAGTGACCGCGTTCAGCTCCAATCCGGCGAAAGAGCAGGAAGTGCTGGCGATGGGGGCGGATAAGGTGGTCAACAGCCGCGATCCGGATGCGCTAAAAGCGCTGGCGGGCCAGTTCGATCTCATTATTAACACGGTTAACGTCGATCTCGACTGGCAGCCCTATTTTGAAGCGCTGGCCTACGGCGGTAACTTCCATACCGTCGGTGCGGTGCTGAAGCCGCTGTCGGTTCCGGCGTTCACCTTAATTGCCGGCGATCGCAGCATCTCCGGTTCGGCGACCGGTACGCCGTTCGAACTGCGCAAGCTGATGAAGTTTGCCGGACGCAGCAAGGTGTCGCCCACCACCGAACTGTACCCGATGTCGCAAATTAACGAAGCTATCCAGCACGTGCGTGATGGCAAAGCCCGCTACCGCGTGGTGCTTAAAGCCGACTTCTGATCGTCTTTGCCGGGTAGCGTAAGCTTCCCGGCTATTCTCCCCGCTATTCCAGACAGGTTAAATTCTCCTCACAATCTCCGCAATTTAGCGGTGAAGAGTGCGTCACGGTTGCCTATACTCCAGGCAGGATAAATGGAGGAAATCTCAATGAGCGCACCCCTGCTAATTGCCCGCACGCCGGACACCGAACTGTTTTTACTGCCAGGCATGGCCAATCGTCACGGGCTGATTACCGGCGCGACCGGGACCGGTAAAACCGTCACGTTACAGAAGCTGGCCGAATCGCTGTCCGAGATTGGCGTGCCGGTATTTATGGCCGATGTGAAAGGTGACTTAACCGGCGTAGCCGAGGAAGGACAAGCCTCTGAAAAGCTGCTCGCCCGCCTGAAAAACATCGGCATTACCGACTGGCAACCGCATGCTAATCCGGTCACGGTGTGGGATATCTTCGGCGAAAAAGGTCATCCCGTGAGAGCCACGGTATCTGACCTCGGCCCGCTGCTGCTGGCCCGTCTGCTGAACCTCAACGACGTGCAGTCCGGCGTGCTGGATATTATCTTCCGTATTGCCGATGACCAGGGTCTGTTGCTGCTCGATTTCAAAGACCTGCGGGCTATCACCCAGTACATTGGCGATAACGCTAAATCCTTCCAGAATCAGTACGGCAATATCAGTAGCGCCTCGGTCGGGGCTATCCAGCGCGGACTGCTGTCGCTGGAGCAGCAGGGAGCGGCACACTTCTTTGGCGAACCGATGCTGGATATCAAAGACTGGATGCGTACCGACGCCAGCGGCAAAGGGATGATTAATATCCTCAGCGCCGAGAAGCTCTACCAGATGCCCAAACTGTACGCCGCCAGCCTGCTGTGGATGCTCTCCGAACTGTACGAACAGTTGCCGGAAGCGGGCGATCTGGAGAAGCCCAAACTGGTGTTCTTCTTCGATGAAGCGCACCTGCTGTTCAACGATGCTCCGCAGGTGCTACTGGATAAAATCGAACAGGTGATCCGTCTGATCCGCTCGAAAGGGGTCGGCGTGTGGTTCGTCTCGCAAAACCCGTCGGATATTCCAGACAACGTGCTCGGCCAGTTGGGGAACCGCGTGCAGCACGCCCTACGCGCGTTCACGCCGAAAGATCAGAAAGCGGTGAAAAGCGCGGCGCAAACCATGCGCGCCAACCCGGCATTTGATACCGAAAAAGCCATTCAGGAGCTGGGCACCGGCGAGGCGCTGGTGTCGTTTCTGGACGCTAAAGGCAGCCCATCGGTGGTTGAACGAGCAATGGTGATTGCGCCATGCTCACGGATGGGACCGGTGACGGACGACGAGCGCAACGGGCTGATTAATCACTCTTCGCTGTACGGCAAATATGAAGAAGATATCGACCGAGAGTCCGCCTATGAACGTTTACAGCAAGGTGTGCAGGCCAGTACCGGGCAGCAAAATACGCCTCCCGCCAACGGTAAAGCTGTCGATGTGGATGGCGGTATTCTCGGTGGGTTGAAGGATATTCTGTTTGGCAGCACCGGGCCGCGCGGCGGTAAGCGCGATGGCGTGGTGCAGAGCGTGGCGAAAAGCGCGGCACGACAGGTTACCAATCAGATAATCCGCGGCATGTTGGGGAGTTTGATGGGCGGGAGAAAGCGTTAACAGAAAGCCCCCTCCCGCACAGCAGGAGGGGGAGATATTACGACTTACGTAGCATCAGCCACAGGCTAAGCAGGAAGAAGCTGGCGCTTGGCAGCAGCGCGCCGATAATCGGCGGAATGCCGTACACCAGCGTCAGCGGGCCAAAGATTTGGTCCAGCACATAGAACACAAAGCCGAAGCTAATCCCTGTCACCACGCGCACGCCCATCGGGACGCTACGCAGCGGACCAAAGATAAACGACAACGCCATCAGCATCATGACCGCTACGGACAGCGGCTGGAAAACTTTGCTCCACATATTGAGCTGGTAGCGTCCGGCATCCTGGCCACTCGACTTCAGGTACTTCACGTAGTTATGCAGACCGCTAATCGACAGCGCATCAGGATCCAACGCCACGACGCCGAGCTTGTCGGGCGTCAGGTTGGTTTTCCAGGTGCCGCTCACCGTTTGCGAGCCGGTGATTTGTTTCGGATTGGTAAGGTTGGATTCATCCACCTGCGACAGACGCCAGACCTTCTGCTCCGGGTCAAACGTCGCGCTTGCGGCATAGCGAACGGACTGCAGACGGCGCTTGTCGTTAAACGAGTAGATGCTAATCCCGCCCAGCTCGGCCTCGCCTTTCACACGCTCGATGTAGACAAAGCTGTCACCGTCTTTCGCCCACAAACCCTGCTGGGTAGAGAGCAGCGAGCCGCCGTACATCTGCTGCGCACGGTAGTTACGCGCCATCTGTTCACCCTGCGGTGCCACCCATTCGCCAATGGCCATCGTCAGCAGCACCAGCGGAATCGCGGTTTTCATCACCGACAATGCCACCTGCATACGGGTAAAGCCAGAAGCCTGCATCACCACCAGTTCACTGCGCTGGGCCAGCATGCCCAGCCCCAGCAATGCCCCCAACAGCGCCGCCATCGGGAAGAAGATCTGGATATCTTTCGGCGCGCTGAGCAAGGTATACAGCCCGGCGCCCATCGCATCGTAGCTCCCCTGCCCGGCTTTTTTCAGCTGGTCAACGAACTTGATGATCCCGGAGAGCGACACCAGCATGAACAGCGTCATCATGATGGTGGTGAAAATGGTTTTACCGATATAGCGGTCAAGTACACCAAAAGGCTGCATTATACCGCTCCTTTACGCATAAAACGGGCACGCAAGCGGCGCATCGGCACCGTATCCCAGAGGTTAAGCACAATCGCCAGCGCCAGATACGCCAGGTTAACCGTCCACATCCAGAACACCGGATCCAGCTTACCTTTACCGCCGTTCGACTTCAGCGACGTCTGAACCAGGAAGAACAGCAAATAGAGCAGCATTGCTGGCAGCATCGACAGCACGCGACCCTGACGCGGGTTCACCACGCTCAGCGGTACGACCATCAGCGCCATCATAAATACGGTGAATACTAACGTGATACGCCAGGTCAGCTCCGCGCGGGCACGATCGGTGTCGGTCGTCCACAGCGTACGCATGTTCATCTGGTCGGTATCGTTTGGATCCAGCGCCACGGCCTGATGACCGATAATCGCCTGATAATCCTGGAAGTCGGTAATGCGGAAATCGCGCAGCAACGCGGTACCTTCAAAGCGCGTGCCCTGGTTCAGCGTCACGATCTGAGAGCCATCGCGCGTCTGAGTAAGATGTCCGGAATCCGCTACCACCACCGAAGGACGGGCGTTACCTTTCGGGCGGATTTGCGCAAGGAACACATCTTTGAAGTTGCTGCCGTCAACGCTTTCGATAAACAGCACCGAACCGCCGTTGGTCGCCTGCTGGAATTGCCCCTGAGCAAGCGCCGCCATACCAGGGTTCGCTTTCGCCTCCGCCAGGACTTCGTCCTGATGTCTGGAGGACCACGGCCCGGCCCACATCACGTTGACCGCCGCAATAATACTGGTAAACAGCGCCAGCACCATCGCCGCTTTCACCAGCACTGCCTTGCTCAGCCCGCAGGCGTGCATGACCGTAATTTCACTTTCGGTATACAGTTTGCCCAGCGTCATCAACAGCCCGAGGAACAGGCTTAAGGGCAAGATAAGTTGCGCCATTTCTGGCACGCCCAGCCCCAGCAGCGAGAGCACCAGATTTGCCGGGATATCACCGTCAACAGCCGCACCAAGGATCCTGACCAACTTTTGACAAAAGAAGATCAAAAGCAGGATGAATAGGATCGCAAGTTGGCTTTTGAGCGTTTCCCGAACCAGATATCTTATGATTATCACTTTAAATACGCCCGTAAAAACCCGTCTTTTGCCGGAATTTAGCTTGTTTCATGGCTTAAACGTCATTTATTCTCTTGAGTCGTCGAAATCGTCGCTAAGATCATTATACTCAACGGATCCACCTCTCAGAAATTGTTCTGACGTGCCAATGCCGTAATAACGTTAAGATTAACACGAAGTCACCGCAACAGCGGGTATGAGTTACGAAAGCTTGCAATTCTATCCGTAGCCACCGCCGTTGTCTTTAAGATTCAGGAGCGTAGTGCATGGAGTTCAGTGTAAAAAGCGGTAGCCCGGAGAAACAGCGGAGTGCGTGCATCGTCGTGGGTGTCTTTGAACCACGCCGCCTCTCTCCGATTGCAGAGCAGCTCGACAAGATCAGCGACGGGTACATCAGCGCACTGCTGCGTCGTGGCGAACTGGAAGGCAAACCGGGTCAAACCCTGTTGCTGCACCATGTTCCTAACGTTCTGTCTGAGCGAATTCTCCTCATTGGTTGTGGCAAAGAGCGCGAACTTGATGAGCGCCAGTACAAGCAGGTCATTCAGAAAACCATCAATACGCTGAATGATACTGGCTCAATGGAAGCCGTCTGCTTTCTGACTGAGCTGCACGTCAAAGGGCGCAATAACTACTGGAAAGTGCGTCAGGCCGTTGAGACGGCACAGGAAACGCTGTACAGCTTTGATCAACTGAAGACCAACAAAAGCGAGCCACGTCGCCCGCTGCGTAAAATGGTCTTCAATGTGCCGACCCGCCGAGAGCTGACCAGCGGTGAGCGTGCGATCCAACACGGTCTGGCAATCGCCGCCGGCATTAAAGCGGCCAAAGATCTTGGCAACATGCCGCCGAACATCTGTAATGCCGCCTACCTGGCCTCTCAGGCGCGCCAGCTGGCAGACAGCTACAGCAAAAATGTTGTGACCCGCGTGATCGGCGAGCAGCAGATGAAAGAGCTGGGCATGCACTCTTATCTGGCCGTCGGTCACGGCTCGCAGAATGAGTCGCTGATGTCGGTCATCGAGTACAAAGGCAATCCGTCCGAAGACGCACGTCCGATTGTGCTGGTCGGTAAAGGGTTAACCTTTGACTCCGGCGGTATCTCCATCAAACCTGCCGAAGGCATGGATGAGATGAAATACGACATGTGCGGAGCGGCAGCGGTATACGGCGTGATGCGCATGGTGGCCGAGCTTCAGTTGCCCATCAACGTTGTCGGCGTACTGGCGGGTTGCGAAAACATGCCGGGTGGCCGCGCGTATCGCCCAGGCGATGTGCTGACCACCATGTCTGGTCAGACCGTTGAAGTGCTCAATACCGATGCCGAAGGCCGTCTGGTGCTGTGCGACGTGTTAACTTACGTCGAGCGGTTTGAGCCAGAAGCAGTGATTGACGTTGCGACCCTGACCGGCGCGTGCGTAATTGCGCTGGGCCATCACATCACCGGCCTGATGTCGAACCACAACCCGCTGGCGCATGAGCTGATCGGTGCGTCCGAGCAGGCTGGCGACCGCGCGTGGCGTTTGCCGCTGGGTGATGAATACCAGGAGCAGTTAGAGTCCAACTTTGCGGATATGGCGAACATCGGCGGACGTCCTGGCGGTGCCATTACCGCGGGCTGCTTCCTGTCACGCTTTACCCGTAAGTACAACTGGGCGCACCTGGATATCGCCGGTACCGCATGGCGTTCAGGGAAAGCCAAAGGCGCAACCGGTCGTCCGGTCGCGTTGCTGTCGCAGTTCCTGCTCAATCGTGCCGGTTTTAACGGCGAAGAGTGATGTAAAACGCCGGGTGATGGCTTCGCCTTACCCGGCCTACAACGTCACTCAACCGTAGGCCGGGTAAGCATAGCGCCACCCGGCTTTGCATTTAAATCCACCACAAGAAGCCCCATATCATGAGAAACGCAACGTTCTATATTCTGGACAATGACAACACCATCGACGGCCTCAGCGCCGTTGAACAACTGGTGTGTGAAATTGCCGCAGAACGTTGGCGGACTGGCAAGCGCGTGCTGATCGCCTGTGAAAACGAAAAGCAGGCTCTTCGACTGGATGAAGCCCTGTGGGCGAGACCGGCAGAAAGTTTTGTTCCGCACAATCTGGCGGGCGAAGGCCCCAGAGGTGGCGCGCCGGTAGAAATTGCCTGGCCGGAGAAACGCAATAGCAGCCCGCGCGACCTGCTCATCAGTTTGCGCGTTGGCTTTGCAGATTTTGCCACCGCTTTCACAGAAGTGATAGACTTCGTTCCTTACGAAGATTCTTTGAAACAATCGGCACGCGATCGCTACAAAGCTTACCGCGTGGCTGGTTTTAACCTGAATACGGCAACCTGGAAATAATGGAAAAGACATACAACCCACAAGATATCGAACAGCCGCTTTACGAGCACTGGGAAAAGCAGGGCTATTTCAAACCTAACGGCGATGAAAGCAAAGAGTCCTTCTGCATCATGATCCCGCCGCCGAACGTCACCGGCAGTTTGCATATGGGTCATGCTTTCCAGCAAACCATCATGGATACCATGATTCGCTACCAGCGCATGCAGGGTAAAAACACCCTGTGGCAGGCCGGTACCGACCACGCGGGTATCGCTACCCAGATGGTGGTTGAGCGTAAGATTGCCGCTGAAGAAGGTAAAACCCGTCACGACTACGGTCGCGAAGCGTTTATCGACAAAATTTGGCAGTGGAAAGCGGAATCCGGCGGCACCATTACCCGTCAGATGCGCCGTCTCGGCAACTCTGTTGACTGGGAGCGCGAGCGCTTCACTATGGACGAAGGTCTTTCCAATGCCGTGAAAGAAGTCTTTGTTCGCCTGTACAAAGAAGATCTGATCTATCGTGGCAAGCGTCTGGTCAACTGGGACCCGAAACTGCGCACCGCTATTTCTGACCTGGAAGTGGAAAACCGCGAGTCTAAAGGCTCCATGTGGCACATCCGCTATCCGCTGGCTGACGGCGCGAAAACCGCAGACGGTAAAGATTACCTGGTCGTCGCTACCACCCGTCCAGAAACCGTACTGGGTGATACCGGCGTAGCCGTTAACCCGGAAGATCCGCGTTATAAAGATCTGATCGGCAAATTCGTTGTTCTGCCGCTGGTCAACCGCCGCATTCCGATCGTTGGCGATGAACACGCCGACATGGAAAAAGGCACCGGCTGCGTGAAGATCACCCCGGCACACGACTTTAACGACTACGAAGTTGGGAAACGTCACGGCCTGCCGATGATCAACATTCTGACCTTTGACGGTGACATCCGTGAAACCGCGGAAGTGTACGACACCAAAGGCGAAGAATCCGACGTTTATTCCAACGAAATCCCGGCCGAGTTCCAGAAGCTGGAGCGCTTTGCCGCGCGTAAAGCGGTGGTTGCCGCCGTTGATGCGCTGGGCCTGCTGGAAGAAATTAAACCGCACGACCTGACCGTACCTTACGGCGACCGTGGCGGCGTGGTTATCGAACCGATGCTGACCGACCAGTGGTACGTCCGTGCCGACGTGCTGGCAAAACCGGCGGTTGAAGCGGTTGAGAACGGCGACATCCAGTTCGTACCGAAGCAGTACGAAAACATGTACTTCTCCTGGATGCGCGATATTCAGGACTGGTGTATTTCCCGTCAGCTGTGGTGGGGACACCGTATCCCGGCATGGTATGACAACGACGGCAACGTCTACGTTGGCCGTACCGAAGACGAAGTGCGTCAGGAGAACAACCTCGGCGCCGACGTTGCGCTGCGTCAGGACGAAGACGTTCTTGATACCTGGTTCTCCTCCGCGCTGTGGACCTTCTCTACCCTGGGCTGGCCGGAAAACACCGACGCGCTGCGTCAGTTCCACCCAACCAGCGTGATGGTTTCCGGCTTCGACATCATCTTCTTCTGGATTGCCCGCATGATCATGATGACCATGCACTTCATCAAAGATGAAAACGGCAAGCCGCAGGTTCCGTTCAAGACCGTCTACATGACCGGTCTTATCCGTGACGACGAAGGTCAGAAGATGTCCAAATCCAAGGGCAACGTGATTGACCCGCTGGATATGGTCGACGGTATCTCTCTGGCAGAACTGCTTGAGAAACGTACCGGCAACATGATGCAGCCGCAGCTGGCTGAGAAGATTGCCAAGCGTACCGAGAAGCAGTTCCCGGACGGCATCGAGCCGCACGGCACCGACGCCCTGCGTTTCACCCTGGCGGCGCTGGCCTCTACCGGTCGCGATATCAACTGGGACATGAAGCGTCTGGAAGGTTACCGTAACTTCTGTAACAAGCTGTGGAACGCCAGTCGCTTCGTGCTGATGAACACCGAAGATCAGGATTGCGGCTTCAACGGCGGCGAAATGACCCTGTCGCTGGCGGATCGCTGGATCCTCGCTGAATTCAACCAGACCATCAAAGCGTACCGCGAAGCGCTGGATAACTTCCGCTTCGACATCGCCGCGGGCATTCTGTACGAGTTCACCTGGAACCAGTTCTGCGACTGGTATCTGGAGCTGACCAAGCCGGTCATGAACGGCGGTTCCGAGTCTGAACTGCGCGGCACCCGCAATACGCTGGTTACCGTGCTGGAAGGTCTGCTGCGCCTGGCGCACCCGATCATTCCGTTCATCACCGAAACCATCTGGCAGCGCGTGAAAGTGATTTGTGGCAACACTGCAGATACCATCATGCTGCAGCCGTTCCCGGAATATAACGCCGCACAGGTTGATGAAGCGGCGCTGGCCGATACCGAATGGCTGAAGCAGGCGATCGTTGCCGTACGTAACATCCGTGCAGAAATGAACATCGCCCCGGGCAAACCGCTGGAGCTGCTGCTGCGTGGTTGCAGCGCTGATGCGATGCGCCGCGTGAACGACAACCGCAGCTTCCTGCTGAACCTGGCACGTCTGGAAAGCATCACCGTGCTGCCAGCCGATGACAAAGGTCCGGTCTCCGTGACCAAAATCATCGACGGCGCCGAACTGCTGATCCCGATGGCTGGCCTCATCAACAAAGAAGATGAGCTGGCGCGTCTGGCGAAAGAAGTGGCGAAAATCGAAGGTGAGATTGCCCGTATCGAAGGCAAACTTTCCAACGAAGGTTTCGTAGCCCGCGCACCGGAAGCGGTCATCGCCAAAGAGCGTGAGAAGCTGGACGGTTACGCAGAAGCCAAAGCGAAGCTGATTGAACAGCAGGCGGTCATCGCCGCGCTGTAATCGCCTATGCCGGATAGCACTACGCTTATCCGGCCTACAGGCACCGTCAACGTAGGTCGGATAAGCGTAGCGCATCCGACACCACAGACGATAAAGCCTCTGACGCGTATGCTCAGAGGCTTTTTATTGAATTATCCTCGCTTGCGCTTCCCCTTACCGCAGTGGTATTAACTGCATATGTCTCACTTTTATGTCATGAGTTCGCTATGAGTGCCATTACCTCCGTCGCGGCAACGCTGCGTCGAATTTCTGCCGATGATAACGCCGCAATTGCCCGCGTTATCCGCAAAGTTTCCGCTGAATACGGGCTTACCGCCGATAAAGGCTATACCGTTGCCGATCCTAATCTGGATGAATTATTCCAGGTTTACAGCCAGCCGGGCGCGGCCTACTGGGTGGTTGAGCAAAACGGTGAAGTCGTGGGCGGCGGTGGTGTTGCACCGTTAGGATGTAGTGAACCGGACATTTGCGAGCTGCAAAAGATGTACTTCCTGTCGAGCGCGCGCGGTCAGGGGCTGGCGAAAAAACTGGCGTTGATGGCGCTCGAACATGCCCGCGAGCAGGGTTTTAAGCAGTGCTATCTGGAGACCACGGCTTTTCTGACCGAGGCAATCCGCCTGTATGAGCATTTAGGCTTTGAGCATATCAGCGAAGCGCTGGGCTGTACCGGGCACGTAGATTGTGAAGTGCGGATGTTAAAGCCCCTCTGACCTTATGCCGAGAGGCTTTAACCGCGTTACTGCATCTCGGCTGAGAGCATCAGTCTAATAACACCAGCCGCGCGTGCGGTTGGCAGCTTCAGCACCTGTGACCAGAGATCCTGCACTATCTCACAGGCAATCTTCTCTTTGCCGATCGCTTTAGTCGGATCGGCCATGATCTGAATATCCGGCCCATAACGCTGTACCAGCCCAGGGCTTATTGCTTGCAGATCCTGTAACGCCAGCTGTTTCTCTTCTGCCGTGACCGTATGTTTTTTCGGGCCGTGAGAGGCATACATCATGCTCATGTCACTCGCCATACGACGATCCATGATCTCACGCGGAACCAGACGTGCCGGATTAATTCCACCTTTTACCGCCGGAAACAGAAAGCGGAAGCATTCGTCATCACCGATTTTGGCCACAGCTGCGATCTGCTCAAGGTTAATCTTCATATATTCAATGACATTAGCATCTGGCGCCTGCTGCAATCTTGCCATTTGCAACTGAAGAATTTGCGGTTGTATCGCGTCGATAACCTGCTGTTCGCTACTCCCTGCTTTCTTCATCTGCGCTGCCTGGCTGATAATTTTTTGTGTCAGTTCAGGTTCCTGCTCCTTAATTACCTGAAACGCCGGATTAGAGAGCATCGCCTTTTCAAACTGCTGCTCTTCAGTCAGACCATAATCCGGGCTTTCGCGTGGGATCAGGTAGTGCACATCAAACAGATTCCACGCGATAATCGCCACCACAAAGACCACCGCGCCGGAGATCTTGCCCAGCCAGCCTTTTTTGCGAAACATGCCGACGACGATAGCAATCACCGCCCCGATATAACCTGCCAACAATACGTGTGCCCAGTTCATTAACCATCCTTATGCTAAATCGTCTCTGATACAGGGATATATTTCCCCTTCGTGTGTTTTGATTATTACGGCAGCAGCGAGCGATTTCCAGCCACCAGATTTTGCTAACAGAAACAGGAAGGATTAAACCGCGCGGCGATAGGCACCGCGCGTCAAAGAAAGGAACTAAGCTGGCACGCCGCTGTGGAAGCGGAATTCATCGTCGGGAGAGGTAATCAACGCGGCTTCTACTTCGCCAAAAAACCGCACCTGGCTACTGATATCATCGGCTGAAACCTGCTGCGCCAGCGCCAGGTAATCCTGATAGTGCCGCGCCTCGGATCGCAGCAGCGACAGATAAAACGCCTGTAAATCGTCATCCAGATACGGTGCCAGCGCGGCGAACCGTTCACAGGAACGCGCCTCAATGTAAGCCCCGCAAATCAGTTTATCGATTAACGTCAGCGGCTCGTGGGTGCGTACCTCTTTGAGCATGCCTTTGGCGTAACGGCTGGCGGTAATCTTGATATAGGGAATATTGCGGCTCATCATCGCCTCACGCACCTGCCAGAAGTGATGCAGCTCTTCTTTGATCAGCAAAACCATGCTGTCGATAAGCTTGCGTCCCCACGGGTCGTCGGTTTGCGGCATCACGCTTTTGCTTATCTGTTTATTCAGCGCGATAAAATCCGGCTCATCCCCTTCTCTGAAAGCAAACGCTTCATAGGGTTTCAGCCAGTCCAGCAGCGCCTGCGATCCCTGTTTATCCGCGACATACTTACGCACCAGCAGCATCGCCGTTTGCGCCGCTTTCAGCTCACAGACGAGGTGATCGGTCAATAACAGAGGCAGATTCGCCGGGTCTCGCGCTTTATCAAGCCAGGCCTGGGGCGTTTTACAGTGCAGGAAATTGTGGATCGGGGAGAGTATTTGCAGGTAATCCATACGTTGTCCTTGGCCTGCGGCAGCCTGGGCTACCGCAGGTCAGTAGATGACTTAGTGACGCACGCCGTCATCATCTTCGTCGACGAGGTCTTCATCGTCGCCGTCTTCGCCTTCTTCGCCGTTCGGGTCTTCAAAATAGGTGCCCCAACCGTCGTATTCCACATCATATTTTTCTGCCAGGTTCATCAGCTGCTCAACCTGAGCATCGATCAACTCCGCATTCAGTGCACATTCGCTCAGAATGTCACAGCAAATAACCGTGTCGCCTTCTTCCACTTCCAGCTCTTCCGGCTCGGTCACTTCATAACCCAGCTTGAAGGCTTCTACTGCCGCTTTTTCCAGGGTTTCGAAGTCATCCGCGGAAAGGTGATGCTCGATGGTGTACAGCGCGTCTGGATCGCTGCCATCTTCGAGTAACTCTTCAATAATCAAGCGTGTTTCTTCACGCTGCTCTTCCAGTAGTTCCGGGTTTGCCATGGCTCGTTCCTCATAATGTCCTGCCGATACTCTTATTGTCACATACCGCTGTCATTGCCTCCACCTTTCCAGGAAAGATTTGTTAAACAAGGTTGCAAATGAATAAACATACTTATAAATTGAATTTTAATTCAATAAATGGCCTAAGCCATGTGAGGGAACCATGTCTGCGTTTTATCAGAAACATTTTTTGAAACTGCTTGATTTCACCTCTGCTGAACTCACGTCACTGCTCCAGCTCGCCGCACAGCTGAAGGCGGATAAGAAAAACGGCACTGAAGTCGCTAAGCTCACCGGTAAAAACATCGCGCTCATCTTCGAAAAAGACTCAACCCGTACCCGTTGCTCTTTCGAAGTTGCCGCATACGATCAGGGCGCGCGCGTGACGTATCTTGGGCCAAGCGGCAGCCAGATTGGCCATAAAGAGTCGATCAAAGACACCGCCCGCGTGCTCGGCCGCATGTACGACGGTATTCAGTATCGGGGCCACGGCCAGGAGATTGTCGAGACGCTGGCGGAATATGCCGGAGTTCCGGTGTGGAACGGATTAACCAACGAGTTTCATCCCACTCAGCTGCTGGCGGATCTGTTAACTATGCAGGAACACCTGCCAGGTAAAGCGTTTAATGAGATGACGCTGGTCTACACCGGCGATGCCCGTAACAATATGGGCAATTCCATGCTGGAAGCCGCCGCGTTAACCGGGCTGGATCTGCGCCTGGTCGCGCCGCAGGCCTGCTGGCCAGAGGAAAGTCTGGTTGCGGAGTGCAAAGCGCTGGCACAGAAAAACGGCGGCAATATTACGCTGACCGAAGATGTCGCCACGGGCGTGAAAGACGCGGACTTCATCTATACCGACGTATGGGTATCAATGGGCGAAGCAAAAGAGAAGTGGGCCGAACGTATTGCGCTGCTGCGTAAGTACCAGGTTAATAGCGCGATGATGGCGTTGACCGGCAATCCGCAGGTGAAATTCCTGCACTGCCTGCCCGCGTTTCATGACGATCAAACCACGCTTGGCAAACAAATGGCGCAGGAATATGGTCTGCACGGCGGTATGGAAGTGACGGATGAGGTCTTTGAATCATCCGCCAGCATCGTATTTGATCAGGCGGAAAACCGGATGCACACCATCAAAGCGGTGATGGTGGCGACATTAGCGAAGTAAGGGCATGGATGAAAAGAATGCCGGATGGCGATGCTAAGCATCTTATCCGGCCTACAACCACGCTCCCGTAGGCCGGGCAAGGCGAAGCCGCCCCCGGCAAATACGCTTATGCCACGCGCATTTTCACCACGGCTTTGCGTACCAGCGCTGGAGCACCGACCGCGCACAACGGTTTATGCACTTCGCCCGGATAAAACACCACGAAATCACCTTCGTTCAGCACCACCGTTTTCTCCTGTACCCCTTCCGGCAGAAAGGCGATATCTTTATCCGCCAACCAGTCAGTTTCCGGCGCGCCCGCAGGCTGCGTGCTGAAGGTCATACCTTCCTGGCCTTTGAGCAGGATCTGAATATCCAGATAGCGCTCGTGATACTCGGCGCGGCGCTGTGCAAACGGCTCCGTCATATCTTCAGCAATCAGATAAAACAGACGATCGCCGTCGATGTCGTGCTTACCTTTTTCCGTCGCATCCGTCACATGCGCTTTAATGTGTTCAATCGCCTGACGCAGCTCTTCCGGCAGCCAGGCATCCAGGTTGTGAATATTGCCGACAATCATCTCAAACCCCTTAATTAAAACATCGTTTCATTTTGGTTGTTATACGAAAAAACGCGTTGCCATACCACTGCTATTTGCCGATATTTTGCGTCAACGCATGTTTATCGCTGATGATGTTAATTAATTGCTAACTCTCGGCAACAGGTTATGCATAAACTCTGCATAACTTTCGGCTACCCTTTTCCGACTACATCAGTAACTCACTGTTATCAAAAGCTTTGTTAGAAAAACCAGCCGTCGCTCACAGTTCACATCTCCTTCGCTATTCTTCTCCATCGTCATATTTATTTTGAAATAAACTTTACCGTACAAATAATAAAATTATAG
>NZ_MVFZ01000030.1:0-49793 GCF_002042945.1 Citrobacter sp. A316
AAGTAACCATTTAATGATTAATGCATTCACTTAACGAATGCATTAATCATTAAATGTCATTTACCATGAGAATGATTTCCGTCAGTTATATAAATATAGATACTCATTTAAATATAAATACTATCAATCTAATCACAAATAAAAAAAGCCGGAGATATACTCCGGCCTTTCACATCTGACTCGTGAGCGAGCAGAAAGATTAGTCTTCTTTCACCACAATCAGCGGTTCGATATCGCTCTCTTTTTTAATCACCAGCGACTCGTCACCGCGCAGGCAGGTACCGCCGTAGTTACCACCTACGGTAAAGGTACAAACCTGGATATATTTACCGGCAACTTTTGGCAGACACCAAAGCTGCTGATAAATGTTCTTCTGCTCGGCAAACTTACCGCTGGTTTTATCCAGTAGCTCTTCCTGATGACTCACCAGATCGATGTTGCTGCCACAACGTCCTGCAATAGGTTTCACCGCATAACCGGTTTGCGCCAGCTCTTCATTAACAGTGAAATCCGTATCAAGCAGATAACGGTGGTGCGGGAACAGTTGCCAGAGGATCGGCAGAATCGCTTTGTTGCCAGGGATAACCGTCCACAGAGGTTCGAAGACCAGCACTTCCGGGCGCAGCAGCACGTCGATTAAACGCACTTCCTGATTCGTATGCCCGGTACGAATTGGCACCGCGGCGTACTCCGTTTCGCTGACCTCGCGCACCTGCTCAATCGCGGTTTCCCACGCCCAGGTCTTCCAGACGCAGTTCACCAGGCGACCGTCACCGTCAATCAGTTGACCGGCGTCATCCCAGCGTAGCTCATCCAAACCTCGCAGGATTTTGCTGTCAAACCCGGCCTGACGCAGCGCCTGCTGCATAAACTGCGCGTGATAGTTTTCTTCGATATCCTTATCCTGCATGATGTGGACAAACGGACGTGCGCGGCTGTGCTTCCAGGCCCCCGCCAGTTCGTTGATCAACCCTTCAGCCGGGTTGTGTCCCTGCCCAGTGTAGCCACGCTCGGCCCATCTTTCGAGAATCAAACCGGCTTCGGTATGGCACGAGGCTGAATCGGCGTTGTACTCATACACCTTCAGTCCGCGTTCATCCATACAGAAATCCATACGACCCGTAATCATATGATGCCGACGACGCTGCCAGGAAAGGCGCAGGCGCGGCCAGAGGATTTTCGGGATATCAAACAGCGCCAGCAGGTTGTCGTCTTTCAGCACCTTGTCAGTCGCGTGCAGATACATCAGGTGCAGCTCGTTGGTGGCTTTAATCAGCTCCTGCTCGGCACTCTCGGTAATAGTGAAGTACTGATGGGGGTCCTGATTAATCACATGGCCGTTCGCCAGCACGTAGGCTTTTTGCAGCGGATCCTGTTCATCCAGCCATTTACCGTCAAACTGCCCGTTATCTTCCAGTCGTGCGCCGGCAATTTTCAGCGAGTCATTGGCTATCTCCGGCTGCGGCAGGCTGTAACGGGTATCATCGGTCTGAATCATCCAACCAAGGATAGTGGTGTCGTCAAAGGTGTCACGCAGGGTGTAACAACCGTTTTCAACCACCATCTCCAGTTCGCGCGTCCACTGCTGTCCGGGAGGCAGCGGTGTATGGAGCACGTTCTGTTCGGCAATACGGATTTTGTTTTCCAGCAACTGGGTGACGACCGCCACATGCCCGGTATCTTTAAATTCGCCGCCTTTTTGCCAGATAAGCAGAGCGCCTGCTACCGGCGCGCGGGGCGAACCATTCGGAAATGCCTGTAACGGTAGGATATTGTCATTCACGACTTCGCGCAGGAAGCGTAAGGAGAAGATCTCCCAGGCCATGCCAACATCGGTGAAGACCATGCCATAGTTAAGGAAGAGAAAGCGGCGTGCGAACTCTACGCACTGCCATTTGTGGCCCATGTATTCATCGTCGATATAGCTGCGAAATGCCGCATCATCGTCGTAGTCCCGTGGGTCGAGGGAGCTGTAATCTGAAGAGTAGATTGCTACGCCACCTGGGGCGTAGCCCAATAATGTCCCGAATGGGGCATCCTGACTGGTCGTTCCTTTGCTCATGCACCTTACCTCAAAACAATACAGCCTGAGCAGGTTGGCGTGAATTTTTCGCTCTGGTTGCCTGCTCTGCGACACTAACCGGACAGAGGTCGACATCATCATACACCTCAACGCAGCGGCTGGCGCTCAGAGGCGAAAAATTCACAGCAGGAACTACGCTTTGGTCAGAGTGACCGGTACGCTTTTATACGCCGGAGTCAAACTTTGAGTATCTACCGCATCCAGCGAAAGCAGGACATTCGCTTCAGGCAGATAAGCGCCAATTGAGCCAGCCGCCATGTTGTAAATCACCACCGTTAAGCCGTACATGATGCGATCCGCGCAGGGCTGACCGTTGTCGTCCAGCGCCTGAACGTTGACCACATCACCCAGGCTCAGACCGCGGCTCGTCGCTTCTTCGGTGCTTAAAAACACCACATCCCGACGACCGGTAATGCCACGATAGCGATCGTTCATACCATAAATAGTGGTGTTGTATTGATCGTGGCTACGCAACGTCGCCAGCACCAGCGCATCGGCAGGCTGATTTTCTCGCTCTACCGCCCGCTGATGGCTGACGATAAAGTTGGCTTTGCCATTCGCCGTTCGCCATTCACGGCGCGAAGCAGGCGTATCCATACGAAATCCGCCCGGCTCGGCAATACGTGCGTTGTAATCGTGGAACGCCGGGATCACAGCTTCAATGGCATCACGGATCAACGCGTAGTCCCCGGTAAATGCTTCCCAGTTGATCGGTGAAAGCGGTAGCGTGGCACGCGCCATGCCCGCCACAATCGCGGGTTCCGATTTTAGCCAGCGGGAAGCCGGCTTCAGCGCGCCACAGGAAGCGTGAACCATCGACATCGAATCTTCGACGGTGACTGACTGAATCCCCGTCGCCTGCATGTCGCGCTCCGTTCGGCCTAATGCAGGTAGCAGGTAGTTATGCTTTGCCAGCAGCAGATGCGACCTGTTCAGTTTGGTCGCCACATGGACCTGCAGATCCAGATTTTTCATCGCTGCAAAGGTACGCTGCGGCTGGGGCATCGCCACCGCCAGATTGCCGCCCATACAGATGAGCGCTTTTGCATCTCCCCGCTCGATGGCCCGAATGCTCTCCACGCTGGAGCGGCCATGTTTGCGAGGAACTCGGATAGAAAAATGCTTCTCAAGGCGTTGCAGGAAGTCTTCAGACGCCGCTTCGTTGATCCCCACAGAACGATCGCCCTGCACGTTAGAATGACCGCGCAACGGGCAGATCCCCGCCCCCGGCTTACCCATATTGCCTTTCAGCAGCAACAGATTTACCAGTTGCTGGACGTTCTCAGTGCCGTTTTTATGCTGGGTGATGCCCAGACCATAACAAACAATCGTGGCGCTGGATTTACTGTAGCTGTGCGCCAGGTCTTCCATCTGACTACGCGTCAGGCCCGAATCCTGTTCCAGCTCCGCCCAGCTATGCTGACGTAAGTCGTCATACAGAGCTGCATATCCCGCGGTATGTTGGTCGATAAACACATGATCGAGCGTCGGCTGCTGATCCAGTAAGATCCGCGCTTCGTCCATTTCGATCAGCGCCTTCATTATGCCTTTGAGCAACGAGGCGTCACCGCCCATTTTTACCTGGTAGTAGTCGTTGCTCAGCTCCGTCGCCTGACCGGTGAACATCTCTTTCGCGCTTTGCGGGAAGCTAAAGCGCTCAAGCCCCCTTTCGTTCAGCGGGTTAATGGAGATAATTTTGGCTCCGCGTTTGGCAACGTCGCGTAAGGTGGTCAGCATGCGCGGATGGTTAGTGCCAGGGTTATGCCCGATACAAATCACCAGATCGCAGTGGTCAAAATCATCAAGTTCAACGGTCCCTTTCCCCAGGCCAATGGCCGGCGTTAGCCCTGCGCTGGTCGGTCCGTGGCACATGTTTGAGCAATCAGGAAAGTTGCTGCTGCCATATTCGCGGGCAAACAGCTGATACAGGAACGCCGCCTCATTTGACGTTCTGCCGGAGGTGTAAAACTCAACCTGTTGCGCTGAGTCATAGCTGCGCAGACGCTCGCCGATCTCCCGAAAGGCGATATCCCAATCCACCGCCTGCCAGGTGTCTGACACTGCATCGTATTTCATTGGATGCGTCAAACGACCAATGTTTTCCAGTTCATAATCGCTGTAGTGCCAGAGCGTAGAAACCGGATGACGGCTGAAAAATTCCGGTGACGCTTTCTTACTGGTTGTCTCCCAGGAAACCGCCTTAACACCATTTTCGCACAGCTCCATTGGCGCACGATGCCCTGGGTCCGGCCACGCACACCCCGGACAATCGAACCCTTTCACCTGGTTCATTTTGAACATCGCGATAATATCGCGCGCGACAGCCTTTTGCGAAAACACCGAAGCAGTGACGGCTTTTACCGCGCCCCACCCACCCGCAGGGCCCTGATAACCGCTTACTCCTGGAACACCATTTTTCATTATTACTGCTTATTCACCGCCAATTTTTGATGGTGAATACGGTAGCAATTTCCGTCCAACATTGATTTCCTCTTCATGGAGTACGGGCCAGGTACAATGAACGGGTTAGATTTGTCTTCCCCTTTCAGCACAAAGCGACATAAAGTCCCAATCTGTTAAATTGAGTTCTACCTAACTGCTACACTGCATCAACACAACCACTCAGAAGGCAGGTCAATATGTCAGACAATACCTATCAGCCCGCGAAAGTCTGGACGTGGGAAAAATCGAACGGCGGCGCATTCGCCAATATCAACCGCCCTGTTTCCGGTGCCACCCACGAGAAAACGCTGCCGGTTGGCAAGCATCCGCTACAGCTCTATTCGCTGGGTACGCCAAACGGGCAGAAAGTGACGATTATGCTGGAGGAGTTACTGGCTCAGGGCGTGAAGGGCGCGGAATACGATGCCTGGATTATCCGCATCGGCGATGGCGATCAGTTTTCCAGCGGCTTTGTTGAAGTGAATCCGAACTCGAAGATCCCGGCACTGCGTGACCACTCGCAAAACCCACCGGTTCGCGTATTCGAATCTGGCGCAATACTGCTCTATCTGGCGGAAAAATACGGTTATTTCCTGCCGCAGGATTTGGCAAAACGAACTGAAACGCTGAACTGGCTGTTCTGGTTACAGGGTGCGGCGCCGTTCCTCGGCGGTGGTTTTGGTCACTTCTATAACTATGCGCCGGTAAAAATTGAGTACGCTATCAATCGCTTCACTATGGAAGCCAAGCGCTTACTCGACGTGCTGGATAAGCAGTTAGCACAGCATAAGTTTGTGGCCGGAGATGAATACACCATTGCCGATATGGCGGTCTGGCCATGGTTTGGCAATGTAGTGCTGGGCAACGTGTACGACGCGGCAGAGTTCCTCGATGCAGGAAGTTACAAGCACGTGCAGCGCTGGGCAAAAGAGATTGCAGCGCGTCCGGCGGTTAAGCGTGGTCGTATTGTAAACCGCACTAACGGGCCGCTGAACGAGCAGCTTCATGAACGTCATGACGCCAGCGACTTCGACACCAATACCGAAGATAAGCGCCAGGGTTAACGCAAGATGCCGGATGGCGGCATAAATGCCTTATCCGGCCTACATAGAAGGCGTAGGCCTGATAAGCGCAACGCTATCAGGCACTAACCGGTTGTCACGCGCTGGTGACATCGTACTCCATGCGGCGAAGTGCGTCTAACGTGGCTTTAGCTTCATCTTCATCAATGATGCTCATGGCGAACCCTACGTGCACCAGCACCCATTGCCCGACCAGCTCAGCGGTATCACCTTCACAAATCAGGGCAATATTGACATCACGTTTGATGCCGCACACTTCAACCTGCGCAAGCTGGTGAATATCTTCACCAACGGCCAGAACCTGACCAGGGACTCCAATACACATATCTGACTCCGCCCCATAGCAACCTATGGGTTATTCGACTTCAATACTTTTCACTTTCAGTGAATCGCCTGCATCAACCCGCAAACGATCGCCCTGACATAGTGGACACTGCGCATCATGCTGGGTGATTTCCACAACCTGACTGCAATCCCAGCACCACGCCTGGGCTGGTTTGTAATCAATATGCAGCTCACACCCTTGCGCCAGCGTACCCTGACAGACGATGTCGAAACTGAAACGGACGGCGCTCTCTTCAACGCAGGAGAGCGCTCCGATTTCCAGCCAAACGCCGGTTACACGTTTGACACCGTGCTGCTCTGCCTGCTGTTGAACAATCTCAACCGCGCTCTGACAAAGGGACAGCTCATGCATTCTCGCAGTTCCGACGGCCCAGCAGCAGCGCACGGCGATTTAGCTGCGGCGCATTCGGATCGCTCACCGGCAGCGATAACAGCATGCGCGCGCAATCGTCAGTCAGACGCACACCTTCTTGCGCCGACATGCTGTGCGAAAGCGGCGACATCAGTGAGCAAGAAAGGTATTGCGATACGCCATCCAGTTCACCAACGGTAAAGATCATCTCGCCATACGGCAGACGCAGCCCGATTTTTTCGCTGACTTTACGCACCGGCCAGATCTGGTCCGGTCCGGGGAAAATCAGTGCGCTGAGCATCCAGGGTGTGATAACACACCCCGTCCACTGTCCTTCAAACAGCGTAAAATCAGAGACATATACCGGCATGTTCGGATGCAAGAAAGAGAGATCGTGCATCGAACGCCGGGCAACCTCTTCAAACGCTGCCTGAATCTGCGTCTTCGGGGCCGTCTGAAAACCGACAAACTCCTCAGACATGAGCCGCCTCCCGAGGGATCGCTTCAACGCCTGATTCGCGAAGCGCGGCAAGAACCTGCTCAAGCGCAGGTTCAATCATCGCTTCAACCGTTGGCGTTAGCCCGATATGCGGCTCCAGCGATTCCGGAATAACGCCGACTAAGGTCAGCTTTTTCGGAAACTCGCCGGTAAAACGCAGGGCCGACAATACGTCGGCCAGGCCAAGCTGGTGCGGTGAGATTTTGTTGGTAAACAGCGCCGGGATCTCTTCATCCCGCAGGACCATCATCGTTCCTGGCGTGTTTTTCTTCGACACAATGGCGTCAGCAATGATCAGATGATCTCTGTTCGCCATATCGCCGAGAAGCTCCATCCCAGCCGTACCACCGTCCAGAACATCAACAAAGTCTGGCAGGATGTACCGTTGCTCTAATGCCTCAACGATACGTACCCCGATGGCTTCGTCGGTCAGCAAAATATTGCCGACCCCTAAGACTAATATCCGCATTACAGAACCTTAACTGAGACCACTTCGTTCCCGTCAACGTCCACCACATGCACCGCACATGACATACAAGGGTCGAAGGAGTGAATGGTACGAACCACTTCCAGCGGTTTGTTTGGATCGGCAATCGGCGTACCTACCAGCGAGCGCTCATATGGTCCCACTTCATCATTAAAGTTACGTGGGCCAGAGTTCCAGGTTGACGGTACAACCGCCTGGTAGTTGCTGATAATGCCGTCTTTAATCACCATCCAGTGAGACAGCATACCGCGTGGCGCTTCGAGGAAACCAACACCTTTGAATTCGCCCGTTGCCGGAATATCCGGTTTCACGAAGGTGGTGTGGTCGCCCTTACCGATGTTCACAATCAGCGCGTTGTACTGATCCTGCAGAACGTTCTGCAGTTCACAGCAGTGAACGGTACGGCCAATAATACGGCCCAGCGTAGAGTGCAACTGCGACACTTCGATAGTTTTACCGGTCAGCTTGGTGTAAATCGCGATGATTTCATTCAGCTTGGCATGGGTAGACTCGCGTTTGGCCGCCAGTTTACACAGCATGTTGGCCAGCGGACCCACTTCAACCGTTTTACCGTAGAAAGTCGGCGCTTTAACCCAGGAGTATTTACCGTCGTCTGACCAACCGGTGTAATCAGGAACCGTTGTGCCTTCCCACGGAGCCTGCGGCGCTTCGTCTTTGTACCACGCGTGTTTCGCACTCTCCTGAATCCCTTTGATCAGGTACTCATCTGAGTGAGAGGTGATCGGACGGTAGGTCGACAGATCGGCATCGGTGATGTAACCACCCGGGAACAGGAAGCTGCCATTTTTACCATCTGTCGGGAATTCCGGTGCGCTCAGGTAGTTAACCGCACCCTGACCACGTTCCAGCCACTCAGGATAAAACGCAGCAATAACCGCGGTATCAACCTTGTACACCTGCTCAACGAAGTCGCTCAGCTTATCGATGAAGGACTTGATGTACATCAGGCGTTCAAGGTTCAGCACGCCGAGGCCGTCAAGGTTAATTGGGTTAGCAACCCCACCTACCGCCAGGTTCTGGATGTGCGGCGTTTTACCGCCCAACAGCGCCACAACGCGGTTGGCATCACGCTGGCATTCCAACGCCTGCAGGTAGTGTGCGACCGCAATCAGGTTCACTTCCGGCGGCAGTTGCATTGCCGGGTGACCCCAGCAACCGTTGGCAAAAATGCCTAGCTGACCGCTGGCAACAAGGTCTTTGATCTTGTTCTGAACCTTAGTGAACTCTTCTGCGCTATTCAGGTGCCAGGAGGACACGCCGTTCAGCATGGCAGATGCTTTCGCTGGGTCGGCTTTCAGTGCAGAAGTGATATCCACCCAGTCCAGCGCAGACAGCTGATAGAAGTGAACAATGTGGTCATGCGTGGTGTGCGCAGCGAGAATGATGTTACGGATATACTGTGCGTTTACCGGAACATCAATATTCAGCGCGCTTTCTGCTGCACGAACGGAAGAGATAGCGTGAGTGGTCGTACAAACACCACAGATACGCTGCACAATCATCCAGGCATCGCGCGGATCGCGGTTTTTCACGATCTCTTCCATGCCACGCCACATGGTACCGGAAGCCCATGCTTTAGATACCACGCCATTTTCGATTTCGCAGTCGATGCGTAAATGACCCTCAATACGGGTTACCGGATCAATAGTAATTCTCTGGCTCATGCTTTGCTCGCCTCATGACGATTTTGATCGTTTTGTTTTAAAGGAGGAAGTATCGGCAGTAGACGAATGAGTACGATGTATGCACAAATCTCAATAGCCACAAAACCAATAGAAATCAACAGCTCTTCCCAGGTCGGGAAGTAGTGGTAGCCACCACCAGGATTGAACGCCACCAGCGAATAGGACAGACGCCATGTTGCACAACCCAGCAATGCGCTCAGCGCAGACAGATACAGCATGCGCGAGTCATTACGCAGCTTGGTGACGCGCAGCACCACCAGCGGGAAGACCATCAGCACGACTTCAAGCCAGAACATCAGGGAGTAAAGATCGCCTGAGAACGCATAGGACAGCTTGTCGCGATAGATCAGTTCGCCAAAGCGCAGAACGACGAAAATAGCCAGCAGCACGCTGATGGTATTCGTCAGTTTGATGAACAAACTTTTCTCGTCCGGACCGTTACCTTTCAGACCAGCTTGTACCAACGAGCCTTCAAAGATGACGATCGAGAAGCCCATAATAAAGGCGGTTAATACCGAGAAAAGCGGCAGCATTTCATAAGCTTGCCATAGCGGATGCACCTTATAACCCGCAGAAATCATCAATGAACCCATTGAAGACTGGTGCATGGTTGGCAGCAGCGCGCCGAGGGCAATAATAAAGAACATCACTTTATTCAAACGTTTGAGGGAAACTTTCCACCCCAGACGTTCAAACAGAGCCGGAGCAAATTCCAGCGCCATGATGCCGATATAGATGGTCATACAGACCGCCGTTTCGAACAGTACCGAGTTCACGTTGAAGTGGCCCGGAATGTAGAAATACGGCAGGTTCCAGTAACGACCGACGTCAATGGTGATCGACAGACCACCCAAGGAGTAGCCAAACAGGCTCGCCAGCAGCGCCGGACGAACTAACGGATGGTATTGTCCTCTGTTGAAAACGTACACCGCCCACGCCAGCGCCCAACCGCCGCACGCGAAGCCAGTACCAATCAACAGGTCAAACGCGATCCATACACCCCATGGGAAACCGCCGTTCAGATCGGAGACTGAGCCCAGCCCGAAGACCAGACGTTTCACGATCAGGAGCATACACAGGACGATAAGCGGCCCAAAAATAATGACCGGTTTGCTGATTATTTTTCCGCCCAGCGGTTTAGGATCATGACTCATGATCGTCTCCTCCATCGTGATGGTCGTTTTTCGTATTACGACGAACCAGCACGGTTAAGCCCGCCAGCGCAGCCAGGGGTAATATCATGCCCTTGTACAGGGAATGTTGAACATGTTCGGAACGCGCACCAGTTGAAAGATCATCCAGCTTCGGCAGATCCAAATCCTCGTAAGGAACACCCGTCAGTACCATAACCTGTGTACCACCACCTTCTTTCTCACCGTACAGGTGTGGGTAGTACTTCGGTACCGTATGCAGATAGGTATCGCCTGCTTTCACCGTCTGACGCGGATAGTGGTATTCGCTGCCAGGCTTCAGCGCGAGACGTTTTTTCGCCTCAGCCATCAGCTCTTCACGCGTACCAAAAATCACCGCACCGGCAGGGCACACTTCAACACAACCCGGTAAACCGCCTTTGTCCAGACGCTCAACGCCTTTCTGGTTACACAGTTCACATTTGTGAAGCGCACCAAACGGGTTGTTGTAGTCGTACTTAGGCACGTTGTACGGGCAGGCGACCATGCAGTAACGACAGCCCGTGCAGACATCTTTGTCATAATGGACGATGCCGGTTTTCGGATCTTTCTTCAGCGCGGAGACCGGGCAAACGGAAACGCAGTTCGGATCAACACAGTGCATGCACTGTTTCTTGATGTATGCGTAGCCATTTTCTTCCTGGTCTTTGTTAACGCCTGTTCCGCTACGCCACACCTGAATGATGTTATTGGTATACGGCGACAGTTTGTCGTTGTTCGACCAGGTTTGCTCGCCTTCCGGGTTACGCGCCGGGAAGTTGATATCCTGACACTTGGTGACACAGGCCTGGCAGCCTACGCACAGCGTCGAGTCATAGAGCATCCCAAGAGAACCTGGGATCGGCGGACGGTTTTCTGCAGCCGCATGGCTGATGGACGGCGCAGCGCCCAACAGCAATGCCCCGCTGGAGGCTGCTTTAATAAAGTTACGTCTGTTCACGGTTATTCTCCCCGTGAGTCAGCGTTATCTTTCTTCTGCTGACGACCCAGTTCACGAACCGCCATCACGCTGACGCCGGCAACCAGTCCTACTACGCCACCAAGCAGCCCAATCGCTCCGGCAGATACATTGCCGCCTTCTTTCATGTTGACGTCAGGTTTCTCGGAACGTGGTGTTTGGTTTTCCACATGAGCAAGCTGGTGAATACCTTTATGGAAACCGACGCCTTCTTCGTTACAGCCGTAGCAAGGGTGACCGATAGCCACCGGCCACACGCCGCCCACATCGCAGAATTGCAGCGTTGAGCAGTTGCCGTAGGTTTCTGGTCCTTTACAGCCCAGATGGTAGAGGCACCAACCTTCACGGTGGCCTTCATCGCCAAACTCTTTAGCAAAACGACCAGCATCGAAGTGCGGGCGACGTTCGCAGTGTTCGTGAATCAAACGGCCATAGGCGAATGTCGGACGGTTTTTGGTATCCAGCTTCGGCGGCTTACCATAAGTGATGATATGCGCGACCGTTGCGAGGAAGTTATGCGGGTTCGGCGGACAGCCGGGGATGTTGATGATGGTTTTGCCTGGCAGAACTTCTTGCAGGCCGACGGCACCCGTTGGGTTAACGCCAGCGGCAGCAACCCCCCCCCACGCGGCGCAAGAGCCGATGGCAATGATAGCGGCTGCGCCTTCTGCGGCCCGGCGGATATGATCTACGATCGGCTCACCGGCAACCATGCAGTAAATACCATTATCTTTCAGTGGGATAGAGCCATCCACTACCAGAACATATTGCCCTTTGTACTTCTCCAGCGCGTTATGTTTGTTCTCTTCAACCTGATGGCCGAAGGCAGCAGAGAGCACCTCATGGTATTCCAGAGAGATTGTCTCCAGAACAAGGTTTTCCACTGTAGGGTGTGTCGCGCGAAGCAGCGATTCAGTACAACCCGTACACTCCTGAGCACCAATCCAGATAACTGGTGGGCGCTGAGGACGAGAAACTGATTCGGCCATTTCTGCGGCGGCTTTGCTACTGAGCCCCATGGTAGCGGCCAGTGCTGCACAAAGCTTCATGAAATCACGGCGATTAATGCCGCTCGAATTGATGAGAGAGTTATCTCCAGTCATTTTATAGTTATTCCGTTGCGAAGACCTGGCTTTTTATTTTGCACCATTCGCATGTTGCATATTGCGATCGGCGCGCCATTACCACACTTTTTATATGGTTATGTGCATTATAATACTTCGGCGGAGCAACAAAACGAAGGCGTAGGTCAATAGTGTAATTAATTAAAGCAAGATAATACCCCTTTCGGATCAAGCTTCGAGTCGATAGCCAGCCATGAAAAACCGAATTGTTGTACTGGACTGGTTCTCTTTAAAGAAATCCATCACCATCTCTTTATCCAGCCCATAGCGGCGCGTCAGGATCCCCGCTTCCCACGCGCTGAGCTGTCGATCGCCCGTTTTTTCAAACATTCGATGTGAAAATCCCAGCACAAAACCACGCTTATAATCCGCACAAAAATTCGCCACTGAGCGTGCACTGTCCGCACTTGAGGCGTTTAGTCCGGCCATCAGACCTTTACCAAAATGGTTGTCCATGCATAACCTCCAATCGCTATATAATAAATTATATAGCGATTTTTTAAGCAAAGACCAGAGGTATCACGAACTTTTTATGCCAGCTTAAAAGGACACCCATTCATCCGTTTTAGCTGCCGCAGACGTTTTGCTGTCTGCTGAAGGGGAAGCGGTATTGGCCGCGGTGTACTGCACATCATTCGCTGAGAGGCGGAACTGTTGCACCGAGCGTTGCAGTTCCTCTGTTTGTCGTTCCAGCGCCACGGCCGCGGCGGAAACTTGCTCTACCAATGCAGCGTTCTGTTGCGTTACGCTGTCCATCTGCGTGATCGCCACGCTCACCTGCGAGATGCCCTTATTCTGTTCTTCCGAGGCTGAGGCAATTTGCTTCATGATGACAGTCACTTCGGTGGCACCGCGCAGAATCGCCTCCATGGTTAATCCCGTTTCTTTAACCAAACGAGCACCCTGATCGACACGACGCGATGACTCGCCAATCAGCGTCTCAATCTCTTTCGCCGCCCCGGCGCTGCGACTGGCAAGGTTACGTACTTCACCGGCAACGACGGCAAAACCGCGCCCCTGCTCGCCTGCCCTGGCAGCTTCAACCGCCGCGTTCAGCGCCAGAATATTGGTCTGGAAAGCAATACTATTAATAACTGACGTGATTTCAGCGATCTGTTTAGAACTGGCGGCAATACCGTCCATCGTCTCAACCACTTCTGAAACCAGCGTGCTCCCTTTACCTGCCGTTTCTGTCGCCGTATCGGCAAGCTGGCTGGCTTCACGCGCGTTTTCAGCGTTCAGTTTTACCGTTGCGGTCAGTTGCTCCATGCTGGCAGCGGTCTCTTCCAGCGCTGCGGCCTGCTCTTCAGTACGTGAGGAGAGATCGTTATTCCCGGTGGAAATTTCCGTCGCCCCTCGCCAGATGTTGTCACTACCTGAACGGATAGTGCTGACGGCTTCGCGCAGGCTGTCCTGCATCGCGCACAGTAACGGCACCAGTTGACCCACACAGTTACGACCAAAATCTTCAATTGGATGGCTGAGATCGCCCTGCGCAATCTGCTGAAACTGCTGGCGAATACGCCCCAGCGGTTTCACCATCATGGAAACAAGGTAGCGGTCGGTAAAGAAAAGGAGGGCAATCCCAAGGATCACGGCGGTGATAATTAACGTCCGGATGATAGAGGTTTTGCCATCGACCATCACGCGGGTGGTATCAAGCCGCTCACCCGCCGTAGCGTTAAAACGCTCGGCACTGGCGCCAAATTCACGGCTCAACGCTGGCGTAACGGTGCTGGCATGCTCCGCAAAGGCCGTAAGCGTGCCCTGCTGCGCCAGCTGCATTTGCGGGATCACGCCGTTGTCCAGCAACGCCTGCCACTTTGTCAGTACTGCTGTGGCGACTTCAGGGTCCATGGGACCCGGAGACAATGTTTTCATCTCCTGGAGTTTTTTACTCATATTCTCCAGGGACTGCTGCGCCGGCGCAAAATCAGGCGTTCCGCCGCTCATTTTGACATCCATGGCGCGACTTAAGCGCGTTACGAAGCGAAAGTACTGATCGTTACCCTGACTGAGAACCGTCATCTGATGGACAAGATGACGGTCAATATCATTGCCTTCAGATATTTTTGATAACGAATGAAGACTGAATAAACCCACGCCCGACCAGAGCAGGCAAAAAAGTCCCAGTATTGCCAACATGACAATACGAATAGTGAAGTTTTTCAGCAAACGCATAATAATTTCCTTGCCGTTGATGAGGAATTCGCCATCAGGCGATACTTATCCTTGTTATCGGCAGGCAGTAGAGAAGATATAATGCGTTCTTTATTTTTTTACTTTCTTAAGTACATCCACTCCCTCTCTACACTATATCAATATGAATGCTAATGAAATTAGGTAGCATTATTATTCAGGTAATTAGTTTAAAGCATTAAATAATCTATTGTTTTCTATCGTAAATATTTATTAAACCACGCAAGAGTACGCTCCCAGGCTAAATCCGCGGCAGCTTTATCATAACGGGGGGTAGAATCATTGTGAAAGCCATGATTAACGCCGGGGTAGATATATGCTTCATAGACTTTCTTATTAGCCTTAAGCGCCGCTTCATAGGCAGGCCATCCCTCATTAATTCGGGTATCTAATTGCGCATAGTGCAGTAATAAAGGCGCGTTTATTTTAGGGACATCTGATACAGGAACCTGACGCCCATAAAAAGGCACCGCGCAGGCCAGTTCAGGGAAAGCTACAGCAGCGGCATTCGATACACCGCCACCGTAGCAAAATCCGGTGATACCTACTTTTCCCGTTGTCCCTGAATAATGCTGCATAAATTCAATGGCGGCAAAAAAGTCGTTCATTAACTTTACGGGGTCAACCTGTTGCTGCAATTCCCGACCTTTATCATCATTGCCTGGATATCCCCCTACCGAACTTAACCCATCAGGCGCGAGTGCCATAAAGCCCGCCTTCGCCACCCGTCTCGCCACATCTTCAATATACGGATTCAGCCCACGATTCTCATGCACTACCACCACCGCCGGAACTTTCCCTGTCACCTTCGCAGGTTTAACCAAATACCCCCGCACCTCACCATGCCCTTCAGGTGAGGGATAGGTAATATATTCGGCCAGAATATCGGGATCGGTAAATTCTACCTGTGTTGCGAGAGCGTAGTTGGGTTTCAATAAATTGAATAAGGCCAATGCCGTCATGCCACCCACTGCATATTTCGCTGCCAGATTGAGAAACTCGCGTTTCGTTATTTTTCCATGAGCGTAATAGTCATAGTAGTCGAGCAGTTCTTGCGGAAAATCTTTGGCAGTCAAACGCGGCATCGTCGCACTCCTGATTGATGTTTTTTTAAGCAAAGCACAGAGGCCTGTTTTTGCCCAGTTTTTCATCTCAGTGTGACATGGTGAACGGGATATTCACCGTGAACCCGCTAGAATAGAAACGTTGTTTCGAAATTCACCTGCACTAAGGAGATCTCATGGCCTGGTTTGCCAATCCTGAACGTTACGAGCAGATGCTCTATCGCTATTGTGGACGCAGCGGTTTGCGTTTACCCGCGCTATCGCTGGGTTTATGGCACAGTTTTGGGCACGTTCAGGCGCTGGATTCACAGCGCGCCCTGTTGCGTAAAGCATTTGATTTAGGCATCACGCATTTTGATTTAGCCAATAACTATGGGCCGCCACCAGGCAGCGCAGAAGAGAATTTTGGCCGATTACTGCGCGAGGATTTTGCCCACTATCGTGATGAACTGATTATCTCCACCAAGGCAGGCTATGACATGTGGCCAGGGCCATACGGTTCTGGCGGTTCTCGCAAATACCTGCTCGCCAGCCTCGACCAGAGTCTGAAACGCATGGGCCTCGACTATGTCGATATCTTCTACTCGCACCGCGTTGACGAAAATACGCCAATGGAAGAGACCGCCTCGGCGCTGGCCCACGCCGTGCAAAGCGGCAAAGCGCTGTATGTCGGCATCTCATCCTATTCCCCGGAACGTACGCAGAAAATGGCCGAGTTGATGCGGGAATGGAAAATTCCATTGCTGATCCACCAGCCGTCTTACAACCTGCTTAACCGCTGGGTAGACAGCAGCGGCCTGCTGGATACGCTGGAATCCAACGGCATGGGCTGTATCGCATTTACGCCGCTGGCTCAGGGACTGCTGACGGGGAAATACCTCAACGGTATTCCGGAAGGTTCACGCATGCAGCGTGAAGGGAAAAAAGTTCGTGGGTTAACGGAAAACATGCTGACGGAAGAAAACCTTACCAGCCTGCGTTTGCTCAATGAGATGGCGCAACAGCGCGGACAGTCGATGGCACAAATGGCCTTAAGCTGGCTGCTAAAAGACAACCGGGTAACGTCGGTATTGATTGGCGCCAGCCGACCGGAGCAACTGGAAGAGAACGTTCAGGCGCTGGCGAATCTAACGTTCAGCACCGAAGAACTGGCGCAGATCGATAAGCACGTCGCGGACGGTAAGCTGAACCTGTGGCAGGCCTCATCTGACAAATAGCCGTTTGTAACACCGTGCCGGGTGGCAGCGTTAGCCTCCCCGGCACGTAATACGGGCCAGCCACTCCCTCACACCTCTTCCGCTTTAATCTCTGGACGTTGATATTCCGGCCACACCAGCGCGACAAGTGCAGGATAGGCTTCCAGGCTGAACTCCCTGAAGCACTGACGTAAGTTAAGCACGTCCAGATCGGCATGCGGGACCTTCTCACCACTCAGACAGCGTTTTTTAATATTGTCGTAATATTTATACACCGCAGAGTTGAGATCGCTGCAACGCCGCTGTGCATCAAATAGCCCTGGCGTCTCATTCAGCTCCACCATTGTCATCCGTTTGATCGTCGAGTGGATAAAATCGATATATTCGTGATTGACGCGCCAATACCAAACCGGAGTAATCGAATTCATCAGTATCGAGAAATGATCTTCACCCTCTTCTTTACTCAGTATTTCCGGTTGGTTTTCAGCGTATCCATTTTCTGCATTGCGGTCTTTATTTGCACTGCGCATCAACAAAAGTACCCCGCAAGTCAGCAATAGCAGGGTAATAACAGAATAAAATATACTGTTCATATACTGGCTCCATTTTTTTTGATTTTAAAATTACACCATGCTATTGTCAACGCGGCATGGTTTATTTAAAACAACATATCATTGGCATCAAAGGATATTTCAACATGCTTCCCGAGCATCTTGTTCCCTCGCGTTTTCACTTATCCAGCTCATCTACCAATACTAAACCCGCAGATAATAATGAAAATTTGACTCAGGGGAAGATAACATTAAGCGATTACGAATCCGATATTTTGATTAGCTCTACTGCTACCGGTCAGTCACGCAATATGCTATTTGAAGAGTGCGACCGTCATTTAAAAGAGCGTCTGTTTCGTGCAGCAAAAATTGAGTCATTCTCTCGCCTGCTCAATTCACTACAGGCAGAGGGCGACATTAACGCACAAGAATTAAGTAAAATTTTGACTCAAAAAACAGCCATCATAAATGAACAGGGCAACAAAATTTGGCTTAATTTAATTACGCGTGAAACCAGCGACCCTATTTTTTATTCTCTGGAAGAGAAATAAAATGAAAGATGTTGAGGATAATAATGTTTATTTGGCTTTAGATAACCATAAAAGCGATGAGTTTGTCTTAAAGCAAAATTTAGCCGTGTTGATAGCCAATAAAAACGCCACGCTGGAAAGCGTTGCTCAGGAGATAGTCTCTATTCCCGCTGCACTGGTGCGGATGAAATGGCAAAATCGGCGTGAAATTTACTCGCTACAGGCTAAAGAAGAGATCTACGGTGCCGCGATCGAAGCCATTATGGAGCTACAACCAGAACTGCGGGACAAAATCATGGCCCGACTGGAAAGCACCTACCAGCATATACTCGCGCGGGAAACAGCCACCTTACGCCTGACCCGAAAGCTGTCTGAAGGGAACTACGAACCCACCAGGATAACCACGGTCGCGTTAGATGAGAACAGATAAGAACAAGTGTGCAAGGGAGTTGAATCAGGAGAGGCACGCCGGGTAAGGTGGCAACCATTACCCGGCAATGATGAGGATTACTTCGCTTTCACAGTCTCTTCGCCAACCAGACCAATCTTCAGGAAGCCCGCCTGATGCAGCGTATCCATCACCTTCATCATGGTCTCATAATCAACGGTTTTATCTGCCCGGAAGAAAATCGTGGTGTCTTTCTTCCCTTCAGTTAGCGCATTTAACTCGTTAATCATGGTGTCATCCGTCACCTGATTGTTGCCAATAAACATACTTTTATCAGCTTTAACAGACAGATAAACCGGTTTTTCCGGACGCGGCTGCGGCGTACTGGTGGAGGCAGGAAGATTCACTTTCACATCCACCGTTGCCAACGGTGCGGCCACCATAAAAATGATCAATAAAACCAACATAACGTCGATAAACGGCGTCACGTTGATTTCATGCATTTCACCGTTATCGTCCAGGTTTTCATTAAAGCTCATTGCCATGGAACATTATCCTACACGTAATTTCTGCGCTGCACGTACCGGATGCGCGGATGCGCTTGCGTTCAGGTCCAGATCGCGACTTTGCAGCAACAGCACCTGTGCCGCGACGTCACCCAGCATCGCTTTATAGCTGCCAATCTGACGTGCGAAAATGTTGTATATAACAACCGCTGGAATTGCTGCGACCAGACCGATTGCGGTCGCTAACAGCGCTTCTGCGATACCCGGCGCAACAACGGCCAGGTTGGTCGTTTGGGTTTGTGCAATCCCGATGAAGCTATTCATGATGCCCCATACGGTACCGAACAGACCGACGAATGGAGAGATAGCCCCGATGGTAGCCAGGTATCCGTTACCGCGGCCCATATGACGACCTACCGCCGCCACACGACGCTCCAGACGGAAGCCGGTACGCTCTTTAATGCCTTCGTTATCGTCGCTGCCTTCTGACAGTTCCAGCTCGTTCTGCGCTTCGTTAATCAACTGGGCGCCGAGGCTTTTGCCATCGAATCCTGCGGCAATCTCACTTGCCATATCTAAAGAGCGGGCTTCCGCCAGCAGTTGCTGTTCACGCTTAAGGCGGCGTTTCTGAGTAAAGAACTCAAGGCTCTTACTAAAGAAGATAGCCCAGGTGACCACTGACGCCAAAATCAGCCCAATCATCACGCACTTAACCACGATATCGGCGTGCTGATACATACCCCAGACGGAAAGATCCGTCTGCATCAAATTATTACCCACTCTGTATCTCCAGGACGCAAATCACAAAATCTGAGCGTAATGATATCAAAAAGACGTCGAATTGATAGTCGTTCTCATTACTATTTACATATTGCCGCACCTTTGGTTTCTTTTCCTTGCGCTTACGCAGTAAAAAAGTCACCTGAAGCATTTTGAGATTATTTTCTACTGTATGACCGTTCTGCTGGATGCGTCATCTTTGATTCATGGTAGTTTAGACATCCAGACGTATAAAAACAGGTAAGACAACATGGCAGATAAGCAACTTGAAACCAAGCTCGTTCACGCAGGACGCAGTAAAAAGTACACGCTGGGCTCGGTAAATAGCGTGATCCAGCGCGCTTCTTCGCTGGTGTTTGACACCGTAGAGGCCAAAAAACAGGCCACGCACAACCGGGCGAACGGTGCGCTTTTCTATGGGCGTCGCGGAACCCTGACGCATTTCTCTCTTCAGGAAGCGATGTGCGAACTGGAAGGTGGTGCGGGTTGCGCCCTGTTCCCCTGCGGTGCGGCGGCCGTTGCCAACACCATCCTTGCCTTTGTGGAGCAAGGGGATCATGTGCTGATGACCAATACCGCCTATGAACCCAGTCAGGATTTCTGCACCAAAATTCTCGGCAAGCTCGGCGTGTCCACCGGCTGGTTCGATCCGCTGGTTGGCGCCGATATCGTTAAGCACATACAGCCGAACACGAAAGTCGTATTTCTGGAATCTCCCGGCTCTGTCACGATGGAAGTGCATGATGTTCCTGCTATTGTTGCCGCCGTCAGAAGCATCGCGCCAGATGCAATCATCATGATTGATAACACCTGGGCTGCCGGGGTGCTGTTCAAAGCGTTGGATTTTGGCATCGATATCTCTATTCAGGCAGGAACCAAATATCTGATTGGTCATTCTGACGGCATGGTCGGCACGGCGGTATCTAATGCCCGCTGCTGGGATCAGCTGCGCGAAAATGCCTATCTGATGGGGCAAATGCTGGACGCCGATACCGCTTATATGACCAGCCGTGGACTGCGTACGCTGAGCGTTCGCCTGCGTCAGCACCATGAAAGCAGTTTAAAGGTCGCCGAGTGGCTGGCCAACCATCCGCAGGTCGCCCGCGTGAACCACCCGGCGCTGCCCGGCAGTAAAGGGCATGAATTCTGGAAGCGTGATTTCACCGGCAGCAGCGGCCTGTTCTCCTTTGTATTGAATAAGAAACTCAATAATGAAGAGCTGGCCGCGTATCTGGATCACTTCAGCCTGTTCAGCATGGCCTACTCCTGGGGCGGTTTTGAGTCGCTGATTCTCGCCAACCAGCCGGAACACATTGCGGCAATCCGTCCACAAGGCGAGGTGGACTTCAGCGGAACGCTTATCCGTTTACACATCGGTTTAGAGAATGTTGACGATCTGATTGCCGATTTGGCCGCAGGATTTGCCCGAATCGAGTAAAATTACCACAGATGGACATATATGCAGACACTTCTGGTGGAAAAGTCTGCAATTGTTGCGTCCGGGATCAAGGCATCCCGGGCAATTCAGGAGTACAATCCGCACATAAACGCTGTTCCACAGGAAAGTCCATGGTAGTCATTCAAGATATTGTCTCCGCGCTCTGGCAACACGATTTTGCCGCACTGGCGGATCCGCACGTTGTGAGCGTGGTGTACTTCGTCATGTTCGCCACGCTGTTTTTAGAAAATGGCCTGCTGCCCGCCTCCTTTTTACCCGGCGACAGCCTGTTATTACTGGCAGGAGCGCTGATCGCTCAGGACGTGATGAGTTTTTTACCTACCATAGCTATTCTGACGGCGGCAGCCAGTCTGGGCTGCTGGCTGAGCTACATTCAGGGACGCTGGCTAGGCAACACGCGCACGGTGAAAGGTTGGCTGGCGCAATTACCGGAAAAATACCATCAGCGTGCCACCTGCATGTTTGACCAACACGGGTTGATGGCGCTGCTGGCAGGGCGTTTCCTGGCGTTCGTTCGTACCTTGCTGCCAACAATGGCGGGCATTTCAGGGCTTCCTAACCGTCGATTCCAGTTTTTTAACTGGCTGAGTGGCCTGCTGTGGGTCACCGTCGTCACCAGTTTCGGCTATGCGCTGAGCATGATCCCGTTCGTTAAACGCCATGAAGATCAGGTGATGACCTTTCTAATGATCCTGCCGATTGCCCTGTTAACCGCAGGATTGTTGGGAACATTGTTCGTGGTGATTAAAAAAAAATACTGTAGCGCCTGAATATTATCCGTAGGCCGGGGTAATTCCCGGCATTACGCCTGATGGCGCGCAGCTTCAAGGCCTACGGTGTACCTGCAGGCCTACAAGAAATCAACTCCCCTGCATCATACGAATTCTGGCCGCATCTTCCCCCGGCGTTACGCCAAAGAAACGTTTGAACTCCCGACTGAATTGCGATGCGCTCTCATAGCCGACGCGCATGGCAGCCGCACTGGCCTTCATTCCATCGTGAATAATCATCATCCGTGCTTTATGCAGGCGATAGCTCTTAAGATATTGCAGCGGCGACGTGCTGGTCACCGCTTTAAAATTATGATGAAACGCCGACACGCTCATGTTCGCTTCAGCTGCCAGCTGTTCTACATTGAGGTTTTCGGTGTATTTGGTTTCAATCCGCTTTAGCACCCGGCTTATCAAACTGAAATGCGTCTGGCGGCTGACCAGCGCAAGTAACGCGCCGCCGCGCGGCCCGGTCAACACATGGTAGAGGATCTCGCGAATAATCTGTTTCCCCAGAATACGCGCATCCAGCGGTCGCTCCATCACATCCAGCAGGCGCTCAGCAGCGCAGAGAATTTCGTCAGAGAGCGTCGCAGAGTTAATCCCGCTGGCTGCCATGGCGGGCTGGAACAGCTCGTCTTCCCCAATGTCCATCAACAGCTCCTGCAATTGCAGAATATCGACATTCAGGTAAATACCAGCCAGAGGTACCTCCGGCGTCGCATACGTTTCACATTCAAAGGGTAAAGGTACGGTTAGCAGCAGGTATTCGTTGGCGTCATAGCGAAATACGCGCTCATTGATATAACCAATTTTATGTCCCGAAAAGAGAAATATGATGCCTGGCTGATACATGACCGGTGTACGCGCCGCAGGCTCCGTACCGTGTAACAGGCGGACATCTGGCAGCAGTTCGTTAAGTTTATTTTCATTGTTTTTCAGCTGCTTAATTTTATCTGTCAGCAGAAGGCAGATCTCATCACGGTTCATGTAGCACCATTTCATCATCGGTTTTCGACCCTGACATAATGCGCAGATTTATTCGTTTTCTCCAGCAGTCTGTAGAAATGGGCAAGACATCGGCAGAAATGAGCATTGAGAGCAGAGCGGCGGGCGACCACAATGTTCATCATCCGGCAGACACTCACCTGCCCTCTTTTATTACCCACCAAAGGGAACGAGCAATGAACAACTTTAATCTCCATACCCCAACACGTATTTTGTTTGGTAAAGGCGCAATTGCTGAGCTGCGCGATCAAATTCCTCAGGACGCTCGCGTACTGGTTACCTACGGCGGCGGCAGTGTGAAAAAAACCGGCGTCCTGGCACAGGTTCAGGACGCGCTGAAAGGGCTGGACGTGCTGGAGTTTGGCGGTATCGAGCCAAACCCGTCTTATGAAACGCTGATGAACGCAGTAAAAATCGTGCGTGATGAGAAAGTGACGTTTCTGCTGGCGGTAGGTGGCGGTTCAGTGCTGGACGGCACCAAATTCATCGCGGCAGCAGCACAGTACGCAGACGGCATCGATCCATGGCGCATTCTGGAAACCCACGGCAACGACGTAACAAGCGCCATCCCGATGGGCTCCGTGTTAACCCTGCCTGCAACCGGCTCTGAATCTAACTCCGGCGCGGTAATTTCGCGTAAAACCACTGGCGATAAACTGGCCTTTATGACCCCGTTTGTGCAGCCAGTATTTGCCGTACTGGATCCGGTTTACACCTACACCCTGCCGCCGCGTCAGGTCGCAAACGGCGTCGTGGATGCCTTCGTGCATACCGTGGAACAGTATGTGACTTATCCGGTGGACGGGAAAATTCAGGATCGCTTTGCCGAAGGCATTCTGCTTACGCTGGTAGAAGAAGGCCCGAAAGCCTTGCAGGAGCCGGAAAACTACAACGTACGTGCGAACGTCATGTGGGCGGCAACCCAGGCGCTGAACGGCCTGATTGGTGCAGGCGTACCGCAGGACTGGGCAACGCATATGTTGGGCCATGAACTGACCGCAATGCACGGTCTGGATCATGCCCAAACGCTGGCCATCGTTCTGCCAGCGCTGTGGAATGAAAAACGTGATACCAAGCGTGCCAAACTGCTGCAATACGCAGAGCGTATCTGGAATATCACCGAAGGTTCCGACGACCAGCGCATCGACGCCGCCATTGCGGCTACCCGCGCTTTCTTCGAACAAATGGGCGTACCAACTCGCCTGTCTGACTATGGCCTGGACGGTAGCTCCATCCCGGCGTTGCTGGAAAAACTGGAAGCTCACGGTGGTACGCAACTGGGCGAACATCAGGACATTACGCTTGAAGTCAGCCGTCGGATTTACGAAGCTGCCCGCTAAGGTTTTTTAACCTCCGCCTTTCGTTTTTGGGTATTTATACCAGGCTTAAGTCACACCTATGTCACCGGGGGCTGCTCCGGTGACAGTCATTCAGGGGGGAATTATGACCGGTCCAACCATTATCAAACTACAGGATGGTAACGTCATGCCGCAACTGGGCCTGGGGGTCTGGAAGGCAAGCAACGAAGAAGTCATCACCGCCATTCATAAAGCGCTGGAAGTGGGGTATCGCTCAATTGATACCGCTGCGGCGTACAAAAACGAAGAAGGTGTCGGCAAAGCAATACGCGATGCTGGCGTACCACGGGACGAGTTATTCATTACCACCAAGCTGTGGAATGATGACCAAAAACGCCCCCGGGAAGCCTTGCTTGAAAGCATGGAAAAACTCCAGCTTGATTACCTCGATCTGTACCTGATGCACTGGCCGGTTCCGGCGATCGACCACTATGTTGAAGCATGGGAAAACATGATCGACCTGCAAAAAGAAGGTCTGATTAAGAGCATCGGCGTCTGCAACTTTCAGATCAATCATCTCCAGCGGCTGATGGATGAAACCGGCGTACCTCCGGTGATTAACCAGATCGAACTTCATCCGCTTATGCAACAGCGCCAGCTGCACGCCTGGAACGCAACGCATAAAATCCAGACCGAATCCTGGAGTCCGCTGGCGCAAGGCGGCAAAGACGTCTTCGATCAAAAGATCATCCGCGACCTCGCTGAGAAATATGGCAAATCACCGGCGCAGATCGTCATCCGCTGGCATCTGGATAGCGGTCTGGTGGTTATTCCGAAATCAGTCACCCCGGCGCGTATCGCAGAAAACTTTAACGTCTGGGACTTCCGCCTGGATAAAGACGAATTAGGCGAAATCGCGAAGCTTGATCAGGGCAAACGTCTGGGGCCAGACCCGGAGCAGTTCGGCGGTTAACCCCTTCCCTCCAGCCCGACACTCTCGTCGGGCCTTTACTGATTTGAAATATCAGGAAACAATTCACACACATATATTGATGTATTTCTTGCAGTCGCTGGAGCAGCATTACGCAACATAACCTGTTAATTATTAAATAAATATATTCATTTAATGAATGTATTTACCATACCCATAGGTGCGTAAACGTGACTGAGAAAAAAAGTAGCGGAGTCAAATGGCTCCCATTAATTCTTATAATATTCATCTCTGCCGGACTGTGGCAGCTGACCCCTCCCTCCGGGTTAAGTGCGCCAGCCTGGCATTCGGCAATTATCTTCGTCGCGACTATTGCCTCTATCGTGGCAAAAGTTTTACCCATCGGCGCGGTCGGCATTATTGGGATTACGGTTTTTGCACTCGCCTATGCTGCCGGGGATAAAACCGCCAGCGGCGCTATCACCACGGCACTGAGTGAGCTGAACAGTTCACTTATCTGGCTTATCGTCGTGGCTTTTATGATTGCCCGCGGGTTTATCAAAACCGGCCTCGGACGACGCATTGCGCTGCAGATGATCCGCCTGCTCGGCAAGCGCACGCTAGGGCTCGCCTACGGTCTGGCCTTTGCCGATCTGATCCTATCTCCCGCAATGCCGAGTAATACAGCACGCTGCGGCGGCGTCATCTATCCGATTGCCGACTCTCTGGCACGTAGTTTCCATTCGAACCCGGAAGATGAGTCCCGCAGTAAAATCGGTACCTTTCTTATAACCTGTATTGGCAACGTCAACGACGTCACCGCCGCGCTCTTTATGACCGGCTATACCGGCAACCTGTTAGCGGTGAAGCTGGCGGCCAATGCGGGCGTCACGCTGACCTGGGGCAGCTGGTTTATGGCGGCGCTGCTGCCATGCCTGGTGTCCTTACTGCTGGTTCCACTGCTGGTCTACTGGATCGTGCGCCCGGAAATTAAACACACGCCGGATGCCCCGAATCTGGCGCGCAAAGAGCTGGCGGAAATGGGCAGTATGTCTCGCGGCGAATGGCTGATGCTGGCTACCGTCGGCGTGCTGCTGGTGCTGTGGATTTTTGGCGATACGTTAGGCGTCGACGCCACCACTGCCTCGTTCGTGGGGCTGTCCATTTTATTGCTAAGCGGCGTTCTGAGCTGGGAAGATGTGAAGAGCGAGAAAGGCGCATGGGACACGCTGATTTGGTTTGCCGCGCTGTTGATGATGGCGAACCAGCTGAAAAAACTGGGCTTCACCACCTGGTTTGGCAATCTGATCGGCGATAGCCTGAGCAGTACCATGCACGGTACAAGTTGGGTGATCGTCCTGCTGCTGCTGAACGCCGCCTACTTCTATACCCACTACTTTTTTGCCAGCGGTAATGCACAGATTGCCGCGCTGTACGCCGTTTTCCTCGGCGTCGGTCTGCATCTGAATATTCCCGCAGCCCCCACGGCATTAATGCTGGCCTTCACCAGCAGTTTGTACTGCTCGCTCACCCAGTACACCCACGCTCGCGGTCCAATCCTGTTTGGTGCCGGGTACGTTCCAACGGGCGTCTGGTGGCGCACAGGATTTATCATCAGCTTGTTTAACCAGGCGGTGTTTATCACCGTGGGTCTGATGTGGTGGAAGGTGTTAGGTCTGTACTAAACTGACTGCGTCCTGACGAATCACCTTACCTGCGGAGAAAAGGAATGACCTGTATTTTCTGTCAAATTGTTGAAGGTAAAGCACCCTGCCATAAGGTCTGGGAAGACGAGCACCATCTGGCTTTTCTGTCGATTTTCCCGAACACCGACGGTTTTACCGTGGTGATCCCGAAAAAGCATTACCCCAGCTATGCCTTCGATATGCCGCCGCAGGCGCTGGCTGACCTGATGCTGGCAACCCAAAAAGTGGCTAAGAAACTGGATAAGGCTTTCCCGGATGTCAGTCGTACCGGGATGTTCTTCGAAGGTTTCGGCGTAGACCATGTGCACAGCAAATTAAGCCCCATGCATGGCACTGGCGATCTAACCCACTGGAAACCGATTGAAGCGCGGCAGAACAAATTTTTCGAGCAGTATGAAGGATATTTGTCATCACACGATCATGAACGAGCGGATGATGCAAAACTGGCCGCATTAGCGGCCAGAATTCGTGAAGCATAGCTAGATTAGCGTCCCGCTACTTTCCCGCGTTTTTTGTTTGCGGCAGGTGTCTGACGCTGGTGCGCCACCGGTGTGTGCTTGGTCAACGCCGGACGGGTATGACGGTTCTGGCGACGCGCTTCGCGCATCTCTTCCAGCGTAGGTGCCGGAACCAGACATTCGCGACGACCGCCGATCAGATGCTTTTTACCCATATCTTCCAGCGCCTGGCGGATTAACGGCCAGTTGGCTGGATCGTGGTAACGCAGCAGGGCTTTATGCAAACGACGCTGCTTATCACCTTTCGGCACCACCACGTCTTCACTCTTATAACCAATTTTACCCAGCGGGTTTTTCCCGGTGTAATACATGGTTGTGGAGTTCGCCAACGGCGATGGATAGAAGTTCTGCACCTGATCCAGACGGAAACGACGTTGCTTCAACCACAACGCCAGATTCACCATATCTTCGTCACGCGTACCTGGGTGCGCGGAAATAAAGTACGGGATCAGATACTGCTCTTTACCCGCCTGTTTCGAGTAGGTATCGAACAATTCCTTAAAGCGATCGTAGCTGCCCATCCCCGGCTTCATCATCTTCGACAGCGGGCCTTCTTCGGTATGCTCTGGCGCAATCTTCAGATAGCCGCCAACGTGGTGGGTCGCCAGCTCTTTGATATAGCGTGGGTCTTCAACCGCGATGTCATAACGCACGCCCGAAGCGATAAGGATCTTTTTAATGCCTTTCAAATCACGTGCACGGCGATAGAGGTTAATCGTCGGTTCATGGTTGGTGTCCATGTGCGGACAGATATCCGGGTAGACGCATGACAAACGGCGGCAGGTCTGCTCCGCGCGCGGTGACTTACAGCGCAGCATATACATGTTTGCCGTTGGGCCGCCGAGGTCAGAAATCACGCCGGTAAAGCCTGGAACGGTATCGCGAATAGCTTCTATTTCATTGATGATCGAGTCTTCAGAGCGGCTCTGGATGATGCGACCTTCGTGCTCGGTGATCGAGCAGAACGAGCAACCGCCAAAGCAGCCACGCATAATGTTGATCGAGAAACGGATCATCTCATAGGCAGGAATGCGGCTGTCGCCATACGCCGGATGCGGCACGCGCTTGTACGGCAGAGCAAAGACGCTATCCATCTCTTCGGTAGAGAGCGGAATGGCTGGCGGGTTGATCCAGATGTAGCGATCGCCGTGCTTTTGCATCAGCGCACGCGCGCAGCCTGGATTGGTTTCGTGGTGCAGGATACGCGACGCATGCGCATACAGCACTTTATCGCCCTTCACTTTTTCGAAGGACGGCAGCAGCACGTAGGTTTTTTCCCACGGTTTCGGGCGCGGCGGCTGTACGGTTACCGCTTTCGCTTCCTGCTTTTTCGGTGCCACAGGTTTGTTGTCAGCACACGGCAGATCTTCACCATACGGATGCGGGATCGGGTCAATCTTGCCCGGCGTGTCGAGACGCGTGGAATCCACCCCACTCCAACCCGGCAGCGCTTCTTTAACCATAATCGCAGTGTTACGCACGTCGCGGATCTGATCGATGGTTTCACCCATCGCCAGACGATGCGCCACTTCCACCAGTGGACGTTCGCCGTTGCCGAACATCAGCATGTCGGCTTTGGAATCCACCAGAACAGAGCGACGAACGGTATCAGACCAGTAGTCATAGTGCGCGGTACGGCGCAGGCTGGCCTCAATACCGCCGAGAATAACCGGCACGTCTTTCCATGCTTCTTTACAGCGCTGGGTATAGACCAGCGTGGCACGGTCCGGGCGTTTACCTGCTACGTTGTCAGGCGTGTAGGCATCGTCATGGCGCAGTCGGCGATCGGCGGTGTAGCGGTTGATCATCGAGTCCATGTTGCCTGCGGTCACACCAAAGAACAGGTTCGGTTTACCCAAACGCATAAAATCGTCTTTGTTGTTCCACTCCGGCTGGGCGATAATCCCTACACGAAAGCCCTGCGCTTCCAGCATACGGCCGCAAATTGCCATGCCAAAGCTGGGATGATCGACGTATGCATCGCCGGTAACCAGAATGATGTCGCAGCTATCCCAGCCAAGTTGGTCCATTTCGTCGCGTGACATCGGCAAAAACGGTGCCGGGCCAAAACAGGCAGCCCAGTACTGCGGCCAGGAGAAAAGGTCTCTGTCCGGCTGGATCAGGGATATTGCGCTCATAATGCTTCCAAAAATGGTAAAAAAATAATCAAAGGCCGGGGATTATACGCTGTATGCCGGCAAGAAATGAAGTGGAGTCTGAACCAGAGCAGTAGAAAGTTATATAAATTGTTAAATTTTACGACACTCATTTTTATCAATCATAATTAACACCATGCCGGCCAGCTGAGATAACTCTTTTTCGGCGGGGGATTTTTCATTGCGACTCAACGATTCACTGCATATTTCCCAGTTACGGGTTGTTGTTCACCTGTGTGGGTTTCTGGTTCTTCTCTACAGCTTTTCTATGCTGCCACCGATGACCATCGCGTTGTTAAATAAAGAGCGGAGCTTGTTCGCTTTTTTCAGCACGTTTATGACTTTCTTCACCCTCGGCGGCGGGGCGTGGCTGGCAACCAAACATGCGGGTATTCAACTGCGAACACGGGATGGTTTCGTCATTATCGTCCTGTTCTGGCTGTTGTTTTCGTTTATCAGCGCGATGCCGATGTGGATGGACGATGGCTTAAACCTCTCTTTTGCGGATGCCCTGTTTGAAGGGGTTTCCGGGATTACCACCACGGGCGCAACGGTAATTGGCGACGTCAGCGCCATGCCAAAATCGTATCTGTACTACCGGGCTCAGCTTAATTTTATTGGTGGCCTGGGGGTTATTGTCCTCGCCGTGGCGGTGTTACCACTGCTGGGTATTGGCGGCATGAAGCTGTATCAGTCTGAAATGCCGGGCCCCTTTAAAGAAGAACGCCTCACGCCAAGACTTGCTGATACTGCACGTACGCTGTGGATGACCTATGTCATTCTGGGGCTTATTTGTACTCTGGCCTACTGGGCTGCCGGGATGTCGTTCTTCGATGCCTTATGCCACGGGCTATCTACAGTCTCTCTCGGCGGATTTTCCACTCGCAGCGAGAGCATCGGCTTTTATAACAGCCACGCTATTGAGCTAGTTGCCGGACTGTTTTCACTGCTGTCTGCGTTTAACTTCACCCTCTGGTACGTTGCTATCGTGAAACGTACCTTCAAGCCCTTTCGTCGCAATGCCGAACTGCGTTTCTTTTTGTTGATTGCGCTGGTCGTCACTCTGATCGCCACCTGGCAAGTTTGGCGGGCAGGCATGTACGGATTAACGGACAGCCTGGTGCATGCTTTTTTTCTGGCCAGTTCGATGCTGACAGATAATGGCCTGTCGACGGCGGATTACGCGCAGTGGCCTTCGCACACGATCTTTATGTTGCTCAGCGCCAGTTTCTTCGGCGGTTGTGTGGGCTCGACCTGCGGCGGGATTAAGGTGCTACGCTTTTTGATTATGTTCAAGCAGTGCCGTCAGGAGTTACACCAGCTCGCGCATCCCCGCGCCCTGCTGAATATCAAAGTGGGCAATAGCGTGGTAAGCGACCGGGTGGTGCGTTCGGTATGGAGCTTTTTCTTTCTCTACGTTTTGTTCACCAGCTTTTTTATCTGGGCGCTCAATCTGATGGGCTACGATCTCTTCTCCTCTTTTGCCACCGTCGCCGCCTGCATCAACAATATGGGGCTGGGATTTGGCGTCACCGCCACGACATTTGGCACCTTAAATGAGGAAGCAAAGCTACTGATGTGCGCGGCCATGATCATGGGGCGTCTGGAGATTTACCCCATTCTGATCCTGTTCTCGCGCATGTTCTGGCGGGCGTAACGGGAACCCCGGCGCATTACGGCGCCGGGTTCACCAACATCTGTCCGATTGAGCCACGATCCGCCATTTCCAGCGTCTGGCTATTAAAGTAGAACGGGAAATGGGCCCAGGAAGGCTGTCCGTAATAAACCAGTAATTCAACCTGGCCGTCGACCCAGACGGTATCTTTCCAGCCTCTGTCTTCCGGGAACGGCATCGCGCCATTCACATTACGGATCAGGAACGAGACGCCTTCAATATGGAAAGACTGAGGCATATCCGCCCGCACAGTCCAGCGCTCCCAGGAGCCCTGCTGGGCAGTAATATCCATACGGTTGACGTCCCACAACTGACCGTTGATGCCAGGGTCGTCATCCAGGCTGATATCACGGCTGCGAATCGGCGAACCGCTAAGGATTTCCGTTGGCAGCAGGCGCATTGGCAGGCTGTCGGTCACCAGCGGCAGAAGACCTGTCGGGCGCAACGTCAATACCAGCGTGGAGATGAGAATACTGGAAGGCTCAAAGAACCCGCGGATCCTGTCGACAATACTGGCTGCCTCACCACAGGTGATAGAGACCTCATTTCCGTTAGTCATATCCACCAGGATCTCTCGACGCTCGCCCGGTGCCAGCGAGAGCTGTTTCACCGAAACAGGCGCAGGTAAAAAACCCTGATCGCTGGAAATCACATGCAGCGCACGGCCATCGCTCATTTGCAGCTGGTAACGACGCGAGTTTGAAGCGTTCAGCAAACGCAAACGCACCCAGCCGCGGGAGACTTCGACATACGGACTTTGCGCCCCATTGACCAGCAGCGTATCACCGACAAAGCCACCGCTGCCGGGCTCGCTGTATTCCGGCGTGCCAAAGTTGTCCAGCCGCTTGTCCTGGATAATGACCGGAAAATCATCCACGCCATAGTGGTTGGGAATAGACAGTGATTTACTCACTTCATCTTCAACCAGCCACATCCCGGCAAGGCCGTTATAGACCTGCTGAGCAGTACGATTTGGCGTATTGGCGTGATACCACAGCGTGGCGGCATTCTGGCGAATCGGCAGCACTGGCGCCCAGTCAGCATTCGGGGACATCATGCGCGCCGGGCCGCCCATCAGCGGACCTGGTACCTGTAACCCGGCGACGGTCATCGAGACATTTTCAGTCAGACGGTTGCTGTAGATAAGCTTGACGTCATCCCCTTTCCAGACGCGAATTGTCGGTCCCAGGTAGCGGCCGTTAATTCCCCAGACAGGTGCGCGCGTGCCTTGTGTAAAGGACCAGTGCGCACGTTGCAGCGTCATAAATAGCGGCTGCCCCCGGCGGGATTCCAGCAGCGGAGGCACGGGTAACGGTTGTTGCTGACCGGCAGCATTAGCCTTCAGCGGAACAGCACCTGCACACAGTGCGATCCCCGATGCCTGAATGAACTGACGCCGACTGAATGACATATAAACTCCATAAAAAACTGGCTATTAACACGCAGGAAGTCATTTCCTGTAAAAAACCCGAATTGCGCGGATTAAACCTTACCGGCGGCTTCCCGCTCAGCAACTTCTTTATCGAGTTCTGCGATTTTTTGTTCCATCAGCGTGCGGCAATGCGCTGCCAGTTCACGAACCTGATCTTTCCCAAAGTGGCTAATGTCCACCGGCGGCAACATCTCGACAATCGCCAGACCATTATTGAGTCGGTTTAATTTTATCTTGTTCGAGGTTGTGGAAACGCACACCGGAATGACCGGGACACCAGCAGCAATCGCCGCATGGAACGCACCGGTTTTAAACGGCAGCAGACCGCGACCACGGCTACGCGTTCCTTCTGGGAACATCCAGATAGAAATGCGGCGTTTTTTGAAATGATTTACCACGGCAGCAATGGTGCTGTGTGCTTTTGCGCGGTTGTTTCTGTCAATCAACAGGTTACCGGTTAACCAGTACAGCTGCCCGAAGAAAGGGATCCACAGCAGGCTTTTTTTACCTACCGTCACCGTCGGCGGCTGAACGATATTCGCAGCGGTAACCATGTCATAGTTGTTCTGATGGTTACAAATATAGATAGCATTACCATAGTTCTGCGCGTCTGCCGGCATGCGGCACTCGACCTTCAGGCCATAAAGGGGAGCCAGGCGGCCAAACATATGACCGAACGTTGCAACGTGTTTTGGATTTCGTGGACTGAACAGACAGTATATGCAACCGAAAATACAGACCAGAACGCAGTAAATAACAGTAATAATTAAACGAAAAATATATAGCATAACAACCTCTAAGGCCTAAGAGCCTGGCATTTTACGTCACCTGATTCATCATGCGGTATCAGGTTAGGGCTTTGTTAAGGGCGGCTCTCTGGAAAAGCGTATTGTTAATCGCAACGCACGAATAAACAACGGTTTCACGGGAATTTTTAACGTTGGCTCTCCCTGGGTTTTAACAGGGAGAGCCGGACGGTAGCGTTATTCTTCGCTGTCGCCGTGACTGGCGCGTCGAGGCGAGTCAATCTCAATGCTGTCGATACGCTGCAGACCACGCATTAGCGTGCCGCGACGACCGCGCTCACCGGTCACTTTCTGCAACTCTTCAGGACGCAGTTTGATTTTGCGCTTACCGACGTGGATAGTCAGCGTGCTCTGTGGCGGCAGCACGTAAAGTTGCGCCAGACCATCTTCGCCTTTCGCCGCTTCCGCTGAAGGGATATTGATGATCTTGTTCCCTTTGCCTTTCGACAATTGCGGTAAATCGCTTACCGGGAACATCAACATGCGACCGGCCTGGGTAATCGCCAGCAGCATATCGGTTTCATTTTCAATCACTACTGGCTTCATGACTCGTGCATTTTCTGGCAGCGTAATCAATGCCTTGCCTGCGCGGTTACGTGCGACCAGGTCATTGAAGGTGCAGACAAAACCGTAGCCTGCATCAGAAGCCATCAGCAGTTTCTGATCGTCGCCTTCCATCAGCATGTGCTCAACCGTCGCACCCGGCGGCAGCGTGAGCTTCCCGGTCAGCGGTTCACCCTGACCGCGCGCCGACGGCAGAGTAATCGGGTCGATGGCATAGCTGCGTCCGGTGGAGTCCACGAACACCACCGGCTGATTGCTTTTACCTTTCACTGCCGACTTAAAGCTGTCGCCCGCTTTATAGCTTAATCCCGGCGCATCAATGTCGTGGCCTTTCGCGCTACGCACCCAACCACTCTGGGACAGCACGATGGTCACCGGCTCAGATGGCAGCATGTCGTGCTCGCTCATCGCCTTCGCTTCTTCGCGTTCCTGCAACGGAGAGCGACGATCGTCGCCATAGGCGTCTGCATCGGCCTGCAGCTCTTTCTTCAGCAGGTTACTCATTTTACGTTCGGAAGCCAGAATGGCCTGCAACTGATCGCGCTCTTTCGCCAGCTCATCCTGCTCACCGCGGATTTTCATCTCTTCGAGTTTGGCAAGGTGGCGCAATTTCAGCTCAAGGATGGCTTCAGCCTGAGTTTCAGAAATACCAAACCGCGACATCAGCTCTGGCTTAGGTTCATCTTCATGACGAATAATTTCGATGACTTCGTCAATGTTGAGGAACGCCACCAGCAAACCTTCAAGGATGTGCAGGCGCTTGAGCACTTTTTCCAGACGATAATTCAGGCGGCGACGCACAGTATCACGGCGGAACGCCAGCCATTCGGTGAGGATCTCCAGCAGGTTTTTCACCGCCGGACGACCATCAAGACCGATCATGTTCAGATTGATACGGTAGCTTTTTTCGAGATCGGTGGTAGCAAACAGGTGGTTCATCACCTGCTCCATATCCACACGATTCGAGCGCGGAACAATCACCAGACGGGTCGGGTTTTCGTGATCCGACTCGTCGCGCAGGTCGTCTACCATCGGCAGCTTTTTATTGCGCATTTGAGCAGCGATCTGCTCCAGCACTTTAGCCCCGGAAACCTGATGCGGCAGCGCGGAAATCACCACCGCGCCGTCTTCTTTCGTCCAGACCGCACGCATACGTACGGAGCCGCGTCCGTTTTCGTAAATCTTACGAATTTCCGCGCGCGAGGTAATGATTTCAGCTTCGGTTGGGTAATCCGGCCCTTGCACGATATCCAGCAACTGATCCAGCGTCGTTTTCGGCTGCTCAATCAGAGTAATCGCTGCTTTTGCCACTTCACGCAGGTTATGTGGCGGAATGTCCGTTGCCATACCAACGGCAATACCGGTCGTGCCGTTCAGCAGAATATTTGGCAGACGCGCAGGCAGCATCTTCGGCTCCTGCATGGTGCCGTCGAAGTTAGGCACCCAGTCCGACGTTCCCTGACCGAGTTCACCCAGCAGGACTTCCGCATACTTAGACAGACGTGATTCGGTATAACGCATCGCCGCGAAGGATTTCGGATCGTCCGGTGCCCCCCAGTTCCCCTGCCCGTCAACCAGTGGGTAACGGTAAGAGAACGGCTGCGCCATCAGCACCATCGCTTCATAGCAGGCGCTGTCGCCGTGTGGATGGTATTTACCCAGCACGTCACCGACTGTACGGGCGGATTTTTTAAATTTGGCGCTGGCATTCAGCCCCAGTTCGGACATCGCGTACACGATGCGACGCTGAACGGGTTTCAAACCATCGCCAATAAACGGCAACGCCCTGTCCATGATGACGTACATGGAGTAGTTCAGATAGGCGTTTTCCGTGAATTCATGCAGCGCCAGGCGCTCTGCCATATCGCTCATTAATCGTGGTTCCTCAACTTTGTACCCCTCTATTGAAGGGCAATATTGCCGCAGATACTACCCTATCTGGCGTGTTGAGTCACAAAGAAAAGGGCCGCGAATGCGGCCCTGATGGGGATTACTTAGTAACTTTGGTAATCTGTTTCACGTCGATTTCAACGGAGTTCCAGTCTTTATCCACTTCACCCTGGATTTCAACCACATCCTGCGGTGTAACGGTTACGCCGTTCCAGCGCTTGTGGTCGATATCCACATTCACCGTGCCGGTCGCATCTTTAAACACATACAGGTCGTCGGAAATACGCTCAACGATGTTCCCGCGCAGGGTAACCCAGGTGTCATCACGCAGTGATTTGGCGCTTTCTACCGTCGTGCTGCTACCGTTCGGGCCGACAAATCCGCCGTTTTGGCTCTGCGTGGTGGTTGTCGTTGGCCCAGAGAAGCCGCCCTGCTGAGCTGCCAGAACAGGTGCGGAACACAGTGCCATTACGGCAACCATTGCAGCTAATTTTTTCATCGTCATGTCTCCCTTTCATGTTGGTTTACGACTATTAAATAAGTTAATCCTTAACAAGTTCTTAAGGCAAAAAAAGATACTTTTTTTGCTGTACAGAGACTGTAGCCACAGGTTTACTGACTGCAAATGAGTTATCGCAGGGATGAACATATGCGTATTTTACTGATCGAAGATGACACGTTGATTGGCGATGGCCTGAAAACAGGTCTGAGTAAAATGGGTTTCAGTATCGACTGGTTTACCGAAGGTCGCCAAGGGAAAGAAGCGCTCTACAGCGCACCTTATGATGCGGTAATCCTCGACCTGACGCTGCCAGGCATAGATGGGCGCGATATTTTGCGCGAATGGCGTGCAAAAGGAAAACAGGAGCCGGTGCTAATTCTGACCGCTCGCGACGCGCTGGCGGAACGCGTAGAAGGCCTGCGCCTGGGGGCGGATGACTATCTGTGCAAACCCTTTGCGCTGATCGAGGTTGCCGCCAGACTGGAGGCGCTGGTGCGTCGTGCCAGCGGCCAGGCCAGCAACACATTACGCCATGGTCAGGTAACGCTCGATCCCGGCGCGCTGGTCGCCACGACGGCGGGTGAACCCTTGTCACTCAAACCTAAAGAGTTCGCGCTGCTGGAACTGCTGATGCGCAACAAAGGTCGCGTCCTGCCCCGCAAACTGATCGAAGAAAAACTGTATACCTGGGACGAAAATGTCTCCAGCAATGCGGTTGAGGTCCACGTCCATCACTTACGCCGTAAGCTCGGCAGCGACTTTATCCGTACCGTGCATGGCATTGGCTATACCCTGGGTGACGCATGAAACTCACACAACGCCTCAGCCTGCGCGTCAGGCTAACGCTTATTTTTCTGATTCTGGCATCAGCTACCTGGGCCGTATCCAGTTTTGTAGCCTGGAGGCAGACTACCAATAATGTCGACGAGCTGTTTGATACCCAGCTTATGCTGTTCGCCAAGCGACTCAGCACGCTGGATATCAGCGATGTCACCACCTCAAGCAATATGGCCCGCACGCCAAAGAAACTGAAGCATGGCCATATTGATGACGACGCACTGGCGTTTGCCATCTACTCCACCGACGGCAAAATGGTGCTACACGATGGCGACAATGGCCAGGATATTCCCTACAGCTACAGCCGGGAAGGGTTTAGCGACGGCCAACTCAGGGGCGACAACGATTCCTGGCGCTTCCTGTGGCTAAATTCCGCTGATGGAAAATATCGCATTGTGGTGGGCCAGGAGTGGGAATATCGGGAGGATATGGCGCTGTCGATCCTTACCGCACAGTTAACCCCGTGGCTGGTTGCGCTGCCGCTGATGTTGCTGATCCTGGTGGTCATGCTGAGTCGTGAACTCAGGCCGCTAAAAAAACTGGCGCAGGCCCTGCGCTGGCGCGCCCCGGAATCAGAAGAGCCGCTCGACCCGAAAGGTGTGCCAAGCGAAGTGCGCCCGCTGGTTGAATCGCTTAATCAGTTGTTTACACGTATCCACTCTATGATGGTCCGCGAACGGCGCTTTACCTCTGACGCCGCTCACGAGCTGCGCAGTCCGTTGACCGCGCTGAAGGTGCAAACCGAAGTGGTGCAATTGTCAGACGACGACCCGCAAACGCGGGAAAAAGCGCTGGCGCAGCTGCATGCGGGAATTGAACGCGCCACCCGACTGGTCGATCAGCTCCTGACGCTTTCTCGACTCGACTCCCTCGATAATCTTCAGGATGTGGCGGAAATCTCACTGGAGGAGCTACTGCAGTCCGCGGTGATGGATATCTACCACCCGGCCCAGCAGGCACATATTGACGTACGTTTGCAGATTAACGCTCACAATATCACGCGCACAGGACAGCCGCTGTTGCTGAGCCTGATGGTACGAAATCTGCTGGATAATGCCATTCGCTACAGTCCGCAGGGGAGCATTGTGGAAGTGACGCTCAACGCCCGTAACTTCAGCGTCAAAGATAATGGTCCGGGCGTTGCGCCGGAGGTACTTACACACATCGGTGAACGCTTTTATCGTCCGCCGGGACAAAGCGTGACTGGCAGCGGTCTCGGTCTGTCGATTGTCCGTCGTATCGCGATGTTGCATGGGATGTCAGCCTCGTTTGGCAACGCTCCGGAAGGTGGCTTTGAAGCAAAAGTCAGTTGGTAATTGCGTTATTGTTGCTCATATAGCAAAAGACTTTGCACATTTTGCTAATTTCACCGCACCGCTGGTGGGAGTAAAATCGTCCTCAAACGTATTTCCTTGAGGACACAAAATGAGCAACATTCTGATTATCAATGGGGCGAAAAAATTCGGCCATTCTAATGGTCAACTGAATGACACCCTGACCGAGGTCGCGGACGGTATCCTGCGCGACCTCGGGCATGATGTTAAAGTCGTACGCGCAGACAGCGATTATGACGTAAAAACAGAAGTGCAGAATTTCGTCTGGGCCGATGCGGTTATCTGGCAGATGCCTGGCTGGTGGATGGGCGCACCGTGGACCGTGAAAAAATACATCGATGACGTGTTTACCGAAGGTCACGGCACACTGTATGCCAGCGACGGTCGCACACGTTCAGATGCCTCTAAAAAATACGGCTCCGGCGGGCTGATTCAGGGCAAAAAATACATGCTGTCCCTGACCTGGAACGCACCGATGGAAGCCTTCACTGAAAAAGACCAGTTCTTCCATGGCGTTGGCGTTGATGGCGTTTATCTCCCGTTCCATAAAGCAAATCAGTTCCTGGGAATGGAAGCGCTGCCGACCTTTATCACCAATGACGTGATTAAAATGCCGGACGTCCCGCGTTATATCGCAGAATATCGCAAGCATCTGACCGAAATTTTTGGTTAACTGGTAACCTGGAATTAGAAGGAGTTAACCATGCTTACCGTTATTGCAGAAATCCGTACACGTCCAGGTCAACATCACCGCCAGGCGGTACTGGATCAGTTTGCTAAAATCGTTCCGACCGTACTGAAAGAAGAAGGCTGCCACGGCTATGCGCCGATGGTGGATCATGCCGCAGGTGTGAGTTTTCAGACCACAGCGCCAGATTCAATCGTGATGGTTGAGCAGTGGGAAAGCATCGCGCATCTTGAAGCGCATTTGCAGACCCCGCATATGAAAGCCTACAGCGAAGCCGTGAAGGGTGACGTGCTGGACATGAATATTCGTATTCTGGAGTCGGGTATTTAAGGTTGTCGATTTGCCGGATGACGCTTTGCTATCCGGCATATAATCGCTTCGTCAGATGAGAGCCGGAGAAGGCATTTTACGCCCCTTTCCGGCTTTTCTACATGCAATTACCCTTCGAGATCCGCCAGGTCGCCTTTCTCCTGCAACCAGTTACGACGATCTTCAGAACGCTTCTTGGCCAGCAGCATATCCATCATTGCGTTGGTACGCTGATCGTCCTCATCATCAATGATGAGCTGCACCAGGCGACGGGTGTTCGGATCCAGCGTAGTTTCACGAAGCTGCATCGGGTTCATTTCACCCAGACCTTTAAAGCGCTGCACGTTCGGCTTGCCTTTCTTGCGCTTTAACTGCTCCAGTACGCCCGCTTTCTCTTCTTCCGTCAGCGCGTAATACACCTCTTTACCGAGGTCGATACGGTATAACGGCGGCAGCGCCACGTAGACGTGACCGTGTTTCACCAGCGTGCGGAAGTGCTTTACAAACAGCGCACACAGCAGTGTGGCAATGTGCAGACCATCGGAGTCCGCATCCGCCAGGATACAGATCTTACCGTAGCGCAGCTGGCTCAGATCGTCGCTATCCGGATCGATGCCGATCGCCACGGAAATATCGTGAACTTCCTGCGAAGCCAGTACTTCATCGGAAGAGACTTCCCAGGTATTGAGGATCTTACCTTTCAGCGGCATGATCGCCTGATATTCACGATCGCGCGCCTGTTTGGCCGATCCGCCAGCCGAGTCACCTTCGACAAGGAACAGTTCGGTACGATTAAGATCCTGTGCGGTACAGTCAGCCAGTTTACCCGGCAGCGCCGGACCGCTGGTCAGCTTTTTACGCACTACTTTTTTCGCCGCACGCAGACGACGCTGCGCGCTGGAAATCGCCATCTCAGCCAGCAATTCGGCTGACTGCACGTTCTGGTTCAGCCACAAACTGAAAGCATCTTTCACCACGCCAGAGACGAATGCCGCACACTGACGCGAAGAGAGGCGCTCTTTGGTTTGTCCGGCGAATTGCGGATCCTGCATTTTTACCGACAACACATAAGCACAGCGATCCCAGATATCTTCTGCAGACAACTTCACGCCACGCGGCAGGATATTACGGTATTCGCAGAACTCACGCATCGCATCCAGCAGTCCCTGGCGCAGACCGTTAACGTGCGTACCGCCCTGCATGGTTGGGATCAGGTTCACATAGCTTTCGGTAAGCAGCTCGCCGCCTTCCGGCAGCCAGAGCAGCGCCCAGTCCACCGTCTCCGTCTCACCGCTGAAATTACCGATGAACGGTTTTTCCGGCAGCGTCGGCAGGCCATTCACCGCTTCGCTCAGATAGTCATTCAGACCATCCTGGTAGCACCAGCGCTGTTCGCTGTTGTTGACCTCATCTTTAAAAGTGATCTCAACACCCGGGCACAGTACCGCTTTTGCTTTTAGTACATGTGTTAAGCGCGAAACGGAAAAACGCGGGCTGTCAAAGAAGCTTTCATCCGGCCAGAAGTGCACGCTGGTCCCGGTATTGCGTTTGCCGCAGGTCCCGACAACCTGTAAATCCTGCACTTTATCGCCATTCTCAAACGCGATGTTGTATACCTGCCCGTCACGGCGCACGTTCACTTCCACACGTTTGGACAGGGCGTTAACAACGGAGATACCCACGCCGTGCAGACCACCGGAGAACTGGTAGTTCTTGTTGGAGAACTTGCCGCCCGCGTGCAGACGACAGAGGATCAGCTCAACCGCCGGAACGCCCTCTTCAGGGTGAATGTCTACCGGCATTCCGCGTCCGTCATCAATGACTTCCAGAGACTGGTCGGCATGTAAGATCACGTCCACGCGTTTCGCGTGGCCCGCCAGTGCTTCATCCACACTGTTATCAATCACTTCCTGCCCAAGATGGTTCGGACGGGTCGTATCGGTGTACATCCCTGGGCGACGGCGTACCGGCTCAAGCCCAGTGAGTACCTCAATGGCATCAGCGTTATAAGTTTGCGTCATGGTTTAAATAAGCAATTCGAATTGATCGTCAGAAACTGTGCAGTCCAAGGAAATCGACAATCGGGTTGAAATAATCTTCGAAGCCCGTGAATGCGTGGTTTCCGCCCTCAATAACTGTCTGACGGCAGGAGGCGTAATACGCCACCGCCTGGCGGTAGTCCAACACTTCATCGCCCGTTTGTTGGAGCAGCCAGATCAAATCCGGCGCTTCCAGCGGGTCAATCTGCATGACTTTAAGATCGTAAATATGGCGTGACTCTAGCACATATTGCTGCCCCGTGTAGGGGTTCTCGTTTTGACCGAGATAGTCGACCAGCAGTTCATAAGGCCGTACAGCAGGGTTCACCACCACTGCCGGCAGCATAAAACATTGCGACAGCCAGGTAGCGTAATAACCGCCTAATGAGGAGCCGACAATCCCCAGCGATTCTCCGCCATGTTCAAGAATGATCGATTCCAGCATCTCTGCGGCCTGGGCCGGATACGGCGGCAACTGCGGTACAATCATCTCAACGTGCGGATGGTGCTCCGCCAGCCAGTTTTTCAGTAAACACGCCTTCGCCGAACGAGGAGAGCTATTAAATCCGTGAAGATAGAGAAGCGTAGACATCAGTAGCCTTCTGAAGCGGTATCAGGGTGGAACCGATTACCCTGCAGACGACGTACCTGAGTCTGCAACGTCCCGTCGGCAAAAAGCTCCAGCGTCCGCCAGCCGGGGCTGATGGTATCCAATGTGAAGTTGGAGCAGTGCGGTTTAAACTGCACGCAGGTCGACGGTGTCGCCAGCAGACGGCGACCGTTCCAGTCCAGATCAAGTTCCTGATGAATATGCCCGCACAATAGATACCTGGCGCGAGGATAATTCACCAGCACGTTATCCAGCTCAGCGGCATTACGCAGACTGTGCTGATCGAGCCAGCTGCAGCCCGCAGGCAGAGGATGATGATGCAGTAGCAGCAAGGTATTACGCTCTGGCGCATCAGCAAGTTTACGCTCCAGCCATTCGAGCTGAAATTCACTTAACTCACCGTGGGGAACGCCGAACACCTGGCTGTCGAGCAGCAAGATCTGCCACTGTTCGCCAATGAAAACGCGTTTGGCCGGGGAAATGCCCGCATCCTGCAACGCGCTGTACATTGCCGGCTGAAAATCGTGATTGCCGGGTAGCCAAACGCAGGGCGCACGAAAACTTGCGATGCCCTCAGCAAAATGCTGATAAGCCGCAGCGGATTGATCCTGCGCCAAATCACCCGTCGCGACGATCAGATCGTACTCAGGCGACTCTGCATGTATTGCATCCAGTACGGATTGATAGCTGTCCCAGGTGTTCACACCCAGCAGCGTTTCATGCTTTTCGGCAAACAGGTGAGTATCTGTAATTTGTAAGATCCTGACTCTGGCCTCACCAGCCAAAGGAAGGGTTAACAGGCTTTCCAAATGGTGTCCTTAGGTTTCACGACGCTAATAAACCGGAATCGCCATCGCTCCATGTGCTAAACAGTACCGTAACCAGTCGGCCAGAAACTGATTAATTTGATGCTTTTCGTCGCGTTGATGCAACTTTTTATTTGGATAATCATACCGCGCTTTGAAGCGAAAGATCTGCTGACTTGAACACACTTCAGCCACCCTTGCGTCATGATACAGGCGCACAGTCAATGACGGCAGGCTCCAGTAAGTGACGGCCGGTGCCGTTTGTTCGATCGCGACAAGCGTAGTGTATCGGGTCGATTCAACGATCGTTAACCGATATTGTGCGTTTGCTACCTGATAGCTCACTGTTTCACCGGCTGCATCATTACGTGGCAGCAGGCGGCGCAATTGCGAATAGTTGGTTTCGCACAGACGCATCATTTCAGGGAAGTCAGGTGTGTAACGCTTCATTTTTTCCACTCAGTTTTTAACTCTTGATAGTGCAGCTGTAACCATTGCAAGGCGATGACAGACGCTGCGTTGTCGATTTTCCCCTCTTCTACCCATTGGTAAGCCTGTTCCCGGCTTACCACATGAACACGAATATCTTCGTTTTCATCAGCCAGACCGTGTATTCCGCTCGCGGTCGTGGCGTCCACTTCGCCGACTAAAATAGACAGACGCTCACTGGTGCCACCCGGGCTTGCCAGATAGCTCAGAACGGGTTTCGTCCTTTTAACTTCCAGCCCGGCCTCTTCCATTGCTTCACGACGGGCTACATCTTCAACGGTTTCGCCCTCTTCGATCATTCCGGCTACCATTTCCAGTAGCCACGGGCTTTCGCTGGTATCAAATGCCGCAATACGAATCTGCTCGACCAGCACAACTTCATCCCGCTCAGGGTCAAAGGGTAGCAAGACTGCCGCGTGTCCGCGCTCAAAAATTTCGCGCGTTACCTCACCGCTCATCCCCCCGTTAAACAGGCGGTGGCGAAACCGATAAAGATCCAGTGAAAAAAAACCGCGGTATAGCGTTTCTCGTGCAATAATTTCTACATCATTTTTAGTGAAAGTCATTGGCAAGTTGTCTGGTTTACGCATTGTGCTGTCCTGAAACCAATAGTGATTAAAATGTGAATTTCAAGGTCGTTTGACTGATGTTTGAACGCCCTTGTGTTAAATTGATGCAAATTAACGCCGTATGGCACGTAACGCCAACTTTTTGAAGTGGCGGATTCTGCTAGAATCAGCAAATATTTTTACAATTTGATCAGCGCTAAATACTGCTTCACAACAAGGAATGCAAATGAAGAAATTGCTCCCCATCCTTATCGGCCTGAGCCTGTCGGGGTTCAGTACTTTGAGCCAGGCAGAAAACCTGATGCAGGTTTATCAGCAAGCACGCCTGAGCAACCCGGAATTGCGTAAATCCGCCGCCGATCGCGATGCTGCATTCGAAAAAATTAACGAAGCGCGTAGTCCATTACTGCCGCAACTGGGTTTAGGTGCCGATTACACCTACAGCAATGGCTACCGTGATGCAAATGGCGTCAACTCCAACGCTACCAGCGCATCTTTGCAGTTAACTCAGTCTATTTTTGACATGTCTAAATGGCGTGCCCTGACGCTGCAAGAAAAATCAGCGGGCATCCAGGACGTGACCTATCAGACCGATCAGCAAACGCTGATCCTGAATACCGCTACGGCCTATTTTAACGTACTGAACGCAATTGACGTGCTTTCTTACACTCAGGCACAGAAAGATGCGGTCTATCGTCAGTTAGATCAGACCACTCAGCGTTTTAACGTTGGCCTGGTTGCCATCACTGACGTGCAAAACGCCCGCTCACAATACGACACCGTACTGGCGAACGAAGTCACTGCGCGTAACAATCTGGACAACGCGGTAGAACAGCTGCGCCAGGTAACCGGTAACTACTACCCGGAACTGGCTTCGCTGAACGTTGATGGTTTTAAAACCAACAAACCGCAGGCCGTGAACGCGCTGCTGAAAGAAGCTGAAAACCGCAACCTGTCATTATTGCAGGCCCGTTTGAGCCAGGATCTGGCGCGTGAGCAGATTCGTCTGGCGCAAGATGGTCATTTACCGACTCTGAATTTGACTGCCTCTACCGGCGTATCTGACACCTCTTACAGCGGCTCTAAAACCAACACCTCCCAGTACGACGACAGCAACATGGGCCAGAACAAAATTGGTCTGAGCTTCTCGCTGCCGCTGTACCAGGGCGGAATGGTTAACTCGCAGGTGAAACAAGCGCAGTACAACTTTGTTGGCGCGAGTGAACAACTGGAAAGCGCACACCGCAGCGTGGTGCAGACCGTTCGTTCTTCGTTCAACAACATTAATGCGTCTATCAGTAGCATTAATGCGTACAAACAAGCGGTTGTCTCTGCCCAAAGCTCTTTAGATGCGATGGAAGCCGGCTATTCCGTAGGTACACGTACCATTGTGGATGTGTTGGATGCCACCACTACGCTGTACAACGCCAAGCAGCAACTGGCGAATGCGCGTTATACCTATCTTATCAACCAGCTTAACGTTAAATTTGCGCTCGGTACGCTGAACGAGCAGGATCTGGTGGCACTGAACAATACGCTGGGTAAACCGATATCCACAACGCCGGATACCGTGGCACCGCAAAATCCGCAACAAGATGCCGCCGTGAATGACTTCAACGGTACCGGCAATCTGCCTGCAGCTCAGCCAACTGCAGCACGTTCAACCAGCAGCAACGGCAACAACCCGTTCCGTAACTGATGCTGATGACGGGGCTTCGGCCCCGTCTGAACGTAAGACAACGTAAAGATCTCCTCCTTCTTCCGCATTCTCGCCTCTTAACGCTTCAATTTCGACCAGTCATCCACTATTCTGAGCAAAGTTACCACTGGGTCCTGGAAGACATAAATGAAACGGACAAAATCTATACATCACGCCTCGTTCCGCAAAAGCTGGAGCGCGCGCCACCTGACTCCTGTCGCCCTGGCAGTTACCGCTGTGTTTATGCTCGCGGGCTGTGAAAAGAGCGACGAAACGGTTTCGCTTTATCAGAACGCTGACGACTGCTCTGCGGCAAATCCGGGTAAAAGTGCCGAATGTACTACCGCGTTTAACAATGCGCTGAAAGAAGCTGAACGTACCGCGCCAAAATACGCCACTCGCGAAGACTGTATTGCTGAATTCGGCGAAGGCCAGTGCCAGCAGGCTCCTGCGCAAGCAGGTATGGCGCCAACTGGTGAAGGCCAGGCTCAGGCGCAGAATCAAAGCAGCGGCAGCTTCTGGATGCCACTGATGGCGGGCTACATGATGGGCCGACTGATGGGTGGCGGAATGGGCGCTCAGCAACCGCTGTTCAGCTCGAAAAATCCGGCCAGCCCGGCTTACGGCAAATATACGGATGCAGGCGGTAAAAACTACGGCGCAGCAACGCCGGGTCGCACCATGACCGTACCGAAAACCGCTATGGCACCGAAACCTGCCACCACCTCTACCGTAACCCGCGGCGGATTTGGTGAGTCTGTGGCTAAACAGAGCACCATGCAGCGTAGCGCAAGCGGCACCACCACTCGTTCAATGGGTGGCTGATCGTCATGGAAAGAGTCAGTATTGTTGAGCGCCCGGACTGGCGCGACAAAGCCACCGAATACGGTTTCAATTTTCACACTATGTATGGCGAGCCGTACTGGTGTGAAGACGCGTACTACAAACTCCCCCTTGCTCAGGTTGAAAAGCTGGAAGAGGTCACCGCAGAGCTGCATCAAATGTGCCTCAAGGTGGTGGAAAAGGTCATCGCCAGCGATGAGCTGATGACCAAGTTTCGCATTCCGAAGCATACCTGGGGCTTTGTCCGCCAGTCCTGGCAGACTCAGCAACCGTCGCTCTATTCACGTCTCGATCTGGCGTGGGATGGCACAGGTGAACCCAAGCTTTTAGAAAACAACGCCGATACGCCAACCTCACTGTACGAAGCCGCGTTTTTCCAGTGGATCTGGCTGGAAGATCAGCTCAATGCGGGCAACCTGCCGGAAGGCAGCGATCAGTTCAACAGTCTGCAGGAAAAGCTGATCGAGCGTTTCACTGAGCTGCGTGAGCAGTATGGCTTTCAACTGCTTCATCTGACCTGCTGTCGTGATACGGTGGAAGATCGCGGTACGATCCAGTATTTACAGGATTGCGCGGCCGAAGCTGAAATCGCCACTGAATTCCTCTATGTAGAAGATATTGGTCTTGGTGAAAAAGGTCAGTTCACCGATATGCAGGATCAGGTAATCGCTAACCTGTTCAAGCTTTATCCGTGGGAATTCATGCTGCGTGAAATGTTCTCCACCAAGCTGGAAGACGCTGGCGTTCGCTGGCTGGAACCGGCCTGGAAGAGCATTATTTCCAACAAAGCACTGTTACCGCTGTTATGGGAAATGTACCCTAATCATCCGAACCTGCTGCCAGCGTACTTCGCCGAAGACGACTACCCGCAGATGGATAAATTCGTCGTCAAACCGATCTTCTCGCGCGAGGGAGCTAACGTCTCCATCATTGAGAACGGTAAAACCATCGAATCCGTGGAAGGTCCGTACGGTGAAGAGGGTATGATCGTGCAGCAGTTCCATCAGCTACCGAAGTTTGGCGACAGCTATATGCTGATTGGCAGCTGGCTGATCAACGATCAACCAGCCGGGATTGGCATTCGTGAAGACCGCGCGTTGATCACGCAGGATCTGTCACGTTTCTATCCGCATATTTTTGTCGAATGATTGAGAGTGCCGGGTGGTGGCTTCGCCTTACCCGGCCTACGGCACGAACTTAATGCCCGATAAGCTTAGCGCCATCGGGCATTCATCATCCAACCTGCACCGACAACATACTTAAACTTCCCATCTCAATACCATCTACCGGGATCGTGACAGACTCTTTACCGTCCCAAGCCCCGAGTACATACAGCAGCGGCAGGTAGTGATCCGGCGTCGGATTCGACAACGATCCACCTTCATGATCGAGATAGTTCACCAGTGGGTGCTGCTCAACCGGTCCCTGCCATGTCAGGTTTGCCTTAACATAATCATTGAATGAGGTCGCCCACGGATAAGGCGTGTTCTCACCGTGCCAGCGCGCAGTGCGCAGGTTATGCACCACGTTACCACTGGCCACCAGCATAATGCCCTCATCACGCAGCGTCGCCAGCTTACGGCCCATCTCAAAATGCCAGGCCGCGGGTTTGGTGCTATCAATGCTCAGTTGCACCATCGGAATATCCGCATTCGGGTACATCTTGATCAGCACGCCCCAGGAACCGTGGTCAAAACCCCACGCTTCTTTGTCCAGGGTAACAGGCACTGGAGCAAGCAAGTTAACCAGATGCTGCGCCAGTTCAGGCGAGCCAGGAGCCGGGTAATGGGTGTCATATAATGCTTGCGGAAAACCGCCAAAATCGTGGATCGTTTTGGGGGCTTCCATCGCAGTCACACCCGTTTCACGGGTGAACCAGTGCGCCGAGACCACCACAATGGCTTTCGGACGCGGCAACGTTTCCCCCAATTGCTGCCAGGCACGGGTATAAACGTTATCTTCCAGAACATTCATCGGGCTACCGTGACCCAAAAACAATGCTGGCATACGAGTTGAAGACATGATGATATCCTTACTGAGGGAGTCATTTTGATACCACCACAATACGCTTATTCGGTTGATGAAGAACTCAGATAACCATGATGAAGATCATCAGTTATTTTGACGATCCAACCCGGAAAGCAGATTGATAAGGAGTTTTATTTGTCGATGTCAGTACCTTTACTTCTGACTTTACTGGCAGGTGCCGCCACGTTTATCGGCGCATTTCTCGGCGTGTTAGGGCAAAAACCGTCTAACCGTGTTCTCGCCTTTTCTTTAGGCTTCGCCGCCGGGATTATGCTACTGATCTCTCTGATGGAGATGCTACCTGCTGCGCTGGCCGCAGAAGGCATGTCGCCGGTATTAGGCTACGGAATGTTCATCGTTGGCTTACTGGGTTACTTTGGCCTGGACCGTCTATTGCCGCACGCGCATCCTCAGGATCTGGTACAGAAAACAACGCAACCTCTACCCGGATCGATTAAACGCACCGCGATTTTATTAACGCTCGGCATCAGCCTACACAACTTTCCGGAAGGGATTGCGACGTTTGTTACCGCCAGTAGCAATCTTGAACTGGGCTTTGGTATTGCCCTCGCCGTTGCATTGCACAATATTCCTGAAGGACTAGCCGTGGCGGGTCCCGTCTATGCCGCCACAGGCTCCAAACGTACGGCAATATTCTGGGCTGGGATCTCGGGCATGGCAGAAATATTGGGCGGCGTACTGGCGTGGTTAATTCTCGGTAGTCTGATATCACCGGTGGTGATGGCGGCAATAATGGCGGCAGTCTCAGGTATTATGGTGGCGCTGTCCGTCGATGAATTGATGCCGTTGGCAAAAGAGATCGACCCAAATAATAATCCCAGCTATGGGGTACTTTGTGGAATGTCGGTGATGGGGTTAAGTCTCGTCATCCTCCAGTCCATGGGTATAGGATAATCCTGAGGGCGGATGCCACCCTACGAATTTACAGCATCCGCTCATCCATAGCAGAACCTGACAGGCTATTCCTGTTCCTTGATCGCGCTGTTATCTTCACCGGAGCGACGAAAGAGTTTGTTTCGCGCTTCGAGTAAGGCATCTCTATCCTGGCGGAACGCCCGACAATAACGTTTCATATGACAATAATAACCCACCGCAACGAGTGCAATTAATACAATCCAATACCAGGCAATAAACATTATTCTACCCTTAAAATTTAACATCATTAAACATTTAACGTTAAAATTTTACACAACCTTATTCTGACATACTCATATAGTGGCATATTCCAGAAACAAATATATGATTTCGATCATATAAATCAGCGGATAATCTATTAGCCAAACTCGTTATAAACAATTAAAACAATGTCGATAAGATCACACTA
>NZ_MVFZ01000031.1:0-46917 GCF_002042945.1 Citrobacter sp. A316
CTACCGGCTGCCACCCAGCGTTGTTGGTTTTATTTGTATGACATCATTGATTAATACATCTTAAGTTTGTCATCGGTTGTATTTTTACTTTGATAAATACTGCTTTATTATAAAAGTGAATTTAAATGAAATTTTAAATTTGATGATTTTAAGAATTTTCTTAATGTTGCTAAGTGTGTATACTCGATCCTGCAAGAAGCTCTTCTGTTATCATCAAAACTATAAAAATGTCCTTAACACCCGTATTACCTCTGCCCTGAATCTCTTCTCAGGGGAGAGGTTTTTTTTTCCTGTGTATAATTTTGATAATCGTCATAAATAGAAAATTGAATATTATTGTTCTTGTTGGTTTGCATTAGTGATGATGACGGATTTTTTTCTCTGAACCATACGACAATGTTGAAATAGTATCACGATGAATCTATTTCATGATGAATAGTGTAATATCATCTTTATTTATAGGGGTATTATATAGTTTTTCTTATAACTGTCTGTTTTTCAGCGTTATGTTAATTCTCGCTTTTGAAGTAATTGTGATTTTGTTCACAGATTTTAGTGCGTTAAGTGGCTATTTGTAGAGAGGTGCAAACGGTTGCATGTTGCTGTTATAGCATTCGTTCATTAAAAAAATATAGCGATGGTATGTCTTGTGTCGGTATAGATGTAGGAATCTAAATGATTTTTATTATCCCTTAGACATGCGAATGCCGTTTATGACTTCTGTTAGCTTAACACCATGGAAAATGCAGTAAAAACGGACAGGGAATATGATTTTATCAATCAAAAGGAGTTTTTAATCACTGGTATAATTACTGGCCTTTTTTATCTTCCTTTATATAAATCGTTGTCGTAACACCCATAAAATCAGCGTTCTGGGATGAGCGCTGATTTTATTTTGTTCTCAGATTATTCAACCCACGCTGTATGCAGGTCTTCTCTTGCAGTACCTCGTAAATGTTACATTAAAGGATCTCCTGGAATGGATATTGTTGAACGCTTTATTAACTACACGAAAATCAATACCACGACCTCAAGGGAAAATGGCGCTAATGGGATAATGCCTTCTTCACCTGGTCAAATGGAACTGGCAAAACTACTTGCAGTAGAACTTGAAGCATTAGGAATGGAAAACATCGAGGTCAGGGATACCGCTATTGTGACAGCGACCTTACCTGGAAATACCGATGACACGATCCCTGTCGTTTCCTTTTTTGGTCATCTGGATACCAGCGCGGAACAGACCGCGGACACAAATGCGCAACGTCTTCACTACAGCGGTGGGGATTTGTGTCTGAACCAGGATCTAAAAATTTATCTGCGCGAAAGTGAATTTCCAGAACTGAAAAATTATATCGGTGATGACCTGCTGGTGACGGATGGAACCAGTCTGTTAGGGGCAGATGATAAAGCTGCCATCGCCGCGATTATGAATGCCCTGGAGTACCTTGTCGCGCATCCGGAGATTAAGCATGGGCCGGTGAAGGTCGGTTTTGTTCCTGATGAAGAGCAGGGATTACGGGGAGCAAAAGCGTTTGATGTGGCGGCGTTTGGTGCTGACTTTGGCTATACCCTGGACTGCTGCGGCATTGGAGAGTTTGTCTATGAGAACTGGAACGCGGGTGATGCGGAAATCATCTTTACCGGCCAGTCCGCGCACCCTATGTCGGCCAAAGGTAAGCTGAAGAACTCGCTGCTGATGGCGCATAAGTTTATTGCGATGCTGCCCGGAGGAGAGGCGCCTGAGTATACGGAAGGACGCGAAGGGTATTACTGGGTAAAACAACTTCAGGGTAACAGCGCTCGTACGGTACTTAAGCTGGATATCCGGGATTTTACCGAAGAAGGGTATAAGGCGCGTATGGCATATATCCGCCAGCTTGCCGTCAGCACCTGCGCGCTGTGGGGAGAAAACAGCGTGGTCTGTCATTTAGCCGATCGCTATGCCAATGTGTTCAATAGTTTGCAGGGCGATGCTCACTACCCGATTGATATTGCGTTACGCGCGTATCAGAAGTGTGGCATTACCCCGCAACCTGTCGCCATGCGTGGTGGATATGATGGCGCAGTGCTATCGCAGAAAGGACTGCCTTGCCCGAATATTTTTACCGGTGCTCATAACTTTCATTCAATTTATGAATACCTACCGGTGCGTTCACTGCGAGCCGCCAGCGATGTGGTGGTAGCGGTCATTGAGGAAACCTTTGCTGAGTTCGCGCAGAGGAGAGCTCAGTCATGATCCAGGTGTTAATTGCCCTACTGGTTATCGTGGTGGTCGCGCGTCTGATCCTGAAAGGCTATCGTGCTGAACCCGTGCTGTTCATTGCGGGCCTGGTGTTGATGATTTGTACGGCGTTAACCGGATGGGGTTCTGTATTACCGAAGGGCGTTGCCAGTACGGGGATTTCATTTCTCGATCCTTTCGAGGTGATGCGCGATCTCTTTAGTACGCGTGCTGCCGATCTCGGCCTGATGATCATGGCGTTAATGGGATTTGCGCATTACATGGATCATATCGGGGCAAATGAAGCGGTTGTGCGGGTTGTGACGAAACCTTTGCGCGCGCTGCGTTCGCCCTATGTGCTTTTATTCTTCTCCTATCTGCTCGCCAGCCTCCTGCAGTTGGCCATTCCATCCGCCACCGGGCTTGCCGTGTTGCTGATGGGGACGATGTTCCCCATTATGCTGGGGTTAGGGCTTTCTGCGGCCTCGGCTGCTGGGGTTATTGCCACCTCGCTTGGTGTGGCGTATACCCCGACGGCCATCGATGCTATCAGGGGATCTAAAGCGGTCAATATGGATGTGGTGGAATACGTTGTTTATCACCAGGGACCCGCAGCGCTGGCAACCGTGCTGGTCGTGGGCGTCTGCCATTTCTTCTGGCAGCGGCATTGCGACCGTAAAGCAGGAACGCTACCACGAGAAATCGGTAGCGCTGAGGTGACAGACTCAGGAAAAGCTCCGGCTTTTTATGCGCTGCTCCCGATGCTTCCGATACTAATGGCGGTGGGATCATCGGAAATGTTCGTCAGTGGTATTAACCTGAATATTATCACCATTGTGCTCATTTCGATGGCTGTCTGCATGTTGATTGAATGGCTGCGAGTGCGTGATTTAAAGTCAGTATGCGAAGGATTCAGCCATTTCCTTAAAGGCATGGGTACCGCCTTTACCGGGGTAGTTGGGCTGCTGGTTGCGGCAGGTGTTTTTGCTCACGGGATTAAAGTTATTGGTGCCATTGATCAATTAATCCTGATGGCGGAGCACGTGGGATTACCTCCATTTGCTATGGCGGTGGTGTTTGCGCTGGTGACGCTGGCGGCAGCAATTATTATGGGATCGGGTAATGCGCCATTCCTTGCTTTCGTTGAGCTGATCCCGCAAATCGCGGCAAGTATGGGCGCTAACGCTGTTGCGATGATCCTGCCGATGCAGCAGGCATCACATATGGGGCGGGCAATTTCACCGGTTTCCGGCGTGGTGATTGCCGTTTCCAGTGGGGCGAAAATAACGCCATTTGATGTGGTTAAACGTACCGCCGTACCGTTAATTGTGGGCTTTGTAACTCATACCCTGATCATCGGTATTTTCTATTAGCCATACCAGCTACAAGCCAACCTCCGGTTCATTGACTCCGGAGGTTGGCTTTTGGTATTAGGTAAAAATTAAAGCGTTAATATTACTGATACCTCTATAAAAAAAATGGTCTGCTACCAAGAGGTGGTATGTTGCTCAGCGCTAGATGAGACGTGATTTTTTCAGGATAATTTATGTCTATATCGTGTTAAGGCGGGGAGGGGTTATGGAGTACCAGGTCAAACCTATCAGGATATTTCCTCTAATCAGCAATTTTTGAAATTTTATGATAATCAGGTTCTTGGCAGAGGTGGAAATTGATAACAGGAAAGTATTATTAGTTTTTTCTTTATCGCATAATTCTTATTATTTATGACTGAGCCATCTGTACATCAATGATTAACAATAATGATGTATTATATTTGCAATTTTATTATGTAGGGATAAGTTAATCTGGATCATATTTTGGTGTTTTTAGTTGTAGTAATTTTTTAAATGGAGTAATGCAAGAGTGACGTGTAAAAATGATTTATTTGGGCAGGTTTAAGTGGTAAAGGATTCAGGAAAAGTTAGTACGTTACGACACCATTATCAGGATGACCTGGAAGCGTTTACCTGGAGTGCATTAGTTGCAATTGGTATCGCAGTACAGGACCGTAAGATCCACTCTAAAATGTCAGAACATCTTTTTATTATGCAGTGGTTGGCTATTGCTAAAAAAAGAAAGATCTTCTCAAGGAACATTGTTAATGAGCTTCAGTGGTTAATTGAAGAAGGAAAGAAAAAAAGTCTCAATGCGCAACTTAAATTTAAAATAGAATATCTATACTCGACTTCGAGTGGTGATGTGACAATGCAAAATGACTATTTTAAATTTACCCATACGATCGAAGTGTTGAGGAATAATGGTTGGGAAAGTTTTCTTCTTACGCCGGAGAAGTGGCGAGATCTACATGAAAAAATAAAAGTAAGAGAAGGTGATTTTATTTTTATGGATGATACTCGACTCCAGGAGTGCTTTGGCGTTCAGGGTGAGATAGTCAAACCTTTCTGTATTCGGGTGTATGGCGATGTTGAGTTTGCAAAGTTAACTTTCATCAAACATAACCTCCCGGTCGAATTTGTAAAGCACAGTTCGAATGAGTTTTATCACTTCCATTTTCTTTTAGTCAGTAGTGCTTAACAGGCTATGTGGATAGTGTATTGTTAATTCAAAAAATGTATTTTTCACTATAAATTATCGGATAGAAACTGCGCGCAAGGATAGCGAATGTTTACTCGAAAATTAGCGATCGCCAGTGAGTGGATTAGGTTGTCAGATACTCCGGATAGTGTATTTATTTCTTTTCGCGGTGTTCTCGAAATAGCTGAAAGTACAGGTGTGCCAGATGCCAGCACACCTTTGCTACGCTTAGAAAATGAAATGGCACCGATTACCGTTGATTCGTTGTCCTGGGTGCGGGTGCCTGTCGATAGGCAGGAAGACGTTACTGTCTATATACTCTGAATACTGACAATTATTTGGCTCGTCGTCTTTAAGTCAGAAGCAGTGATCTCGGTCATTCTCAATGGTTCGCAGGTGCTCAATTTACATGCCACTTTTTAATCCATTAATAATATTAATGTAGATTTTTCTGGTTCTATTCATCCCGAAGCAAGATATACGCTGCTTATCGCAGTGTGTAGACTCATGTTCTTAATTTATGAAGAACATGCCGATAAGGATACGTTCTGATAATTAACCATTTTACTGGTTAAGGTATTTCTTGGCGTGTCGATAACAATTAAGTCGTGGATGACTTCTATTGTTATGGAGATGTTTGAATGTTAAAGAATATGAGGATTAAAACCAGCCTGTTGTTATTGCTGTTACTATTTACTTGTATGCAGTTTTTTTCTAATGGGTTTGAACTTATCGATCTAAAAGAAAATCAAAAAAGTACACTTTTACTGCACAATGTCATAAAGGAACAGGATGCGCTGCATCAGGTTACTGAGGCCATTTATAAAATAAGAGAGGGACTTGATAATATTCAGTTGCATAATACATCTGATACTCAACAAACATTGAACCAGGTACAAGAGGAGATTGATAAAGCCAGAAAACAGTTCAATATTTTCTGGGACATTCCGGGTTTGACTGCTGATGATCAACAGATTGGTAAAACTATTAAGGCAGCCTTTGAACAGCAAATAAATGCGGCGCAAAATCATGTTGAAAAATTAAATGAGATGGTCTCAAGCGGCAGTATTGTGAATGCGCAAACAAATGTCGACCCCGAGAGGCTTGCTTTTCGCAAAAAATTTGATAGTCAGGTGGAGAATTATTACAAATCAACACAGCTAACCGGTGAAAAGATCCTGGAACAGACTCACGTTCAGTTTAATAAATCAATAATAAAAGTATCCGTGATCCTGGTGGTTACAGTCCTTATCTTTTTTATCTGTAATATCTGGATGAACCGGACCATCATTCGGCCATTAAATACCGTATCAGAGCACTTTTCACGGATTGGTAAAGGCGATCTGAGTCATCCGGTTAAGGTACCAGGTAATAATGAGATAGGTTTGTTGTGTTTGAATTTACAAAATATGCAGGTCGGTTTGCGCGAGACGGTCAGTACGATTCGCGATGGCGTCGAATCGATTAATACCGGAATGCAGGAGATTGCGTCGGGTAATTCAGACTTATCGACCAGAACGGAGCAGCAGGCGGCGGCCGTGGTGGAAACGGCAGCCAGTATGGAACAGATTTCGGTAACGACAAAAAACAACTCCGATAAGTCACACCAGGCGTCAGCTATGACCAGTGAAAGCACGGAAATGGCCCTGCGTGGCGAGCGTTTAATGACCGATATGGTCGAGAAAATTCACCTGATCAGTGTTAACGCGCAAAGCGTAAATGAAATATCACATGTCATTGATAGCATTGCTTTTCAGACTAATATCCTGGCATTAAACGCCGCGGTAGAAGCGGCTCGCGCTGGTGAGTCCGGGCGCGGGTTTGCCGTTGTGGCGAGTGAAGTCAGAACCCTTGCTCAGCGTAGCGCCGCCTCGGCGAAAGAGATCAGCGAGCTTGTCGCGAAGGCGGCAATTAGCGTCAAAGAAGGCGTGGAGATAGCTGAGAATAGTGGGACCATGATGGCTGATCTCGCTAAGTCGATACGTAACATCAATGTATTAATGGAAGATATCTCCGGTGCATCAGGAGAACAAAGTCGCGGCATTGAACAGATCCGTGTCGCGGTAACGCAAATGGAGCAAGTGACTCAGCAAAATGCGTCACTGGTTGAGGAGATAGCCGCCACGACAGGCAGCGTGGAAGAACAGTCGGCCATGTTGTCCGAGGCGGTATCAGTATTTCAGGTAGAAGAAAAATCGTAGTCTGATATTCAGGACACCAAGGAGAAGATACCCATCTCATCAGCGGGCAATTCTGTCTGATGAGAGGGTAAGCTGAACAATCTGTCGGGGATCACATCGCGGGTGAGAGCATTTGTAGCGTGTGTACATTATAAATAATGCCAAACACCGCCACCGCGAGCAGAAATAGTGAGGAGATAAAAACGCTGCGTCTGGCAAACCGCTCTGGCATCCAGCGTTTGAAAACCATGATGTAAAAAGACAGCACCGTAACATCAAAAATAACCCACACCAGCGTTAGCGTCAGAATGCTGGTGGTGAAATCTTGCGTAATGGCCATGAACTGGGGGAAAAACGCTACGAAAAACAGAATGTCCTTTGGGTTGGCGACCCCGGTCAGAAATCCATGAATAAGCCCGCTGTTATCGCGTTTTCGCGCACTCAGTTCGGGGGTTGAGGACCTGGCCCGCAGGCCGTTAATCGCTATCACACCGATATACAACGATCCCACAAGACCCAGTACGCCAAGCCATATCGCAGAGATTGATACCACGCCAGCCAGCATCAGTGCAGCCAGAGCAATCAGTACTAAAGAAGCGCCGTTAGTGCCAATCAGCGTGATAAAGGCCCGGCGATAGCCGTGCTGCGCCGCGGTGGTGGTAATCAGCGCCACGACAGGACCCGGAGTTAACAGCAGGGTTACTACGCTGAGGCTATAGGCAGCCAGTAAAGTGAAATTCATACCTGATTATCCTGATGATATTTTCCATCAGTATTCCGCCTGCGTGGCGCATTGAAAAACGAATAAAACTGCGCTCTACTGTGAGTAAAACTCAACATAGAAGCTGAGAATGACGCTACCTCCGTTGTATGCCCTGAGGGCTTTTGAAGCAGCAGCCCGTCTGGGATCGTTCAGTAAAGCCGCTATTCAACTTAACGTGACGCCGGGCGCGGTAAGCCGTCATATTCGCACGCTGGAGGCATGGTTTGGTTGTGAACTATTTGTCCGTAGCGGCCCGCGTATCGAGATAACGCCTTCTGGCCAAGGGCTAGCGCAGCAGTTAACGGCTGGGTTTCAGAGTCTGGAACACGCGTGTCATGCCTTTCGCAGCAGCAGTCATGAGCTACGGCTGAAAGCGCCGTCTACGCTGACGATGCGCTGGCTTCTGGACGTACTGCGTCATTTCCGTGAAGCGCATCCGACCCCGGTAATCGAAATTTCCAGCGTCTGGATGGATACCGATTCGGTATCCTTCAGTCGTGAACCGTATGACTGTGCGATCCTGTTAGGGAATGGCCATTTTGGTGACGATACCGACAGCCGGTTGCTGTTTCAGGAGTGGCTTATCCCGGTGTGCTCACCCGCACTGCTGGTACAGGCGCAGCGCGATCTTTCTGCCTGTGAACTGATTCATCCCTCAGCGGATCGCCGTGACTGGCGTCGGTGGCTGCAACGTACCGGGACGTTTCCGGCGTTGAATCTTGCACGAGGCAAAGTGTTCGACACCCTGGAGCAGGGCAGTCTTGCGGCAATGAGCGGCCATGGCGTGTCCGTTGCCGACCTGCTGTTAAGCCTGGCGGCCATTCAGGCCGGGATGTTGGCGTTACCGTTTAAAGAAGCGGTAGCGACCGGCGAGGGGTATTACCTTGTCTGGCCAAAGGCTTCAACACGGCTCAGAAATATTGAGCTGCTGTATCGCTGGTTAAAAGAGGCTGCGCCGTGTGCCTCCTCGGCAGATCTAAACTGGCTGGATTAAGCTGTTTATTCTGCTAATTACCCATATTGATAATGGTTCTCATTATTATTGTCGTATTGCGCAGGTAATGGTAATGTTGCTTCAGTTATAAACCGTTAATCCCTTTTCCTGTGCAGAAGACAGCATGAACAATACCACCGCCCTGAATGCCTCCGGACGCGTCGCTCGCACTTTCTCCGTCAGCGAGTTTATGGATTTTGGTGAGCGCTACGGGATCGATTACCGTTTTCCCCAGTTGGCACAAAGGCCGGATTTATCGTCTGGCAGCCCTGTTCTGCAAGGTGAAATTGAGGAGATGACTCTCCCATGTGGGATGTGCGTGACGCACTCCGACGTACAGGTATTGCAACCCTACGAAACTACCTCTCGTCACGACAGCCCTCTGTATATGCTGGTGGTGCTGGAAGGCTGCGTGATTCTGACGCTTAACGGACAGGAGCATGTGGTGCGCTCCGGCATGGCGTTTAGCTCACGCCTGAGTGAGCACCAGACGATGCGTGCCCGTCATCATGCTGATTGTAAACTGCGGACATTATCGCTCGGTTTGTATTCCGACGGCGCGTGTCGCACAGGGTTGCTCGAATCGTTGATGCGTGAGTGGGAAAGATGCCAGACGCCGACGCTTATCTGGCAGGTGCCGGGGTTTTTACTCAGCGGACTGCAGTACGCGCAACAGAGTACGATTAGCCATGTTTCTCGTCAGCTGATGCTGGAAGGGCTGATATTACAACTGTTCGGTCATGGCCTCAGCGTGTGTCAGGTCGAGAGCGGTAAACGTCTTGCGGCGAGCGGGGAGCAGCAGCGGCTGGAGGTCGTTCGCCGACTGCTGGAGCAGAGTCCCGAAAATGACTACACCCTTAATGACCTGGCCCAACGTGCGGCGATGAGTCCCAGCAGCCTGCGCAGTAAGTTTCGTGCAGCCTATGGCTGTTCGGTATTCGACTACCTGCGCGATTGCCGTCTGGAACGTGCGCGCGGCTATCTACTGGAAGGATATAGCGTACAGCAGGCGGCCTGGATGTCGGGTTATCAGCACGCCACCAACTTTTCTACCGCTTTTCGTCGCCGTTACGGCTTTTCGCCCGGCGATTTGCTCAAACTTTGCTAATCCATATTTGCTTTTTACGCACGTGATTTCCTGACAATTTGGCACTGCGCATAGGCAACCTGGCATCCGGCATAGCTATCTCCGTCAGCAAAAAGGTAATAATTCTCACTTACAATTAGACATGCCTTTGGAGATATTCATGTTCGCGAAGACTCGCTTGGCGCTTCTGGTGGGATGGGTTACCGGCAGCGTGGCTTTTCCTCTGCTGGCGCAGGAAACAACAAAAAACGATACGGTGGTTGTCACCTCGCAGATGCAGAGCGGGGCCACGAAGCTTGCCACGCCGGATATTGAAACGCCGCAGTCGGTATCGATCGTTACCCGTGAACAGTTTGAAGAGCAGGGCGCAACCAGCGTGCGCCAGGCCGTCAGCTATACGCCGGGGGTGTACAGCAATCAGATTGGTGCCTCCAACCGCTTTGACTACATCGTGCTGCGTGGCTTTTCTGACGGTAGCCTGGATAACGTCTATCTCGATGGTCTGAAGATGATGGGCGACACCAACTCACACAGCTCGCTGGTGGTCGATCCGTGGTTCCTCGAAGATATCGAAGTCGTACGCGGTCCGGCTTCCGTACTGTATGGTCGTTCCTCTCCGGGCGGTATTGTAGCGCTGACCTCACGTAAGCCATCGTTTGATGCGGGCGGCGAAGTGAAGCTGTTTGCCGGCAATAATAACCAACGCGGTGCGGCGTTTGACGTCACCGGGGCGCTGGATGATAACGATCGCGTGGCGGCGCGACTGAGCGGGATGACGCGTTACGCGGACTCGCAGTTTGGTCCATTGAAGGAAGAGCGTTACGCGCTGATGCCCAGCCTGACCTGGCGTATCACCGACCAGACGCGTCTGGATCTGATGGCCTATCTGCACCGTGACCCGGAAGGCGGTAGTCACTCCGGTCTGCCATATGACGGCACCGTGGTTCCGCATTACGGGCAAAAGATCTCCAACACCTTTTACGAAGGCGAGGATGATTACGACAAATACGATCGCCGCGAAAACATGGTGGGCTACAACATTGAGCACATGTTTGATAGCGGCTGGTCGGTGCGGCAAAAGCTGCGCTATCTGCATACCGACGTTGAGCTGAACCAGGTGTATGCGGCGGGCTGGCTGAATGAAACCGAGCTTAATCGCGGCTACTCCGGCTCTGATGAAAAAATGTCGGCCATTACGCTGGATAATCAGCTCGACGGCAGCTTTGATACCTGGCAGGTAAACCACCGTCTGCTGGTGGGGATCGATTATCAGGATCGCAGCAACAATACTACCGGTTACTACGGCGCTTTCCCGCCGATTGACGCTTTTAACCCGGTGTACGGCGCGAAGCCTGATTACATCGACATGTATGCGCGTGAGAAACACAAGCTGCGCCAGACGGGTTACTATTTGCAGGATCAGATGTCATGGGATCGCTGGCGTATTACGCTCGGTGGTCGCTACGATCAGGTTAGCGTTTCTAACATTGATAAGATCAAGGATACTCGCAGCGATCTGGATAAAAACAACTTCAGTACCCGCGCCGCGTTGCTCTATTTATTCGATAACGGCTTTGCGCCGTACGTGAGTTATTCCACTGCCTTTACGCCCACCAGTTTTGCCGATGAGAACGGTAATCTGCTGGATCCGATGAAAGGCAAGCAGTGGGAAGCCGGTCTGAAATATGAGCCGGAAGGACTCAACAGTCAGTTCAGCGCGTCGGTGTTCCGTATCAATCAGACGAATATTGCCACTAAAGAAGAGCCGACCGATCCGTACCGCTCGATTGGGGAAATTGAATCTGAAGGGGTGGAGCTGGAGGCAATTAGCCAACTGACGGATAGCTTCCGTTTGCAGGCGGCGTATACCTATACCGACATTCGCTATAAGAAAAGCAGCCCGGAAGAGCAGGGTAAGCGCGCGGTGTATGCGCCGCGTAACCAGGCCAGTGCCTGGCTGAGTTACGATGTAAAAAGCGGTCCGCTGGACGGTCTGACGTTGGGTTCAGGCGTGCGCTACGTTAACGGTATTACCAGCGATCGCTTGAATACTCACACCCTGCCGTCCTACACACTGGTGGATATGGTGATTGGTTACGACTTAACGAATATCGGTATTAAAGGGTTGAGCGCGCAGTTGAACGTTAACAACCTGACCGACAAGCGCTACGTTGCGGCCTGTAACTCGCTCTCATACTGCTACTTCGGCGCCGAGCGCAGCATTGTCGGCAGTGTGTCCTGGAAATTCTGATGTTTTAGCCGGATGCGGCGCTGGCACCTTATCCGGCCTACGGCAACGTGCAAATCGTAGGCCTGATAAGCGCAGCGCCATCAGGCATAGTGATTGCGGCTATTGTGTAAAACCATTCTGCAGACAAATCTGCGCGCTGGCGGCACCTTATCCGGCCTACGGCAGCGTGCAAATCGTAGGCCTTATAAGCGCAGCGCATCAGGCATTGTGGATTGCGGCTATTGCGTAAAACCGTTCTGCAGACAAATCTGCGCGCGGGCGCTTTATCCGGCCTACGGCAGCGTGCAAATCGTAGGCCTGATAAGCGCAGCGCATCAGGCATTGTGGATTGCGGTTATTGTGTAAAACCGTTTTGCATACAAATCTGCGCGCTGGTTCTCAAAGTAAAGGCGACTTTGTCTGGGTACTGGCTGTAATAGTTATGCTCTTCTTCCAGCCCTTTTGCCTGTGCCAGACGTACCGTTTCCAGCGAGCAGGTACGGTAGATCAGGTCTTTATTCATATTGGTCTGCTTCTCGCGCTGTTTATCTGCGGACAGCGCCAGCCAGCTTTCGGACAGTGAGTAATCGTAGACCACTCGATTTTCTTTCGCCTGCACGTTCTCAATGGTAATAAATTCGTCGATTTTCAGTCTTGGCTGCCCACGCATTTTTTTCTTATCTTCTGCGGCGGCATATTGGGCCAGCGCATGAATATCCATACTGGCTATTTTCTGTTTATAAGCATCTACATAGGCACCAGGTTGCTGATAATGCTGAGCGTAAGCGTTTCTTAATTCCCCGTCACTCATCGTACAACCTGCCAGAAACAGAGGTAATAGCAGTGCCAGTTTTATTTTAGTCATGATGTTATCCCGTTCATTATTTTGATCCCAGTCGCCCATAACAAAATAGAAAAATTATTACGGATGATATTTAAGGTTGTATAAACGAGAGCGCGGTGGCACAAGTTCAATTGTCTTAAAATGGCAGGACAGGCGGGAAACCCTGCCAGAATTGGCAGGGTTTTGAACATACGGATAAAAAATTAATGGCCGATCATGTTTGCCTTCGGGATCAGCTGGAAATACATATGATCGGGTACTGGCGTATCCCAGACATTGGCATAAACGGCATAACCAATGGTGGCAAACAGAATGCCAAGCACCAGTAGCGTCATGGCAACACCTGACATCGTCCTCTGACGCCATAACGATTTACCATCGTTGCCTTGTGCTCCAGGCGGAGTCTGCAGTGAAAAGCTCAGCGTTGAGGCTACCGGGCAGGATTCAACGCAGGTCATGCAGCCAGTGCATTCCACGGTGCGCACCTGAATCAGTCTGTCGACCGGGATATTCGACGGGCAGTTTTTCGCGCATTTTTCGCAGTCGATGCAGCTGTCTGCGTTACGGCGGATTTTAAACGGCGAGAATAGCGAGAACAGGCCGAGCAGCGCGCCATAAGGGCACAGATAGCGGCACCAGGCATTGCGAATAAACAGGCTCAGGACGCTGACAATGACAACAAAGATGAGCGTAGCGGAGCCAATATGGCGAAAGAAATCGAGCATCTTCACGTCGATAATCATGCCATAGGCCGACATTAGAAAATACTGAATCCCCTGCGCAGGCATCGACAGGGCGATATACAAAAAGAAACTCAGCAACAGATACTTCAGACTGAGCAGTGGGATATCCAGCCAGCGCGGCAGCGTGAAGTTGCGACCAAATACTTTCTTCCCCAGATTGCCGAGCAGTTCGGACAGCGTGCCCACCGGGCATAACCACGAACAGAAGGCTTTTTTTAACAACAAACTAATCAGGATAAACGCAACTAACAGCAGCATGGAGGCGGCATGGATAGGCGGAAGAAAACCAGTCTCCAGCGTATAGCGGATATTCATCAAACCCGCGATTGGTAGCCATCCCTCAATACCACCAGGCCTTGGAATATAGACGCTGGTACCGGCGGTTTCGAAATAGCGAACCCAGTAATAGAACGTTACGCCAATATAAATATTAATAGCCAGCAGGAGAAACTGTGTGGCTTTTCGCCAGCTGCTGGCGTTGCGCCAGTCGTTCCACGGCAGTTTGCCTCCGATCGTGCCAGGACGGCGCTGCCAGCGCGTTCTCTTCTTCCCGTTCATGATTTTATACTATCCCTCATATTTCCCCTTCTGCATTCAGAAGGCGTCATCACCGGGATATGCTAGCGCTATTCAGATTTGGTGTATTTGATTTGCATCTTATTACGTGGCTGTTATTTTCATCATGCCAATACGCCTGAATAAAAATAACAGCTCGATATTTATCGCAAGTCAGATAAATACCCTGAACGGGGTATTTATTTCTCTACAGGACAATGATTATTCCTGATAAACCTCAACGCGGTCGCGACCATTACTTTTTGCCTGATAAAGTGCGCGATCGGCTTTATCAACCAGCTGTTTGTAGTCGGGATGATAATCATATTCGGCAATACCGATACTGACGGTAATAGAAAACGTTTCTGTCGCAGAGGCTGCCATGCGCATCCCGGCAATTTTCATACGCAGCGTTTCCAGGATAATACTGGCCTGCGATTTATCTGACTCGACAAGCAGAATCATAAATTCTTCACCACCGTAGCGGAACACGTAATCGCTGCTACGGATATGATCATAAATGACCGCTGCGACATTTTTGAGCGTCAGATCGCCGGTATTATGCCCGAAGTTATCGTTAATTTGCTTGAAGTAGTCGATATCCAGCATCGCCAGGCTAAAAGGCTTACGCGCATGTAACGCCAGCGAGATTTCGCGTCGCATGATGGTCGGAATAAAGCGGCGATTAAGCAACTGGGTCAGCGAATCTTTACCATTTTCCTGCTTAACCAGCGCCTCAAACATTGAAGCGAGCAGGAAATGGATTTTTGCCGACAACTGGCGAACATCCTGTAATAAGCTCATCCGCTCGGGTTCTGTCGGCTGATGATGAGGTGACAGGGTGGTCGTCAGACGGGCGTCGATCTCTGCAATCAGTGATTCCATTTCTTTGAGCAAATTGCTGTTGCCAAGAATATGTTTTCCCTTATGCGAGAACCACATACCAAAATCAGAGTTCGCCAGAAACACCATTTCACCGAAAGGCATTCCGGTGGCGATGTTATAGATAAACTGGTTTTCCCAGTCGGTAAACGAACGGATTTGCCGTTCGCGCTCGACGTTAACGTCATCGTAAATAGTCTGCAGACGATACTGCTCCTGCGTATGCAGGGAGTTTTGATGGCTTGGAGAATAGGAGACGGTCATGGCCTCCAGCGCAGTATCCATTGCCAGACTGCTGAAACAGATAGCATTGCTCAGCAGGGAAGATGATTCGTCAGCTTTGGTTTTCAACACCCGATACAGCTCATCTTTGAGCTTGCGTGCACCGCGATTCACCAGATCGATGGGCAGACCGATGCGGGCATGCACCACGCCAATTTTGCGCTGTTTGTCCAGCAGTTGTGAGAGATCTTCATGCGCGCTGCCAAGCACGCTGCGTAACCAGTCAAACATACTGCCGCTGAGACGGGTACTGACCTGTTCTGTATTGAGGAACAATGCGCTCTGGGCATGGGAGAGCATATAGTCATAAAAAACGGTCACTAAATGACGGATCTCTTCATCGCTTAACGATGTGAGGAGCGTGTGAACTTCAGGCGATGTTTGTCGTATCAGCGCCTGCCATTCTGTAAGGAGTAATGTGTCGTTTACCGGTTCAACCTGTTCCATCTCACTGCCACTCAACCTGCGATTAAAAATTCAGGCGGTATTACGGACAATTACGTCACGATGGTCAAGTTAAACTCTCTTAACGATGGCTAATACCTTCATAAATAAGCCTTAGCGCGAAGACACCTATTATTGCGCCAATGACTCGGCTGGCAACGCGTTGGATGCGGCCATAAGCACGGCGCACAGCGGGCAAAGAAAATGCCTGGCTGAGAAAAATACGCCAGATAACGGAAGACAACACAATGCCTGCCCAGGCCATCAGTCTGGCCCACGTAGGTGTGTCTACGCTCAAAGTGACCGAGAAGATACTAATAAAAAACAGCACGGTTTGCGGATTAGATAAATCCGTTAATAATCCACGGCGGAAAAACACATACCATGGAGCCGAAAGCGGCTGCTGTAGCGTGGGCATTTGCGGCGTGGCCTGATGGCGGATGCTGTTCCAGGCAAACCACAGCAGATAGGCGCCGCCGACAATTTTAATCAATGAAAATATCTCTTCACACTGGGTGATTAGCGTTGCCATACCAAAGAGCCCAAGGCCGGAATAGAACGCATCGCCTAAGGCCACGCCAAGACCGGTCATCACGCCTGCGCGTCGTCCGGATGCCAGGCTAGTTTGTACCACCACGAACAGATTTGCGCCGGGGTTAAAAAAGGTTAAAACAAAGAGGCTGACGGTGAGTACAACGGCGTGCAAAGGTTCCATAGACAACGTTTCCATTAGTAAACACGGGAAAGACAGCTAACACTATAATTTTAGTGCGCACGTCATTCTGCGCATTCACTCACACTGCGCGTTAAAACGCAGCGCCACTGCGTTTTTCGTAATTAACGATTCGCAAAATCTCTTTATATTTCCGCCTGCTCTGGATCTTTTTGTCAGCCTGAACTACTTATTAATCATCCTTGACTCGCATGTCGAATGTTCAGGGGGCGATGATGGCATATATAACAAAATCTGGAGCTTTTATATGAAAACTGGAATTAAAGTACTTATTGGTGCGTTAGCTTTTGTTGTGACCAACGCGTATGCCGCGGAATTTATGACGAAGGTTGAGTTTGAAAAGGTTGAGTCTCAGTATACAAAAATCGGCGATATTTCAACGAGTAATGAAGTCTCTACTTCGGATGCGAAAGAAGACCTTCTGAAGAAAGCTGAAGAGAAAGGCGCTGACGTGGTGGTATTAACCTCCGGCCAAACGGATAACAAAATCCATGGCACAGCCAATATTTACAAGAAAAAATAACGTGCAGCTGTAAAAAATACGACACCCGTCGGTCATTGTACCGGCGGGTTTTCTTTTAATCTGCGCCAGAACGTGGTTCTGCTAATTCCGAGATAGCGTGCAGCCGCGGTTTTATCACCATTGAATTGCGCCAACACCTGCTGCGGCGTCAGCAATGACGATGCTTGCGGTGAGTCAGCAGAAATGGCCAGTTCCGGTAATAGCTGTTGTAAAAATTCTACGTTCAACGCCGGCTGCGGCTCGACGCTTAAAAACAGCGCCAGACGTTCCATCATATTACGCAGCTCGCGGATATTCCCCGGCCAGCCATAATTCAGCAGCGTCGGCTGACTTAATCCCAGCCCCTTGCGCACTGGCTCAGAAAAAGGCACGTCCAGTTCCGCCAGCGACTGTTTTAAAAAGCCCTCCGCCAGTGGCAGGATATCGGGCAACCGCTCGCGCAGCGGCGGCAGCTTGAGGCGTAAAATGCTCAGGCGATAAAACAGATCGGTACGAAATTCCCCCTGTTTCATCTCCTGCTCCAGATTACAGTGTGTGGCGCTAATCACCCGGACATCGACCGGAATCGGCTGATGTCCACCGACCCGGGTAACCTCTTTTTCTTCCAGCACGCGCAGCAGTCGGGTTTGTAACGGCAGCGGCATCTCGCCTATCTCATCAAGAAACAGGGTTCCGCCGTGGGCGATTTCAAACAGGCCCGCGCGCCCCCCTCGGCGAGAGCCGGTAAAGGCGCCATCCTCATAGCCGAACAGCTCCGCTTCCAGCAATGACTCGGTGATTGCCCCGCAGTTGACGGCAACAAACGGCGGCGAGGGTTTACCGCGCCGATTCTCTTGACGGGTGAAAAACTCACGGTGAATGGCCTGTGCGGCCAGCTCTTTACCCGTTCCTGTTTCGCCCTGAATGAGGACCGGCGAACGCGAACGGGCGTAGAGCATAATGGTGTGCCGCACCTGTTCCATCTGCGCAGAGTGACCGCGCATATCTCCCAGCGCATAACGGGTGCGTAACGTATCGCCAGAAGCGTACTGACCGTTTCTGCGTAACGTCAGGCGGGTCATATCCAGCGCATCGACAAAAGCCTGACGCACGGTGGCCGCCGAATAGATAAAGATGCCGGTCATACCTGCTTCTTCTGCCAGATCGGTAATTAATCCCGCACCAACTACCGCTTGTGTGCCGCCGGCCTTCAGCTCGTTGATTTGCCCACGGGCATCTTCTTCGGTGATATAGCTGCGCTGTTCAAGCTGCAAATTGAAGGTTTTTTGAAAGGCGAGAAGCGCAGGGATGGTTTCCTGATAGGTAATGACACCAATCGACGAGGTGAGCTTCCCGGCTTTTGCCAGCGCCTGCAGCACGTCGAATCCGCTGGGTTTAATCAGGATCACCGGAATCGATAAACGGCTTTTCAGATACGCTCCGTTGGAGCCCGCCGCAATGATGGCGTCGCAACGCTCGGTGGCCAGCTTCTTACGGATATAGGCCACCGCTTTTTCAAAACCAAGCTGAATGGGGGTGATGGTCGCCAGGTGGTCGAACTCCAGACTGATGTCGCGAAAAAGTTCAAACAGGCGGGTGACCGAGACTGTCCAGATAACCGGTTTATCGTCGTTCACTCGCGGCGGTAGATGCGTATTTGCCATAACCAACCCCAAAAAGTAAGGAACCGAGTAGTAGGGTTTAGTTGTGTTTCATAAATGTTGCAATGAAACGTGAAGGAACGTTTCATGAAACGATAGCTGACACGCTTTTGTACATAAAAAATGCAGGAAATAAATATAATTCATTGTTTTAAAAATAAAAAATAGAATTTGAGTAGAAGTTAAGGTCTTTGGCATACCCCTTGCTTTAGAAATATCAACGAACGATAACAAGTTGATAACAAGAGGACGGGATATGTCTCTACACTCCCCAGGGCTGGCGTTTCGCGCTGCGCTCACCAAAGAAAACCCATTACAAATCGTTGGCACCATCAACGCCAACCACGCTCTGCTGGCTCAACGCGCCGGCTATCAGGCGATTTATCTCTCCGGCGGCGGCGTCGCGGCGGGATCGCTGGGGCTGCCGGATCTCGGTATTTCAACCCTTGATGATGTGCTGACTGATATTCGTCGCATTACGGATGTTTGCCCGCTGCCATTGCTGGTGGATGCGGATATCGGTTTTGGATCGTCTGCATTCAACGTGGCGCGTACCGTCAAGTCGATTTCCAAAGCGGGTGCTGCTGCGCTGCATATTGAAGATCAAATTGGCGCCAAGCGCTGCGGTCATCGTCCGAACAAGGCGATCGTCTCGAAAGAAGAGATGGTCGACAGGATCCGCGCCGCCGTTGATGCGCGCACCGATCCCAACTTTGTGATTATGGCGCGGACCGATGCGCTGGCGGTGGAAGGGTTAGAGGCAGCCATCGATCGTGCCCAGGCGTATGTCGAAGCGGGCGCTGACATGCTGTTCCCGGAAGCCATTACCGAACTTGCGATGTACCGCCAGTTTGCTGATGCGGTACAGGTACCAATCCTCGCCAACATTACCGAGTTTGGCGCCACACCGTTGTTTACCACCGATGAACTGCGCAGCGCGAACGTCGCGATGGCGCTGTACCCGCTGTCAGCTTTCCGTGCCATGAACCGCGCGGCGGAGAAGGTTTACAACGTGCTGCGTCAGGAAGGTACGCAAAAGAACGTTATCGACATTATGCAGACGCGCAACGAGCTGTACGAAAGCATCAATTACTACCAGTTCGAAGAGAAGCTCGACGCGTTGTACACCAAAAAGTAGCCGTTGTAGGCCGGATAAGGCGTAGCCGCCATCCGGCAATAAATTTGTACCCTACATATTATAAAAATGACGAGGACAACATGAGCGACACAACGATCCTGCAAAACAGTACCCATGTCATTAAACCTAAAAAATCGGTTGCGCTGTCAGGCGTCGCTGCCGGAAATACTGCCTTATGTACCGTGGGTAAAAGCGGTAACGATCTGCACTATCGTGGCTACGATATTCTTGACCTGGCGCAACAGTGTGAATTTGAAGAAGTTGCGCATCTGCTGATTCACGGGAAATTGCCCACCCGCGATGAGCTCACCGCCTATAAAAGCAAACTGAAAGCGCTGCGCGGATTGCCCGCTAACGTGCGTACCGTACTGGAGGCGCTGCCTGCCGCCTCACATCCGATGGACGTGATGCGTACTGGTGTTTCCGCGCTGGGTTGTACGCTGCCGGAAAAAGAAGGACATACCGTATCCGGCGCACGTGATATTGCCGACAAACTACTGGCTTCGCTCAGTTCTATCCTCCTGTACTGGTATCACTACAGCCATAACGGCGAGCGCATTCAGCCGGAAACCGACGATGATTCTATTGGCGGTCACTTCCTGCACCTGCTGCATGGTGAAAAGCCGTCGCAAAGCTGGGAAAAGGCGATGCACATTTCGCTGGTGCTGTATGCCGAGCACGAGTTTAACGCTTCTACCTTCACGGGGCGTGTGATTGCGGGAACGGGCTCTGATATGTACTCCGCGATTATCGGCGCAATTGGCGCACTTCGTGGGCCGAAACACGGCGGCGCGAATGAAGTCTCGCTGGAGATCCAACAGCGCTACGAAACGCCGGACGAAGCCGAAGCGGATATCCGTAAACGCGTTGAAAACAAAGAAGTGGTGATTGGCTTTGGTCACCCGGTTTACACCATCGCCGACCCGCGCCATCAGGTGATCAAGCGCGTGGCGAAACAGCTTTCTCAGGAAGGCGGTTCGCTGAAAATGTACAACATTGCCGATCGTCTGGAAGAGGTGATGTGGGAAACGAAAAAAATGTTCCCCAACCTCGACTGGTTCTCGGCGGTTTCCTACAACATGATGGGCGTCCCCACTGAAATGTTCACACCGCTGTTCGTTATCGCCCGCGTCACCGGCTGGGCGGCGCACATCATCGAACAGCGCCAGGACAACAAAATTATCCGTCCTTCAGCCAACTACACCGGCCCGGAAGATCGCGAATTTGTCCCGATTGAAAAACGTTGTTAATTCAAAACCTCTATACCCTAAATAATTCGAGTTGCATGAAGGCGGCAAGTGAGTGAACCCCCAGGAGCATAGCGAACTATGTGACTGGGGTGAGCGAGCGTAGCCAACGCGCATGCAGATTGAAGTATGACGGGTATAAAGATAAAAACAGGAGTTGTACCCTATGTCCGCACATATTTCGAACGTCCGCCCTGAATTTGACCGCGAAATCGTTGATATCGTTGATTACGTCATGAACTACGAGATCACCTCGAAGGTGGCGTATGACACCGCGCATTATTGCCTGCTTGATACCCTTGGCTGTGGTCTGGAAGCGCTGGAATATCCGGCCTGTAAAAAATTGCTGGGGCCGGTCGTACCGGGTACTGTCGTCCCGAACGGGGTGCGCGTTCCGGGCACCCAGTTCCAGCTTGATCCGGTGCAGGCGGCGTTTAACATCGGCGCGATGATCCGCTGGCTGGACTTTAACGATACCTGGCTGGCCGCAGAATGGGGCCATCCTTCCGATAACCTCGGCGGTATTCTGGCGACGGCTGACTGGCTGTCGCGCAATGCAGTTGCGGTGGGGAAAGCGCCGTTAACCATGAAAAAAGTGTTAACTGGAATGATTAAAGCCCATGAAATTCAGGGCTGTATCGCGCTGGAAAACTCCTTCAACCGCGTAGGACTGGATCACGTCCTGCTAGTCAAAGTCGCCTCAACGGCGGTAGTTGCTGAGATGCTCGGCCTGAACCGGGATGAAATTCTCAACGCCGTCTCGCTGGCGTGGGTCGATGGTCAGTCGCTGCGTACCTATCGTCATGCGCCGAATACCGGCACGCGTAAATCCTGGGCGGCAGGCGATGCGACATCGCGCGCGGTACGTCTGGCGCTGATGGCGAAAACCGGTGAAATGGGGTACCCGTCCGCGCTGACGGCGAAAACCTGGGGCTTTTACGATGTCTCTTTCAAAGGCGAATCTTTCCGCTTCCAGCGTCCGTACGGTTCATACGTGATGGAAAACGTGCTGTTTAAAATTTCCTTCCCGGCAGAGTTCCACTCGCAGACCGCGGTAGAAGCGGCGATGACGCTGTACGAGCAGTTACAGGCCGCCGGTAAGACCGCTGCCGATATCGAAAAAGTGACCATTCGTACGCACGAAGCCTGTATTCGCATCATCGATAAAAAAGGCCCGCTGAATAACCCGGCGGATCGTGACCACTGCATCCAGTACATGGTGGCTATCCCGCTGCTGTTCGGACGCTTAACGGCGGCAGATTACGAAGACGGCGTGGCGCAGGATAAACGCATTGACGCCCTGCGTGAAAAGATTAACTGCTTCGAAGATCCGGCCTTTACTGCCGATTACCACGCCCCGGAAAAACGCGCCATCGCGAATGCCATCACGCTGGAATTCACCGACGGCTCACGCTTTGAAGAAGTGGTAGTGGAATACCCAATCGGCCACGCGCGCCGTCGTAATGACGGTATGCCGAAACTGGTCGAGAAGTTCAAAATTAACCTGGCGCGTCAGTTCCCGACCCGTCAGCAGCAGCGCATCCTGGATGTCTCCCTGGACAGAACTCGCCTGGAGCAGATGCCGGTCAATGAGTATATGGACCTTTATGTAATCTAAACCTGCGTGCGGCAAGGCGTAAGTTCAACAGGAGAGCATTATGTCTTATAGCGAGTTTTATCAACGTTCTATTACGCAGCCGGAGTCGTTCTGGGCCGAGCAGGCCCAGCGTATTGACTGGCAGCAGCCGTATACGCAGGTGCTGGACCACCGTAATCCGCCGTTTGCCCGCTGGTTTTGCGGCGGCACGACCAATTTGTGCCACAACGCCATCGACCGCTGGCTGGAGAAACAGCCTGACGCGCTGGCGCTGATTGCTGTGTCATCAGAAACCGAAGAAGAACGCACGTTTACCTTTCGTCAGCTGTATGACGAAGTGAACGTCGCGGCGGCGATGTTGTTGTCACTGGGCGTACAGCGCGGCGATCGGGTACTGGTTTATATGCCGATGATCGCCGAGGCGCACATTACGCTGCTGGCCTGCGCGCGCATTGGGGCGATCCACTCGGTGGTGTTCGGTGGTTTCGCCTCGCACAGCGTAGCGGCGCGTATCGACGACGCCCGACCGGTGGTTATCGTGTCGGCGGATGCCGGGGCGCGCGGCGGCAAAATCCTGCCGTATAAAAAACTGCTCGATGATGCGATCGATCAGGCGCAGCACCAGCCGCGTCATGTGGTATTGGTCGATCGCGGTCTGGCGAAAATGGCGCGGGTAGAGGGGCGAGACCTCGACTTTGCCGCGCTGCGCCAACAGCATCTCGGCGCGCGGGTGCCGGTTGCCTGGCTGGAGTCGAACGAAACGTCCTGCATTCTCTACACCTCCGGTACAACCGGTAAACCGAAAGGCGTGCAGCGCGACGTTGGCGGCTACGCGGTCGCGCTGGCGACCTCGATGGACACCATTTTCGGCGGTAAAGCGGGCGGCGTGTTCTTCTGCGCATCAGATATCGGCTGGGTGGTTGGGCATTCCTATATCGTGTATGCCCCATTGCTGGCAGGGATGGCGACGGTGGTGTACGAAGGTCTGCCAACGTACCCAGACTGTGGCGTATGGTGGAAAATTGTTGAGAAGTATCAGGTCAGCCGGATGTTCTCCGCGCCAACGGCGATACGTGTACTGAAGAAATTCCCGACCGCGCAAATCCGCAATCACGATCTCTCCTCGCTGGAGGTGCTGTATCTGGCGGGTGAGCCGCTGGACGAACCGACCGCCAGTTGGGTAACGGAAACGCTGGGCGTCCCGGTTATCGACAACTACTGGCAGACCGAATCCGGTTGGCCGATTATGGCGATCGCCCGCGGGCTGGACGAGCGCCCGTCGCGGCTGGGCAGTCCTGGCGTGCCGATGTACGGCTATAACGTGCAGTTGCTCAATGAGGTAAGCGGTGAGCCATGCGAAGCGAATGAGAAGGGCATGCTGGTGATTGAAGGGCCGCTGCCGCCGGGCTGTATTCAGACCATCTGGGGGGATGACGCGCGGTTTGTGAATACCTACTGGTCGCTGTTTTCTCGCCAGGTGTACGCCACCTTTGACTGGGGCATTCGTGACGCTGACGGCTATTACTTCATCCTTGGCCGTACGGATGATGTCATCAACGTGGCCGGGCACCGGTTGGGGACGCGTGAGATAGAGGAGAGTATTTCCAGCTATCCGAACGTTGCCGAAGTGGCGGTGGTCGGCGTGAAGGACGCGCTGAAGGGGCAGGTAGCAGTCGCGTTTGTTATTCCGAAACAGAGCGACAGCCTTGAAGATCGCGACATCGCGCATTCGGAAGAGAAGGCGATTATGGCGCTGGTGGACAGTCAGATTGGTAACTTTGGCCGTCCGGCGCACGTCTGGTTTGTGTCGCAGTTGCCGAAAACGCGCTCCGGCAAAATGCTCAGACGGACGATCCAGGCGATCTGTGAAGGCCGCGATCCTGGCGATCTAACGACCATTGACGATCCCGCGTCTTTACAGCAAATTCGTCAGGCGATTGAAGAGTAACATCGTGTGATGCCCGGTGGCGCAATGCTTACCGGGCCTACGTCCTAATCAACTTTCTTATACGGCCCGTGATAGTAATCAAACGGCGCATAAACCGTATCGGCCACGATCGATAACGGTACATCAACAAATAACAGCGCTAAATCGAAATAGTTATAATCGTAAGCGCCTGGGTTTTTTAGTTTATCAATATCATGATGCATACCCACGTAATAGGTATCTGAATTCTCGCCTGCCGTGCGTGCATCAATGCTGCCACATCCTGAAAGTAATGCGCTGATAAAGAGCGTCGTTACCGCAATTGTCTTTCTGTTCATGCTATGACCTGGCTTCTCGCCCCGTTTTACCATAACGGTAAAAAAGCGGTTTGTTGTCCGCAGAACTTAAACCTCCAGGTCAGGATGGTCGTGTGAAGATGGCGCGTTGTAGGCCGGATAAACCACGTGAGTGGTGCATCCGGCAAAGAGGCTTTTACAGCGCGACGCTTTCGCGACGACGCCGCAGGGAAAACGGCCCCGGCCCGCTAAGGGTAAATACGGAAATCAGCGTGAAGCTCAGCGCAATAATCCCCAGCACCAGATACGCTCCCTGGAAACCAATACTCTCATACATTTTCCCGGCCAGAACTGACATGAAAATCATTGCTAACTGTTTGAAGAAACAGAAACACACCAGGTAAATCGTGGCCGAGAAACGTACTTCAAACTGACTGGTGATGTACTTGAAGCAGCCGACAATCAGGAACGGTATCTCAAACATATGCAGCGTTTTGAGGATCACGACCTCCAGTGCAGTGGTAGCGAATGACGAGCCTATGATTCGCACCGACATGATCGTACCGGCCAGCAGCAGGGCGTTCTTCCCGCCAATGCGATTCACAATCAGCGGCGCAAAGAACATGATCGAGGCATTGAGTAATTCACCCATGGTCGTGACGTAGCCAAACACGCGGGTGCCCTGTTCGCCGGTGGCAAAGAACGAGGTAAAGAAGTTGGCGAACTGCTGGTCAAACACATCGTAAGTACAGGAAACGCCAACCACGTACAGGGAGAGAAACCAAAGTTTCGGTTGTTTGAATAACTCCAGCGCCAGCTTCAGGCTGAATGCCGAGTTGTTGGCACCTACCGCATCTGCGACTTTTGCAGAAGAGGGGGCATCTGTTTTTGAAAATAACAGCAGCAATGCCAGAATGACCGCACAGCCGGAGCCTAACCAAAAGACAAATTGGTTATTGATGGTGAACATAATGCCGGCAATAGAGGCGCACAGCGCCCAGCCCACGCAGCCAAACATGCGCGCGCGACCAAATTCAAAGTTGCTTCGGCGGCTGGCTTTTTCAATATAGGCTTCAATCGCCGGAGCGCCGGCATTGTAAATAAAGCCAAGATAAATCCCGCCGACAATTGAACCCAATAAAATATTAACCTGTAATAATGGGCCAAAAACGTAAATAAAGAACGGGGCAAACATTACCAGCATGCCGGTAATTACCCACAGCAGATGTTTACGCAGGCCGAGCTTATCGGATAGTAGTCCGAAAATTGGCTGGAATAACAAAGAAAACAGTGAGATACAGGCGAATATGATGCCGGTATCGCCTTTGCTGATATGGTTTACATCGTGTAACCAGATAGGGAAGAAGGGGAAATACGCACCCATAATAAAAAAGTAAAAGAAGAAGAAAAAGCCGAACATCCAAAAGTTAGTGTTTTTTAAATAATACATAACTGACTTCCTCAGGCAAAATAAGGGCAGGTCATAACCTGCCCATTATTATTATGTTTAACCCCAGATAACCTGGTAGTGATAACGTCCGGCGCTTAGCTGAAATTCCGGCGACACGGAAGGACTCCACGAATCATCGCCGCCAACGCCCATATGGAAGCCATCAATATTGAGCCAGGTGCCCGCTTCAGGTTGCAGCAAATGGCGGTGGCTGGTTTCCATCAGTTGCTGCTGGCTAAAGCGGCTGATGTTGAACTGGAAGTCTCCGCGCCACTGATGCGCGCCGTAGTGCAGTTCGCGTGTGCCGCAGCGCAGACCGTTTTCACTTGGGAAAACATACGGGGTGTACATCTCATCAAGCGACAGATCCCAGCGATCAAAACAGGCGGCGCCCAGGCGGTCCGGGTAGTTCTCATGTGGGCCGAGGCCTAACCAGTTCACTCGCTCTGCGACCTGCGCCAGCTGGCAGCTCAGGCCGATGCGGGCCGGATGCGGCGTACCGCTGGCAACGTCGACATCCACCGTTATCTGCATTTCACCACTGCCATCAATGCGGTAGTTTTTTCGGCTGATGAACAGCGTTTTGCCCTGATACTGCCACGCATGTTCGGTGGTGATCAGTACCGCATTGCTCAGCGTATCGGCAGCACAGTGCAGTAACGTTGCTTCAGCCTGATAGTGACCGGCAGCCTTCCAGCGCTCGACCCAGGCGTTAGGGTCGATGCGGGTTGATTCGCTCACGCCGATGTCGTTGTCCAGCGGCGCGCGAGTGAACTGGTCGGTCAGTGGGGTTAACAGCTGGGCTACATCATCAATCCAGTATTGTGTCAGCAGGCCGGACTGACGATCGAATTGCCAGCGTGTGTTGTTGGCCGCCACGGTAAAATTGCTTTCGCTAACATCCAGTTGTGGTGCGCTGCTGGCGCGTGATGGACGTACCAGGCTGAGCTTCTCTTCCAGCTTCCACTGCTGCCAGGCGCTGATGTGCCCGGCTTCTGACCATGCGGTCGCCTGAGGCTGCTCTATGCGCACCGTCAGCCACAGCTCGCCTGCGGTGTCCGGCATCGGAACGTTCGGCAGGGTAATCACCTGGCGGCCCTGTGGGGCGATATCCAGAACGATTTCTCCGGCGGCCAGCGGGTTGCCGTCCAGGGCAATCGACCAGTGCAGAACTTCGTTATCGCTGCGGCGGAACAGATATTCACTGGTCACTTCAATCTGGCGTTCAGCGCCCGGCAGTAGCGTGAACTGGAAAAACTGCTGTTCATGTTTGGCCTCATATAACGCCGGATGCGGGGTGCGATCGGCAAATACCAGTCCGTTCATGCAAAACTGACGATCGTTAGGCGTGTCGCCAAAATCGCCACCGTAGGCTGACCACGCTTTGCCGTTCACATCATATTTGATCAGCGACTGATCCACCCAGTCCCAGACAAATCCGCCCTGCAGGCGCGGATACTGACGGAACGCTTGCCAGTATTTGGCGAAGCCGCCAAAGCTGTTGCCCATGGCGTGGGCGTATTCACAGAGGATCAGCGGGCGTTGTTCGCCGGGCATCGACAGCCACTTTTTAATCGACCATTTGGGGACTGCGGGGAAGGGCTGATCCTGATCGACGCGGGCGTACATCGGGCAAATAATGTCGGTCGCCGCGGTATTTGCGCCGCCGCCTTCATATTGTACCGGACGTGACGGATCTTCTGATTTTATCCAGCGGTAGAGCGCGTCGTGATTGACGCCATGGCCGGATTCATTGCCCAGTGACCAGATGATAATGCTCGGATGGTTGCGATCGCGCTGTACCATGCGCGTGACGCGCTGGCTCATGGCTGGCAGCCATGCGGGATCGTCGGTGAGGCGATTCATCGGCACCATGCCGTGGGTTTCAATGTTGGCTTCGTCGACCACATACAGGCCGTAGCGATCGCACAGGGTGTACCACAGCGGATGGTTCGGGTAATGGGAACAGCGCACGGCGTTGAAGTTATTCTGCTTCATCAGGATGATGTCCTGCACCATCGTCGCCTCATCCATCACCTGGCCGTTGACCGGATGGTGCTCATGGCGGTTGGTACCGCGAATCAACAGCGGCTTGCCGTTTAATAGCAGCAGACCGTTTTCGATACAAACCTGGCGAAAGCCAACGTCACAGGCTTCCGCTTCAATCAGCACTCCGTCCGCGGTACGTAACTGCACAACGGCGCGGTACAGATTGGGCGTTTCGGCACTCCACAGCGCCGGTTTTTCGACGTTCAGACGTAGAGTCACCCGGTCATGATAAGCGCCGCGTTCATCAATGATCTCGCTGCCGAGCGGTGAGGTCGTTTCGTGGCTGAGCGTTTCACTTTCCCACAATTGTAGGGTGACGCGTAAATCTTCGCTCTCGCTGCCCGCCACTCTGACTTCCGCTTCCAGCGTGGCGCGGCTGAAGTCGTCATTAAATCGGGTATTAATGCGCAGGTCGCGGATTTGCGTAGTGGGCTTATGCAGCAGGGAGACATCGCGAAAAATGCCGCTCATGCGCCACATGTCCTGGTCTTCCAGATAGCTGCCGTCGCTCCAGCGCAGCACCATCACAGCCAGGCGGTTTTCGCCGCGCAGCAGATAATCGCTAAGATCAAACTCAGACGGTAGACGGCTATCCTGACCGTAGCCGACCCAGCGACCATTGCACCACAAATGAAATGCGGAATTGACCCCGTCAAAAATAACGCGCGTCTGACCTTCATCTAACCACGCGTCTTCGATATTAAATGTGAGCGAGTAACATCCTGTCGGGTTCTGTGCCGGAACGTACGGAGGATTAACCGGGATTGGGTAGGTGACGTTGGTATAAATTGGCGCATCATAACCGTCCATCTGCCAGTTAGAGGGGACGTTGATGATGTCTGCCTGTGGCAGATCGCTTGTCAGCCAGCTTTCCGGCACAGCCTCCGGTGCGGCAAACCAGGCAAATTGCCACTGGCCATTCAGCGAGCGTAACTGAGTCGAGCGCTGATTAGTCCGCGCATCATCCGCTGAGCGCCAGCTACAAAAAGGCGGATGCGCTTCCAGCCGGTTGAGCTGCGTGACGCCGGGATTCTCCCAGTCGCGGCGGGCCAGAACAGCGGAGAGTGAATCTGTGTTCAGGTTCATAACGGTATCCTGTTTGAATTTGTTACTCGCTCACAATTTCAATCAAAATACGAACAAGCGCTCCTTGCTGTAAAGGATGGGGCGTTCAATAAGTGAACTGACTCACACAATTGTTATGCGTTCACATTTTAGGGGTGAGCTGAGAAACTTGCCGCGCCAGCTGGATCAGTGAATCCGCCAGCGCCTGGGGAGTGGTGGTTTGCGTATCGGGAGGAAGAACCGTTTTGCGCTTGACCAGGGTGACTGGCAGCAGTTGGTTGCCCGCGGTTGATTCGCCACGGGGGAGTTGCAGCAGCCTGTCGACGCTGGTTTCACCCAGCAACGGGAAATCCTGCCTGATGGTGGTCAGCGGTGGGATGTAACAGGCGCTGTCTTCTGTGTCATCGTAGCCTATTACCGATATATCTACGGCGACCCGCAGACCGAACTCGCTGATTGCCCGCATCGCGCCCAGCGCCATTTGATCGTTAGCGACCAGCATGGCGGTAGGGAGGTTACCGTTATTTAGCATGTGCATCGTTTGCTGAAAACCAGACATCGCGCTCCAGTCACCTTCCAGCTCCACAACGGGTTGTAGCTGGTAATGTGCCAGATACTTGTGCCAGCCCGCATGTCGAAGCCTTGCCGAAACGGAAGTGTGCGGCCCGCTCAGCAGGGCGATACGCTGATGTCCGTACTGCACCAGATGTTCAACGCCGAGGCGCGCGCCGTCGTCATGAGAGAAAATCACGCTGTTAATTGGCGTCAGGTCAGAGACATCGAGAAACAGCACCGGCACCGTTCCGCAGGCGGTGGCCACGGCAATGGCATCTTCTTCATCCAGCGGATAGTTGATGATAAGCCCGGTTACACGTTGAGCAAGCAGATTGTGGACCGCAGCTTTACAGGACTCCACGCCGCTGCGCTCGACCATGGCGATCACCACGCTGGCACCAGACTGGTCGGCGCGGGATTTTATGGCGGCAACGATTTGTGAGGGGGCATGCAGGGCAAGGTTTGCCGTCACAACGCCAATTAGTGGCGTCTGTTTGCCAGCCAGCTGCTGTGCGACGCGGTTAGGGATGTAATTGAGTTCCGCCATCGCGGCCTCAACTTTCTGTCGGGTTTTTGCGGAAACGTGGCTGGCCTGGTTCACGACGCGCGAGACGGTCTGGTAAGAGACGCCTGCATGGTCTGCAACATCGTATAGCGTTACCGGTTTCACGTTTATCACCCCTGTCATGACGTTATCTGTGCGCTATGATGCCACAGCGGGACGGTTTTGGGGTATTTGCGCATGGGTTCTGCGAGGCACATTCCAGGGTTTGAGGATAGTGTGCTGAAGGATTTATCGTCGTTATACCTAACAGAAGAAAAAAGTGAGGACATTGTGAGCGATTCTGCGGCAAATAATATTCTGTCCATCTACCGACGTTATGCGGATGCCTTTGCCAGCCAGCGCTCGCGCACCTTGTTCGAGAAAAGCTGGCTCGATAAGTTTATTTCCGTGATCGGCGGGCAGGGCAGCATTGTGGATATTGGCTGCGGCAACGGTCAGCCGATCGCCGGTTATTTTATCCAGCAAGGTTTTCAGCTTACCGGCGTTGATGGTTCCCCGGCGATGCTGGCACGGGCCCGGAACACTTTTCCCGCACAGCGCTGGCTGGAGCAGGATATGCGCGAGCTGGCACTCAATGAGACTTTCGATGGTCTGATCGCCTGGGACAGCTTTTTCCATTTAACTCAGCAGGACCAGCAAAAGATGTTCCCGATTTTTGACCGCCTAAGCCATCCCGGCAGCGCACTGATGTTTACCAGCGGCACGGACAACGGCATCGCGATGGGGCAATTTGAGGGTGAGCCGCTGTTTCACGCCAGCCTCGCGCCGGACGAATACCGCGCATTGCTGTCAGCGCATGGTTTTGCGGTGGTTGAGATGGTGATGGAAGATCCGCACTGCACCGGGCACACCGTCTGGCTGGCGCAAAAAAGAGGCTAATCGCCGCGAAAGGTTTTACGCCATTCAGCCGGGCTAACGCCAAAGTGGGATTTAAAATGCTGGCGCCAGGTGACGGGCGACTGAAAACCAACCTGTTCGGCGATGCGTTCAACGGGTAACTGGCTGGACTCCAGCAACGTCTGGCTACGGCGCAGGCGCTCGGCAATCAACCATTCAGCCACGCTTGATCCGGTGGCTTTCATAAAATGACGGGTGAGGGTGCGACGACTCATCATCACCCGTTGCGCCAGCTCGTCGAGGTTATGTGGTTCATGGAGATGCTGGCGCAAATAGTCGAGCAGGACGTTGATGCGCTGATCTTTGGTATTTTTCGCCACCGGCTGCTCAATAAACTGCGCCTGGCCGCCCTCGCGATGTGGCGGCACAATCATCCGTCGGGCAATCTGATTCGCCACAGTGCTGCCAAAACGCTGGCGGATGACGTACAGGCAGCAATCCAGCGCGGCGGCGGTGCCTGCCGAAGTAATAATACCGTCGTCATCCACGTATAGCGCGTTGATATCCAGACGAGCGGCCGGAAAGCGCGCCTGAAAATCCTGTTCGAACTCCCAGTGCGTAGCCGCCCGTTTGCCATCCAGCAGACCGGCATAGCCGAGAACAAACGCGCCCAGACATAGCCCGACAATCTGCGCGCCGTTTTGTCGGGCGCGGTTGAGCGCATCAAGCAGGCTTTGTGGTGGCCGATGCGCGGTGGTGCCCCACCAGGGGATCACCACAATATCGGCGGCCTCCACCGCTTCATAGCCGTAGGCTGCGGTAATGGAGAAGCCATCCTGCGAGGAAACGATGCCCGGCTGTTCAGCGCACAGTTGCACCTCAAAGCGCTTTTTCGCCGCTACTTTGTCGCTAAAAATAATGCACGGCACCGAGAAGTGAAACGGGCTGAAATCTTCCACGGCAACAATGGCGACGTTAAGCGGTTGCATACGATTCCTCTGTGGAGTTTAAAACGTCAGGGTTTCGCCATCTTCCGGCACGTTAACGAATTGCGCAATCTGGTTGTCGCGGGCGTACTCTTTCAAGGCTGAGCGAGTCAGCAGACAGTGGTTAATCGCCTCCATGTGGGTCGCCACAATTTGTGCTTCGGGCAGCGTGAAGTGGGTTTTTAGCACATCTTCCGCGCCCATGATAATTGGGCCAAAACCGATAACGTGGGCAAAGCCTGCGTTCAGAATGACTACGCCTGGTTGGAACGTCCGCATGTTGGTTTCCACCTCGTCGCGCCAGATGGTGTCCCCGACCAGATACAGCGTTTTTTCCGCCGGATGCTGGAAGATAACCCCGCAGGCATCACCCAGACGCTCTGCCATTTGCGGGATGGCGTAAGCGCGATCCGAACCGTGCTGGCCGCCTGTTTTACGCAGGGTGATATCGCCAAGCGCGGTGTTTTGCGTCAGTACGGTCAGTTGCGTGAAACCTTGTTCCCGCAGTACCTGCGCATCGCGATCGTTTTGCACATAAATCGGTTTGTCTTTCGGCACGACACGAGCCGCGGCTTCATCCCAGTGGTCTTCATGCAGATGGGTCACGATCAGCGCATCAACGTTGAGCAGCGTGTCGATATCGACGGGCAGATCAACGGTCGGGTTGCGGATCTCGGCGCGTGCCGTTCCAGCAAAGCCCGGATAAGTGCCTTTTGCCGCCAGCATAGGGTCGATCAGAAAGGTTTTGCCACCAAAGGTGATGTGCTGCGTGGCGTTACGGATTTGCGTGATGTTCATGGTGTTTGCTCCACGTGTTGGGTCAGTGGTGTCATCGTAGAGTGTTGTCCAGAAGATGAATGTGGGCAAATGGGCGACTAGCGATGGGATTGGGCCAACTGCAGATGACAGATATCAATTATGTAATTAAAGTAAATTAATATTTCCTTCCAGACTTATTATTTAATTCGCAGCCATTATATCGAACTGAATAAGAATACTGTTATTTAAATATGGAAGAGTTTATTAAATACGAAGTGGTGCCAGAAAACATTATTGATATATGTAATACATAGTGGCCAATAAAACAGATCGCGAACCATGAAATAAGAATGCTATCATTCACATCAGACGCGGCAGGCAACTGCTGGCACACGCATTTACCCCGGAGCAACTGATGAACAACGACATTCCGCTTAAATATTATGATATCGCCGACGAGTACGCGACCGAGGCCGCAAAGCTGGTGAGCGACACAGAACGTGATGCGCTGGCGCACTACTTCCAGCAGTTGATCACCCGTTTGATGAACAACGAAGAGATCAGCGAAGAAGCGCAGCAGGAGATGGCTACCGTGGCAGGTGTCGACGCTCAGCGTATCGATGATATCGCAGAGTTCCTCAATCGTTGGGGTAACGAGTAGCCAAAGACATGGCCTGTGTTTTACACTGCGCGCAAATTGAGTAGGTATACTCTACGAGTAATAGGTTAATCAGGCGGAAACAGCAATGAACGGAACAATCACAACGTGGTTTAAAGATAAAGGCTTTGGATTTATCAAAGATGAAAACGGCGACAACCGTTATTTTCATGTGATTAAGGTTGCTAATCCTGAGCTGATCAAGAAAGACGCGGCGGTGACTTTTGAGCCCACCACCAACAACAAAGGCTTGTCTGCCTACGCGGTAAAAGTCATACCAGACAGCAAATACATCTATATCGCAGGCGAGCGTCTGAAGCTCACGGCGATCAAGTCATACCTGGTCTACAGCGAAGAAGTCCCTGCTGAGACTCGTATCGACAAAGAAAATGCGGTGCTGTCTGTTGGCGTGCTGATGAATAGCATCCGACCGAAATCAGACGCCAAGCCTGGCGAAATGCGCACGCTGAAAAAGCTGGCCATCACCACCTTCCAGGGCACGACGCTGATCTTCTCGGAAGATGAAATCGACATCGACGCGACGGTGAAACTGCTTAAAGTCTGAAACCCTTCAGACTGAATAAAAACCGGAACGCTGCTCTTTTCAGAAGCGGGTTTCGGTTTTTTTATTTGTGGCGCGGGAAGAACAATTTTGTGCCAGAAATGTATATCCAGTTGAGTCAGATAACGTTAATGGTTACATATGGTGTTTACTTTCTCTGTAGTAAATCCCATCGATTACCATAGAGATCCTCAAAGACTACCACGGTACCGTATTCTTCTTCTCTGGGAGCTTCGCAGAACTGAACACCAGCTGTCTTCATTGTATTGTAATCACGCCAGAAATCATCAGTTTGCAGAAACAGGAAGACCCGCCCGCCACACTGGTTACCGATGAACGCTTCCTGAGTTTCATTAGCAGCCCTGGAGAGTAGCAAATGACAATCACTGTCCGGGTTCGGCGATACCACAACCCAACGTTTCCCCGGCTGCGGAGTATCTTCAACCAGGGTAAAACCGAGTTTGTTGGTGTAATAATCGATAGCTCTGTCGTAATCATCGACAACAATCGAAATATATCCCAGACATTTTTTATGCTTTTTCAATATGTTCTCCTGCATAAAGTTAATATTAATGAGGGTTCACTACTCCATCCATCAATATGTAACGTGCTTCCTGGCGCGTGTATTGATCGATTAGTGGTACAAGTCGTCGGAAATGCTCGCTGGCACAATGTTCATCAAGAGCTGCGTGGTTTGGCCATTCTTCGATAAAAATAAAATGGCTCGGATCTTTTTCATCAATATAGAGGTCGTAAGCAATACAATGCGGTTCTTTCTTCGTTGCCGATATTAGCTCACGATACAACGGGAGAACGGTTTCAATATACTCAGGTTTGATAAAATCCTCAGCAATGACCTTTAACATGCAGCCTCCTGGCAGAAAACGAATGCACACTATGTAATGAAGATATTTTTTGGGCAAGGCGTCATAGAGTTTTATCGGTCGGTTAGTGAATTATGCCAGCTATCAATCAGATGATCCGCATAACTGTGATCCATCTCACCTCCCGGCAACCAAAATCTCCTGCGACTCGACGCCGTCCTCTATCTGTTTCGCCACCTTTTGTAAGGCTGGAAGATGCTTTTCTGCAGCCTGTTCGATGGTCATGGCGCTGGCCATATACACCAGATTCAGGCAGCCGATCACCCGCTGTTCGCTGCGGATGGGGACGGCGATAGAAGCGATTTTCTCTTCCTGATCCCAACCGCGAAAGTTCTGGCCAAAACCGTCTTTTCGCGCGCGGGTCAAAATGGCATTGAGCTTCAGCGGTTCGCGCGCAAGCTGGAACTCTTCTCCCGGTCGCGAGGCCAGCATTTCAATCAGTTCCTGACGTTCATTCTCCGGGCAAAATGCCAGCCAGGTCAGGCCGGATGCGGTTTTCAGCAGTGGCAAACGACGCCCTACCATCGCCCGGTGAAATGACAGTCGGCTGAAGCGGTGGGTGGTTTCACGTACCACCATCGCGTCCACATCCAGCGTGGAAACGTCGGTCGGCCAGATGACCTCGCGCAGCAAATCCCCCAGCAGCGGGGCGGCGAGTGCAGAAATCCACTGCTCGTCACGAAACCCCTCGCTGAGCTGGCGGACTTTAATGGTTAAGCGAAAGCTGTCATCGGACAGGCTGCGCCGGACGTAACCCTCATCCTGCAGGGTTTCCAGCAGTCGTCTGACCGTGGTGCGATGCAGGCCGCTTAACTCAGCAAGTAAGCCAACACTGGCCCCACCATCAAGGCGGTTTAACATATTTAATAACATTAATCCGCGCGTTAATCCGCGTACGGTTTTGTACTCAGTGCTCTCGTCATTTTTCATATTTATTGACAAATCTACAGGTAAAACAACGTTGTGCACTTAGTGCACATCCAGGCATGTTTTGATTGTAGCGCAAAAACTCACTCCTATACTGACCGCACAACAAAAAATTATTCACATATTTTTAACAAAACAGATTGCGCCTCACCAGGGTCTGCAATTGCGTTTTGTCCGAGTCGTGAGGTTCTGAAATGACAACAAAAAACCCGGATATCCAACCCGCTGTGCAGCATACCGCGCAGGTGGCGATTGCTGGTGCCGGTCCGGTAGGGCTAATGATGGCCAATTATCTTGGCCAGATGGGCATTGAGGTGTTGGTAGTGGAGAAGCTCGACACGCTGATCGACTATCCTCGCGCCATCGGCATTGACGATGAAGCGTTACGCACCATGCAGTCTGTGGGTCTGGTCGAGAACGTTTTGCCGCACACCACGCCGTGGCATGCGATGCGCTTTCTCACCCCGAAAGGCCGCTGTTTTGCTGATATCCAGCCGATGACTGACGAATTTGGCTGGTCGCGCCGCAATGCGTTTATTCAGCCGCAGGTGGACGCGGTGATGCTGGAAGGGTTGTCGCGTTTTCCCAACGTGCGCTGCCTGTTCTCCCGCGAGCTTGAGGCCTTCAGCCAGCAAAACGGCGAAGTGACGCTGAATCTGAAAGCGCCGGACGGTCAACGTGAAACGGTGAAGGCCCAGTGGCTGGTGGCTTGTGACGGCGGCGGCAGCAACGTCAGACGCTCGCTGAACGTGCCGTTTGAAGGTAAAACCGCGCCGAATCAGTGGATTGTGGTAGATATCGCCAACGATCCGCTCAGCACGCCGCATGTGTATCTGTGCTGCGATCCGGTGCGCCCGTACGTCTCCGCCGCGCTGCCGCATGCGGTGCGCCGTTTCGAATTTATGGTGATGCCGGGGGAAACCGAAGCGCAGCTTAGCGAGCCGCAGAATATGCGCCAGCTCTTGAGCAAAGTGCTGCCGAACCCGGACAACGTCGAGCTGATCCGCCAGCGCGTGTATACCCATAACGCCCGTCTGGCCGAACGTTTTCGCATTGACCGCGTGCTGCTGGCGGGCGATGCGGCGCACATTATGCCGGTCTGGCAGGGGCAGGGGTACAACAGCGGCATGCGCGATGCCTTTAACCTGGCGTGGAAACTGGCGCTGGTGATTAACGGTAAAGCCGGCGATGCGCTGTTGGATACCTACCAGCAGGAACGCCGCGACCACGCCAAAGCGATGATCGACCTCTCCGTGACCGCAGGCAACGTACTTGCACCGCCCAAACGCTGGCATGGTGCGGTGCGCGACGGGGTTTCCTGGCTGCTGAACTATATTCCGCCGGTCAAACGCTACTTCCTTGAAATGCGCTTTAAACCCATGCCGCAGTACCACGCCGGGGCGCTGTTGCGTGAAGGCGACGTGAAAACGTCACCGGTCGGCAAGATGTTTATCCAGCCGAAGGTGACGCTGGAATCAGGTGAAGTGACGCTGCTCGACAACGTCATCGGACCGAATTTCGCGGTGATTGGCTGGGGTTGTAACCCGCTATGGGGCATGAGCGAGGCGCAGATCCAACAGTGGCAGGCGCTGGGGACGCGTTTTATCCAGGTCGTGCCGGATACGCAGATACATACCGATCAGGATAACCACGATGGCGTTACCCGCATTGGCGATACGCAAAACCGCCTGCGCGCGTGGTTTGCCCAGCACAACGCCGCGCTGGTAGTCATGCGCCCGGACCGCTTTGTCGCCGCCATCGCCATTCCGCAAACCCTGGGCAGCACCCTGAATAAACTGGCGTCGGTGATGACGCTCACTCGCGCTACTGCCGACATTCCTGTTGAAAAGGTTGCCTGATATGCACGCTTATCTTCACTGTCTTTCCCATTCGCCTCTGGTGGGCTATGTCGACCCGGCACAGGCTGTGCTCGACGAGGTTAACGGCGTGATCGCCAGCGCCCGGGCGCGTATTGCGGCGTTCGAACCTGAACTGGTAGTGCTGTTTGCCCCCGATCACTACAACGGATTTTTCTACGACGTGATGCCGCCGTTCTGTTTAGGCGTTGGCGCTACGGCGATTGGTGATTTCGGCAGCGCGGCGGGGGAACTGCCGGTGCCGACAGATCTCGCTGAAGCCTGCGCCCACGCGGTGATGAAAAGCGGTATCGATCTCGCCGTGTCCTACAACATGCAGGTCGATCATGGCTTCGCGCAGCCGCTGGAGTTTTTGCTCGGTGGTCTGGATAAGGTGCCGGTGCTGCCGGTGTTTATTAACGGCGTCGCCACGCCGCTGCCGGGCTTTCAGCGCACCCGCATGCTCGGTGAAGCGATTGGCCGTTTCGCCAGCTCGCTGAATAAGCGCGTGCTGTTTTTAGGCTCCGGTGGTCTGTCGCATCAGCCACCGGTACCGGAGCTGGCGAAGGCTGATGCCCATATGCGTGACCGCCTGCTCGGCAGCGGAAAACAGTTGCCTGAAAACGAGCGTGAGCTGCGCCAGCAGCGGGTGATTAGCGCCGCCGAGAAGTTTGTGGTCGATCAAAACACGCTGCACCCGCTTAACCCCGTCTGGGATAACCGTTTTATGACCCTGCTTGAGCAGGGGCGTTTGCAGGAACTGGACGCGGTCAGTAACGAAGAGCTGTCCGCGATGGCGGGCAAATCAACGCACGAAGTTAAAACCTGGGTTGCCGCCTTTGCCGCCATTTCTGCCTTTGGCAGTTGGCGCAGCGAAGGCCGTTATTACCGTCCGATCCCGGAGTGGATCGCCGGATTCGGCTCCCTGAGTGCCACTACACAGAACTGAACTGAATATGCAGGAGAACATCATGACTTACCAACCGCAAACCGAAGCCGCTACCAGTCGTTTTCTGGAGGTACAGGAAGCAGGCGAAACCCTACGCGTGCATTTTAATGACTGTGGGCAGGGCGATGAGACCGTCGTGCTGCTGCATGGCTCTGGTCCGGGTGCAACGGGCTGGGCAAACTTCAGCCGCAATATCGATCCGCTAGTGGAAGCTGGATACCGGGTGATCCTGCTGGATTGTCCTGGCTGGGGCAAAAGCGATGGGATCGTTAACCGCGGTTCGCGATCCGATCTCAATGCTCGCATCCTGAAGAGCGTGGTTGATCAGTTGGATATTCAAACAGTCCACCTGCTGGGTAACTCGATGGGCGGTCACAGTGCCGTGGCGTTTACTTTGAGCTGGCCGGAGCGCGTGGGCAAGCTGGTACTGATGGGCGGCGGAACGGGCGGCATGAGCCTGTTTACCCCGATGCCAACCGAAGGAATCAAGCGCCTGAATCAGCTGTATCGCGAGCCGACCATCGAGAATCTGAAGCTGATGATGGATATCTTTGTCTTCGATACCAGCGACCTGACCGAGGCGCTGTTCGAAGCGCGTTTGAACAACATGCTGTCGCGTCGCGATCATCTGGAAAACTTTGTCCTGAGTCTGGAGGCCAACCCGAAACAGTTCCCGGATTTCAGCCCGCGTCTGGGGGAAATCAAAGCCCAGACCCTGATTGTCTGGGGACGCAATGACCGCTTTGTGCCGATGGATGCCGGTCTGCGCCTGCTTTCCGGGATTGCCGGTTCTGAGCTGCACATCTACCGCGACTGCGGGCACTGGGCGCAGTGGGAGCATGCGGATGCCTTTAACCAACTGGTGCTGAACTTCCTCGCTCGCCCTTAAGGAACGGACATGACGAATCGTAATCTTGAGCAGCTGGCCGCTGATTTACGTCAGGCTGAAGAAAAAGGGGAATCCATCGCCCCGCTGCGTGAATTGATTGGTGTGGATAACGCCGAAGCGGCCTACGCCATTCAGCGCATCAACGTGCAGTACGACGTGGCGCGCGGGCGTCGTGTGGTCGGGCGCAAAGTGGGGCTGACACACCCTAAAGTGCAGCAGCAGCTGGGCGTCGATCAACCGGACTTCGGCACGCTGTTTGCTGATATGTGTTATGGCGATAACGAAACCATCCCGTTTTCCCGCGTGCTGCAACCGCGGATTGAAGCGGAGATTGCGCTGGTGCTGAACCGCGATCTGCCCAATACCGACACCACGTTTGATGAGCTTTACAACGCCATCGAGTGGGTACTTCCCGCACTGGAAGTGGTCGGCAGCCGTATCCGCGACTGGTCGATCAAATTTGTTGATACCGTGGCGGATAACGCCTCCTGTGGCGTGTATGTGGTCGGCAGTCCGGCACAGCGTCCGGCAGGATTAGATCTGAAAAACTGCGCGATGAAAATGACGCGCAACAACGAAGAGGTCTCCAGCGGGCGCGGCAGCGAATGCCTGGGACATCCGATCAACGCTGCCGTCTGGCTGGCGCGCAAAATGGCCAGCCTCGGCGAGCCGCTGCGTGCCGGAGACATTATCCTCACCGGAGCGTTAGGCCCGATGGTGGCGGTGAATGCGGGCGATCGTTTCGAAGCCCATATCGACGGTATTGGTTCAGTCGCCGCCACCTTTTCAGCGGCGGTTACAAAAGGAAGTCAGTCATGAGTAAGCGTAAAGTCGCCATTATCGGCTCCGGCAACATCGGTACCGATTTGATGATAAAAATTCTGCGTCACGGCGTGCATCTGGAAATGGCGGTGATGGTCGGTATCGATCCGGAATCAGATGGTCTGGCGCGTGCCCGGCGCATGGGCGTTGCCACCACCCATGAAGGGGTGACAGGGCTTATCGCCATGCCGGAATTCGCCGACATCGACATCGTGTTTGATGCCACCAGCGCAGGCGCGCATGTGAAGAACGACGCCGCGTTACGCGCCGTTAAACCTGGCATCCGCCTGATCGACCTGACGCCCGCGGCAATCGGCCCGTACTGCGTGCCGGTGGTGAATCTGGCCGCCAACGTTGAACAGCAGAACGTCAATATGGTGACCTGCGGCGGACAGGCGACCATTCCGATGGTGGCGGCAGTTTCTCGCGTGGCAAAAGTCCATTACGCCGAGATTATCGCCTCGATCGCCAGTAAATCGGCAGGACCGGGCACCCGCGCCAATATCGACGAGTTTACCGAAACGACTTCGAAGGCGATTGAAGTGGTCGGCGGCGCGGCAAAAGGCAAAGCCATTATTGTCCTTAATCCGGCCGAGCCGCCGCTGATGATGCGTGACACGGTGTATGTGTTGAGCGAAGCGGCCTCTGAAGTTGAAATTGAAGCGTCGATTAATGAGATGGCGGCGGCGGTGCAGGCGTACGTGCCGGGCTATCGCCTGAAACAGCGTGTCCAGTTTGAAGTCATCCCGGAGGATAAACCGGTGAATCTGCCGGGTATCGGCCAGTTCTCTGGGCTGAAAACCGCGGTGTATCTGGAAGTGGAAGGCGCGGCGCACTATTTACCTGCCTATGCGGGCAACCTCGACATTATGACCTCCAGCGCGCTGGCGACCGCTGAGAAGATGGCGCAGTCCCTCGCTCGTCAGGCAGGAGAAGCAGCATGAACGGTAAAAAACTCTATATCTCTGACGTGACCCTGCGCGACGGTATGCACGCCATTCGTCATCAGTATTCGCTGGAGAATGTGCGCCAGATAGCCAAAGCGTTGGACGACGCACGGGTTGATTCTATTGAAGTGGCCCACGGCGACGGTTTACAAGGTTCCAGCTTTAACTACGGCTTTGGTGCGCATAGCGACCTGGAGTGGATTGAAGCGGCGGCGGACGTGGTGAAACATGCCAAAATCGCCACGCTGTTGCTGCCGGGGATCGGCACTATTCATGACCTGAAAAATGCGTATCAGGCTGGCGCACGGGTAGTGCGCGTGGCGACTCACTGTACCGAAGCGGACGTGTCGGCCCAGCATATTCAGTATGCGCGTGAGCTTGGCATGGATACCGTCGGTTTTCTGATGATGAGCCATATGACCACTCCGGAGAACCTGGCGCAGCAGGCGAAGCTGATGGAAAACTACGGCGCGACCTGTATCTATGTGGTCGATTCCGGCGGCGCAATGAACATGAGCGATATTCGCGCCCGCTTCCGCGCACTGAAAGCGGTGCTGAAGCCGGAAACAGAAACCGGAATGCATGCGCATCACAACCTGAGCCTCGGCGTGGCGAACTCGATTGCCGCGGTGGAGGAGGGGTGTGACCGTATCGACGCCAGTCTGGCGGGGATGGGCGCAGGTGCGGGCAACGCGCCGCTGGAAGTGTTTATCGCCGCTGCGGATAAACTCGGCTGGCAGCACGGCACCGATCTGTATGCGCTGATGGACGCCGCCGATGACCTGGTGCGTCCACTACAAGACCGCCCGGTGCGGGTGGATCGTGAAACGCTGGCGCTGGGCTATGCCGGGGTGTACTCCAGCTTCCTGCGTCATTGCGAAGTGGCGGCAGCACGCTATGGCCTGAGCGCAGTAGATATTCTGGTGGAACTGGGCAAACGCCGGATGGTGGGCGGTCAGGAAGATATGATCGTCGACGTGGCGCTGGATCTGCGCAACCGCAAATAAAAAATGATTACGCGGCTGGCAATGTATCAGCCGCGATTCACCTGCATCGTGACCTCAGAGGGACATCTTATGACGACCCGTACCCCCGCATCTTACCGCCTGACGTTGACCGTTGGGCTTTGCTTTTTAGTTGCCCTGATGGAAGGGCTGGATTTACAAGCCGCCGGTATCGCTGCCGTCGGTATCGCCCACGCGTTTGCGCTGGATAAAATGCAGATGGGCTGGATCTTCAGCGCGGGCATTCTCGGGCTGCTGCCCGGCGCGCTTGTGGGCGGCATGTTGGCCGACCGCTATGGTCGCAAGCGCATTCTGATTGCCTCAGTGGGGCTGTTCGGCCTGTTCTCGCTGGCGACGGCGATTTCCTGGGATTTCTCATCGCTGGTGTTTGCCCGTCTGATGACCGGCGTCGGGCTGGGCGCAGCGTTGCCGAACCTGATCGCGCTGACCTCCGAGGCGGCGGGCCCGCGTTTTCGCGGTACGGCGGTGAGCCTGATGTACTGCGGTGTGCCGATTGGCGCGGCGCTGGCGGCAGCGCTCGGGTTTAGCGGTCTGGCCTCCGCCTGGCAAACCGTGTTCTGGGTAGGCGGGGTGATCCCGCTGCTGCTGGTACCGCTGTTGATGCGCTGGCTGCCGGAATCGCAGGTTTATACCCAACAAACGCAGGTGGTCGCCGCACCGTTGCGGGCCCTGTTTGCGCCAGCGACGGCGAGCGCCACGCTGCTGCTGTGGCTGTGCTATTTCTTCACCCTGCTGGTGGTGTATATGCTGATCAACTGGCTGCCGATGCTGCTGGTGGAGCAGGGCTTTCAGCCCTCGCAGGCGGCGGGTGTGATGTTTGCTCTGCAAATTGGCGCAGCCAGCGGCACGTTAATTCTCGGGGCGTTAATGGACAAACTGCGCCCGGTGGTGATGTCGCTGCTGATCTACACCGGAATGTTGGCTTCACTGCTGGCGCTGGGTACGGTGTCGTCATTGAGCGGCATGCTAATGGCGGGATTTGTGGCGGGGATGTTTGCCACCGGCGGGCAAAGCGTGCTGTATGCGTTGGCGCCGCTGTTTTACAGCACGCAGATCCGCGCCACAGGCGTGGGCACCGCCGTCGCAGTCGGGCGTCTGGGCGCGATGAGCGGTCCGCTACTGGCAGGGAAAATGTTAGCGCTCGGCACCGGAACGGTAGGAGTGATGGCGGCTTCTGCGCCGGGCATTTTGCTGGCAGGCCTGGCGGTATTTATTCTGATGAGCCGCAAATCGCAGATGCCGATCCCGGCCAGCGGTGCTTAAGCATTCATTCGCTTGTGTGAGTGGGGAGATTCGGTTCCCACTTCCGGGTGAACGCCGTCAGTCAACTGTGTTGCCAAAGTTTAGATAAAACATGGCAACGGAGGCGTTATGAGCTGGCGGCCCTTTTTGTATTTGATTATTAATCCCCACCCGCTATTAAGCGCCCGGCGCGGTCATCTGCGTCTGGTGCAGGGTTGACTTTGCATTCTGTTAACAAACGCGGTATAACAAACCTTCTTTGGATGTTTAGATGTCCATACGTTTAGAAGGTTATATGCAAACAACACAACAAAATGCGCCACTGAAGCGCACAATGAAAACGCGTCACCTGATTATGCTTTCCCTGGGCGGCGTGATTGGCACAGGATTATTCTTCAATACCGGGTACATCATCTCCACCACCGGAGCGGCGGGAACGCTGCTGGCCTATCTGATTGGTGCGCTGGTGGTCTGGCTGGTTATGCAGTGTCTGGGCGAGCTGTCGGTCGCGATGCCGGAGACCGGGGCGTTTCACGTCTATGCCGCGCGCTATCTTGGCCCGGCAACGGGGTATACCGTGGCCTGGCTCTACTGGCTGACCTGGACCGTGGCGCTGGGTTCGAGTTTTACCGCCGCCGGATTCTGTATGCAGTACTGGTTTCCACAGGTGCCAGTATGGATCTGGTGCGTGGTGTTCTGTGCGATTATTTTTGGCCTGAATGTGATCTCCACGCACTTTTTTGCCGAAGGGGAGTTCTGGTTCTCGCTGGTCAAAGTGGTCACTATCATCGCTTTTATCATCCTCGGCGGGGCGGCGATTTTCGGCTTTCTCCCGATGCAGGATGGTTCCCCCGCGCCGGGGCTGAGTAATATCACGGCGGAAGGCTGGTTCCCGCACGGCGGCTTACCGATCCTGATGACTATGGTGGCAGTGAACTTTGCTTTTTCGGGTACCGAGCTTATCGGCATTGCCGCTGGTGAAACGGAAAATCCGCGCAAAGTTATCCCGGTAGCGATTCGTACTACCATCGCGCGACTGATTATTTTCTTTATTGGCACCGTGTTTGTGCTGGCGGCGCTGATCCCGATGCAGCAGGCGGGCGTGGAGAAAAGCCCGTTTGTGCTGGTGTTTGAGAAAGTTGGGATCCCGTACGCCGCTGATATTTTTAACTTCGTGATCCTGACGGCTATTCTTTCTGCGGCGAACTCCGGGTTATATGCTTCCGGGCGCATGCTGTGGTCGCTGTCGAATGAACGTACGCTACCGGCCTGTTTTGCGCGAGTAACGAAAAACGGCGTGCCGCTGACGGCGCTGTCAGTCAGTATGCTCGGTGGTGTGCTGGCGCTGTTTTCCAGCGTGGTGGCCCCGGATACGGTATTTGTTGCGCTGTCGGCAATCTCCGGGTTTGCGGTGGTGGCGGTGTGGCTGAGTATCTGCGCCTCGCATTTTGTTTTTCGCCGCCGTCATCTGCAACAAGGTAAGGCATTGAGTGAATTACATTATCGCGCGCCGTGGTATCCGCTGGTGCCAGTATTAGGTTTTGTGCTGTGCCTGGTGGCCTGTGTAGGGCTGGCATTCGATCCAGCGCAGAGAATTGCGTTGTGGTGCGGGTTACCGTTTGTTGCGTTGTGCTATGGTGCTTATTTCCTTACTCAACCCCGAAACGCAAAACAGGAGCCAGAACATGTCGCAGAATAATCCGTTACGCGCTCTCCTTGATAAACAGGATATCCTGCTGCTGGATGGCGCGATGGCGACGGAGCTGGAAGCGCGAGGGTGTAACTTAGCCGACAGCCTGTGGTCAGCCAAAGTGCTGGTAGAAAACCCGGAGCTTATCCGCGAAGTGCATCTTGATTACTACCGGGCGGGGGCGCAATGCGCGATCACTGCCAGCTATCAGGCGACGCCGGCGGGCTTCGCCGCGCGAGGTCTGGATGAAGCGCAGTCGAAAGCGCTGATTGGCAAAAGCGTGGAGCTGGCTCGTAAAGCCCGTGAAGCGTATCTGGCAGAGAACCCGCAGGCGGGAACGCTGTTGGTGGCGGGATCCGTCGGGCCTTACGGCGCGTATCTGGCGGATGGCTCTGAATACCGTGGCGATTATCATTGTAGCGTTGAGGCATTTCAGGCGTTTCATCGCCCGCGCGTGGAAGCCTTGCTGGATGCCGGGGCCGATCTGCTGGCCTGCGAAACCCTGCCGAATTTTGCCGAGATTGAGGCGTTGGCTGAGCTGTTGACCGCATATCCGCGTGCGCGGGCGTGGTTCTCATTTACCCTGCGCGACAGCGAGCACCTGAGCGACGGTACGCTGCTGCGTGACGTGGTTGCGTTGCTGGCGGGTTATCCGCAGGTGGTGGCGCTAGGCATTAACTGTATTGCACTGGAAAACACCACCGCTGCGTTGCAGCATTTACACGGCTTAACGGCGCTGCCGCTGGTGGTGTATCCGAACTCGGGCGAGCAGTACGATGCGGTGAGCAAAACCTGGCATCATCACGGTGAGCATTGTGCGCAGCTGGCGGATTATCTGCCGCAGTGGCAGGCCGCTGGCGCCCGGTTGATTGGCGGGTGCTGTCGCACCACGCCTGCGGATATTGCCGCGCTAAAAGCGCGAAGCTGAGAGTTTATCGGGCCTACACCATTCACTGTAGGCCTGATAAGCGCAGCGCATCAGGCATTGCCGGAGGGCGGCACAAGCGCCTAATCGGGTCAACAGTGAATGATGTGGCGATAGGGCTATTGTGATTTTAGGTAACAGATCACATTCGCCAGTAGCTGATCGCTAAAGTGAATCCAAACGTTTTTGTGAGTGGGTTATTACCTGCTGCTACTTACGACAGGATTGTTGACCAGATATAGGGTGCATTGAAGTAAAATTAAAGAAGGGACTCCAGTGGAGTCCCTTTATTTAGAAAATGATTAAAAAACCGATCATTATTGGAATGCAAATCAATAATGACAATGATTCAATTCTAAATCCTAGTGTTAATTTTTTTGGAAGATTTCTTATTAGATTATATCCTTCCATGCT